>PKCY01000021.1 GCA_002862985.1 Haliea sp.
GGCCTCAAGGCGTTTGTCGATGCAGTCAAATCAGGCCAGTATCCACAGGAAGAACATACCTACAGTTAGCGAGACGCCCAGCGCCGTTTATTCAGCACCACAGTTAGTAAGTGCAAACTTACAAAATGTGGCGGCTAAACGCATTTCCTGCCCCGTAATTGCTTCTTTTGGTAACAGATTGTGTGAATATTCCCTAAAAACCCATTGCCCAGTGCAGGGGGTTGGGGCATACTTCCCATCCAGTCCGGCGGTAAACGAACCCTCGGAGCAGGTTAAAACTAGTGGCTTTTTACTGGTTTAGCGTCACCAACCCGTCACTCAGGGATCAGGTAGATATGCGAACTTATAGCAGCAACGCTCAGTTACAATCCGCGCTATGTGGCTTCCGATCTAACAGCCAAAGCATTGCCTTCGTCCCCACCATGGGAAATCTGCATGAAGGTCATTTGAATCTGGTCCGCAAGGCCCGGCAACGTTGTGACGTTGTCGTCGTCAGTATTTTTGTCAACCCACTGCAATTTGGCCCCGGTGAAGATCTTGAAGCCTACCCGCGCACACTCGCCGCAGATAAGGAAAAGTTATTTGCTGAAGGCGTGCAGGTCTTGTACGCGCCTGCTGTCGAGGAAATTTATCCCAAAGGGATGCAGTCCCAGACAGTGGTGCATGTGCCAGAGCTGGGAGAGACCTTGTGCGGACAGAGTCGGCCCGGTCACTTCGACGGTGTCACTACCGTGGTCAGCAAATTATTCAATATTGTGCAGCCCGATGTCGCCGTATTTGGTGAGAAAGACTTCCAGCAATTATCTATCGTGCGCAAAATGGTCAACGACTTGTGTATGCCTATAGAAATCCTCGGCGTTGCGACTACACGCGACCAGGATGGCCTCGCCAAGAGCTCGCGCAATGGCCATCTCACCTTCGATCAGAGAGGCGTGGCGCCCATTTTGCAACAAACATTGAGTAGCTGCCGCGAGGCCATCGCCTGCGGCTTTGATAATTTCCTGCAACTGGAATCACACGCCCGCATGCAACTCCTTCAGGCGGGCTTTGACACTGATTACTTCACCATCCGAGACGCGCGCACGCTTCTTACCGTCACCGATGACACGGAAGAAATTGCGATACTTGCGGCGGCCCGGCTCGGATCGACGCGCCTCATCGACAACATGAGATTGTCGCTCAACCCCGTATCTGACTGGGGCATGCTCGCCGGCGGTCACTAAGCGCTCCACTGTTTCTTTCGCAATCACTTCCTACTGACTTGCACTACTGGGTCGGCACAGTGTTATTCTTGCTTTAGCCTAATAACAATTGCAGGGTCACCATGTCTGAATCTTCTACCCGCGCGGTCCCCACGAACTTCTCAAATGCCTATTTCAATGCCGCGAGCTACCGCGCGACCTATGAGAGGTCTATTGCAGACCCTGAGGGCTTTTGGTCAGAAATGGCAAACGCATTCCTGTCCTGGGACAAAACCTGGAACAGCGTCGTCAGTTATGACTTCGTCAACGGGGACGCGCAATGGTTCTCCGGCGGCAAGCTCAATGTCAGTTACAACTGCATTGACCGCCACCTCCCACAACGCGCCTCCCAGACCGCATTGATCTGGGAGGGTGACGACCCCGAGACCAGTTCACACATCACCTACAGCGACCTGAAAAATCATGTGTGCAAGCTCGCCAACACGCTCAAAGCACGCGGTATTAAAAAGGGCGATCGCGTGTGTATCTACATGCCTATGATTCCGGAGGCTGCCTACGCCATGTTGGCCTGCACCCGGATCGGCGCGGTGCACTCTGTCGTATTTGGCGGATTCTCTCCCGAGGCATTGAAAGATCGCATACTGGATTCAAACTGCCAGACCCTGATAACAGCCGACGAAGGTGTGCGTGGTGGCAAAAATATTTCGCTGAAAGCAAATGCCGATAAAGCGCTGACATCTTGCCCGCAGGTTCATACCTGCCTTGTAGTCAAGCGCACTGGTGGAAACATCAATTGGCAGGAGGGGCGGGATATCTGGTACCACGAGACGGTAGACCTGGCCGAGAACGATTGCACTCCGGTATCCATGGATGCAGAAGACCCGCTCTTCATACTCTACACCTCTGGCTCTACCGGCAAGCCCAAAGGTGTGTTGCACACTACCGGTGGCTACCTGCTGCAGTCCGCGATGACATTCAAGTACGTATTTGACTATCAAGAAGGTGACATTTACTGGTGCACTGCCGATGTCGGCTGGGTTACCGGTCACACCTATATCGTCTATGGGCCCCTCGCCAACGGCGCCACTTCATTGATGTTCGAAGGAATCCCCACCTATCCGGACGCAGGACGCTGCTGGGAGGTCATCGATAAACACCAGGTCAATATCTTCTACACTGCACCCACTGCGATACGTGCACTGCAAGCAGTGGGCAATGATCCGGTTACCCGCAGCTCCCGAGCGAGCCTGCGTCTACTGGGCACTGTCGGTGAGCCCATCAATCCTGAAGCCTGGGAATGGTATTACAAGGTGGTTGGAGATAGCCGCTGCCCGATTGTAGATACCTGGTGGCAAACCGAAACGGGCGCCCATATGATCACTCCACTGCCGGGTGCCACCGCGTTGAAGCCCGGCTCCGCCAGTCATCCATTTTTTGGCGTTGAACTGGCCTTGCTGAATGAAGAAGGAGAGGAAGTCGAGGGTGATGGGGCAGGTTACCTGGTGGTCAAATCATCCTGGCCCAGCCAAATACGCACTGTGTACGGTGACCACCAGCGCATGATAGATACCTACTTCAAACCCTACCCCGGTTACTACTTCACCGGCGACGGTGCTCGACGCGACGAAGACGGATACTACTGGATCACCGGCCGTGTTGACGATGTACTCAACGTATCGGGGCACCGTATGGGCACCGCCGAGGTGGAGAGCGCCCTGGTACTGCACCCACAGGTTGCAGAAGCCGCCGTAGTAGGCTACCCCCACGACATCAAGGGCCAGGGAATTTATGCCTATGTCACACCCATGCACGGAGTGGAGCCCACAGAGGCACTGCGCGCAGAACTACTCGCACTTTGCACTAAAGCCATTGGCGCAATTGCTAAACCCGACATCATTCAGTGGGCACCCGGACTACCCAAAACGCGCTCCGGCAAAATCATGCGCCGCATACTGCGCAAAATAGCCGAGAACGAACTGGATAATCTGGGCGACACCAGCACGCTTGCAGACCCTTCCGTCGTGGAGAATCTGGTAGCAAACCGGCCCCGCTAATCAAAAAAAAAGGGTGCGCCTTTCGACACACCCCTTCTTATTCTGACAGCGCTGCAGACGCTTAGCCGGCAGCTTCAGGGGCAGGCGCTTGTACCGCCTCATCTTCAAGCAGCTCTTTGATCGAGAGCTTAATCCGACCGCGCTGATCAACGTCCAGCACTTTGACCCGCACTTCTTCACCTTCTGAAAGGTGGTCAGTGACATTCTCAACACGCTCATTAGCGATCTGTGAGATATGCACCAGGCCATCCTTACCGGGAAGGATATTAACGAAGGCGCCAAAGTCTACGATGCGAGCAACGGTACCGGTGTACACAGCGCCCACTTCTGCTTCGGCTGTGATCTCCTCAACCAATGCCACTGCGGCATCTCTTGAAGCCTGATCCTGACCAAAAATACGCACTGTGCCGTCGTCATCAATATCAACGGTTGCACCGGATTGCTCAGTGATCGAGCGAATCATTGCACCGCCCTTACCAATGATATCCCGAATTTTGTCTGAATCGACTTTCAGTGTGGTCATGCTGGGGGCATCTGCGGAGGTAACCTGACGAGCTGCCGGCAACACTTCATTCATCTGTCCCAGTATGTGCAGACGTGCCTGCTGAGCCTGCTCCAAAGCGACTTCCATTATCTGCTCGTTGATACCTTCGATCTTGATATCCATTTGCAGAGCGGTCACACCATCGGCAGTACCGGCCACTTTGAAATCCATATCGCCCAGGTGATCTTCATCGCCAAGAATGTCGGTCAACACTGCAAACTGATTACCTTCCTTCACGAGTCCCATCGCGATTCCGGCAACGGGCGCCTTCAATGGAACGCCGGCAGCCATTAACGCCAGGGAGCCAACGCATACAGATGCCATGGAGCTTGAACCGTTGGACTCTGTAATCTCCGATACAAGTCGAATGGTGTATGGGAATTCTTCGTTGTTTGGCAGCACAGCAGTCAAGCCCCGACGGGCCAAGCGTCCGTGGCCCACTTCGCGGCGATTAGTAAAGCCAACACGACCCGCTTCACCTACCGAGTAGGGAGGGAAATTGTAATGCAGCATAAAGGGATCACGGCGTTCGCCTTCCAGCGCGTCAATGATCTGCGCATCCCGGGTGGAACCCAAAGTAACAGCACCAATCGCCTGCGTTTCACCA
This sequence comes from Haliea sp., assembly GCA_002862985.1. Taxonomy (GTDB): domain Bacteria; phylum Pseudomonadota; class Gammaproteobacteria; order Pseudomonadales; family Halieaceae; genus Marimicrobium. Next base: position 4,408 of record PKCY01000021.1, read on the forward strand.
CGAGTGAACAACGCACTGCCGTGGACCTTGGCAAGCAAATCCACTTCGCACGCTATCGGGCGCACGGTGCGATTATCGCGCCCATCGATACGGGGTTCACCGGAAAGGATACGCTTGCGTACCATCTCCCTCTCAATTTTCTTGAAGATGTCCTTTACGTCATCCGCTGACGGGCCACCCTCGACGGCCAATGCCGCAGCAGCAGCATTGCGAATCTCTCCAACACGCTCATAGCGCGCTGCTTTTTCAGTAATCCGGTAGGCCTCTCCCAAATCTACCTTGACATGCTCATCAACCGCAGCCAGCAACTCTTCGTTCACAGCAGCAGCCTGCCATTCCCAACGGGGTTTACCCGCCTCGGAGACCAGCTCATCAATAGCCTGTATCACTGCCTGCATTTCCTGATGCGCGAACAGGACACCACCGAGCATCTGGTCTTCAGTCAGCTCTTGAGCCTGTGACTCAACCATCAGAACAGCGTCTTTGGTGCCAGCGACGATCATGTCCAGTTTGCTGTCTTTCAGCTGCTCGTACGTCGGGTTCAGTATATAACCCTGTGCGTCGTTAAAACCGATACGCGCTCCACCGATCGGTCCGTTGAAGGGGCAGCCAGAAACCGCCAGTGCAGCCGACGTGCCAATCATTGCGGGAATATCCGGGTCAATGTGCTTGTCAGCGGACATTACTGTACAGATAACCTGCACTTCGTTCATGAAGCCCTTAGGAAACAAAGGGCGGATGGGGCGATCAATCAAGCGTGAGGTGAGCGTCTCTTTTTCGCTGGGACGAGCTTCGCGCTTGAAAAATCCACCGGGGATTTTACCAACTGAGTAGGTTTTTTCCGTGTAATGAACTGCCAGCGGGAAAAAGTCGCGTCCCGGACGCTCTTTTTTTTCTGCTACCACGGTACACAGTACTGAAGTATTTTCGACGGTCACCAAGACCGCACCACTGGCCTGCCGCGCTATGCGGCCGGTTTCCAGCGTAACCGTCTGGCCACCGTACTGGAATGTTTTAGTTACTGGGTTCACAAGTATTCTCCAATTCTCAATATGACACCGGGGCGCCCCCATGGGCACCCCGGCAGGGTTTCGGCTTATCGACGCAGGCCGAGTCGTTTGATCAGACCACTGTAGCGTGCTGTATCCTTACGCTTGAGATAATCCAGCAGCTTACGTCGCTGGTTAACCATGCGGATCAGACCGCGGCGGGAGTGATGGTCGTGTTTGTGGGACTGGAAGTGCGTCTGCAATTCCTCAATATTCGCCGTTAGCAGTGCTACCTGTACTTCCGGGGATCCCGTATCGCCATCGCCTACCTGATACTCTTTTACGATTTCTGCTTTCTTACCAGCATTTAATGCCATTATGTGTTCCTCATTCTTAATCTGCCCACAGTGGTGTATCCCACCGCACTAAAAAAAGAGCCTGTCCGTGCAGATTTACAGACAGGTTCGCGTCACCTCCCGGTGACAATCAGTCGACGCGGCGCAACACGCCCATCGTCTAATATTTCTGCCACACCCAGAAACTCTCCAGTCTCCAGGGCGACGCGCACAATACCATCACAGGGCGCGTTTGGCACCATTACCGGCTGCCCCTGGCGCATATAAAACCCACCAGATTCGCTAAGGCGTACCAGCGGAAGCCCGTCTAGCGCGGCATCGGCGGGCAGCAAAAATTCATCCATTTGCTCGATCTCGCCATTAGTCTTCAGCGACTCCAGCGCACTCAGGGTGATGCTGTCGCCAATTTCAAACGATCCAGCCCTGGTTCGACGCAGTGCGCTGACGAAAGCGCCGCAGCCCAGGCTATTACCGAGGTCTTCTGCCAATGACCTTACATAAGTGCCTTTAGTGCACTCTAGAAAAATGTCCACCTCTGGTGTTACGCCAGGGCGGAAGGCGCGCATTTGCAACGTCTTTATAACCACCGAGCGAGATTTACGCTCCACCTCCAAGCCCTGGCGTGCCAACTTGTAAAGCGGCTGGCCATTCTGCTTGATGGCAGAAAACATCGAGGGCACCTGCTGAATTTCGCCCTCGAAAGCTTTCAACGCCGCTAAGACGTCGACTTGCGTAATACCACTGGTATCACGCTCTTCCAGAACCTTGCCTTCGGCGTCACCGCTATCGGTAATCGTACCCAGCACAAAAGTGCTTTCATACGCCTTGTCCGCATCCAGTAAATACTGGGAAAACTTGGTCGCCTCCCCAAAGCATAATGGCAGTACGCCGGTGGCGAGCGGATCAAGACTGCCCGTATGACCAGCCTTTGCTGCAGCATAAAGATGCTTCACGTTCTGTAGTGCTCGGTTAGAGCTAAGCCCCACCGGCTTGTCCAAAATCAAGATACCATCGACAGGACGCCCTCGGCGTTGCCTCGCCAAGCGCTAGCTCTCCGCCTCACTATCATCATCGCGCAAACCCAGTTCGCGGTCGGCATCCGCGGCCTGCTGGATCAACTCTTCCAGATCGCGACCGCGGCCAACGCTGGAATCAAAATAAAACCGCAGCTGCGGTACGCTGCGCATAGCACTGTCCCGAGACAACTGGCTTCGCAAAAACCCCGCTGCCTTGTTGAGTGCCTCGGTAGACTCACTGGCATCCTCGCCCGAATCGCTGCCCATCGCAGTGTAATAGACCTTGGCATGACCAAGATCACGACTGACATCCACTCCGGTAATGCTGATCATGCCTACCCGGGGATCTCGCACTTCGTGTTGAATCAATGCAGCCAGTTCACGCTGCAGGTGATCCGCCACTCGCTGTGTTCTGGCATATTCTTTAGCCATTAATCAAGTCCACCAAATTGCCGCTTACAATGAGCGCGCAATCTCCTTAACTTCATAAACCTCAATGAGGTCGCCCACTTTGACATCCGTGTAATTCTTAACACCAATGCCGCACTCTGTACCATTTCGTACTTCATTGGCGTCATCCTTGAAACGGCGTAAAGACTCCAACTCTCCCTCATAAATCACCACACTATCGCGCAATACGCGAATCGGCTTAGAGCGATGTACGGCGCCTTCAGTCACCATACAACCAGCAACTTGACCAAACTTGGGTGAACGGAATACGTCACGGACTTCCGCAATGCCGACAATCTCCTCTCGCAACTCAGGCGCCAACATGCCGGTGAGCGCCAATTTCACATCATCGATCAGATCATAAATAACATTGTAGTAACGAAGGTCAACCGCTTCGGATTCTACTTGCATACGCGCAGCGTTGTCCGCGCGCACGTTAAAACCAAACACCACGGCGCCGGAGGTTACCGCAAGATTCACATCCGTCTCGGTGATACCACCGACAGCGCCAGTGACGATATTCACCTGCACTTCTTCGTTTCCAAGGTCCCGTAATGACGACTGAATAGCCTCCAGCGAACCGCGAACATCTGCCTTGATCACCACGTTAAGCGTTTTTCGCTCGCCTGCGGTCATGCTCTCGAACATGTTGTCCAGCTTGGCCGCTTGCTGACGCTGTATCTTGTTGTCGCGCGTTTTTTCCTGGCGGAAGGCCGCAACTTCTCTCGCTCGTTTTTCGCTTTCTACTACTGCGAAAAGATCTCCCGCGGCGGGCGTCGCATCCAGGCCGAGAATTTCTACGGGGATACTGGGACCCGCTTCCTCGATTGGTTGCCCGTTTTCATCCAGCATGGCGCGCACCCGACCATACTGCAGGCCGGCTAGCACAATATCGCCCTTGCGCAGGGTGCCGCTCTGAATCAACAGCGAGGCCACCGGGCCGCGACCCTTGTCCAAACGGGACTCGATAACACTACCTTGTGCCGGCACATCGCGGGCCGCTGTCAACTCCAGAAGCTCCGCTTGCAGCAGTATTGCGTCTAGTAGCTCGTTAACGCCGTCGCCGGTAAGGGCCGATACACTGATAAATTGTGTTTCTCCGCCCCAATCCTCAGGAATAACTTCTTTAGCAGCAAGTTCGCTTTTAATTCGCTCAAGATCGGCGCCTTCCTTGTCGCTTTTGTTGACCGCCACAATAATCGGCACCTTGGCCGCTTTGGCATGCTTAACCGCTTCTTCGGTCTGTGGCATAACACCGTCATCGGCGGCCACCACCAGAATTACAATGTCCGTGCTCTTCGCACCACGCGCGCGCATTGCGGTAAATGCAGCGTGCCCCGGCGTATCGAGAAAGGAAATCATGCCGCGGTCGGTCTCTACATGATATGCGCCAATATGCTGCGTAATACCTCCCGCCTCACCCGACGCTACCTGACTTTTTCGAATGTAATCCAACAACGACGTCTTGCCGTGATCTACATGGCCCATAACGGTGACCACAGGCGCACGAGACTCCTCAACACCATCGTGCTTGGCCAGAGTTTCCTCCAGTTTGTCTTCAAGTGCGTCTGTACTGAGAAGCTTCACTGCGTGACCAAGCTCCTCCACTACCAACGTGGCAGTATCCTGATCAATCATCTGGTTGATCGTGGCCATGACGTCCAGCTTCATTAGCTCCTTGATAACCTCACCAGACTTGACGGACATCTGTTGCGCAAGTTCTGCCACGGAAACCAGGTCCGCGAGCTCAACTTCGATGATCTTGCGTTCAGTGGGCATTTCAAAACCGTGCTTGGAATGTTCAACGTGAGACGACCTAAGCTTCTTGCGTCCCCCACGGCGGCGACCCCCGCCCGTTTCGGAATCCAGATCTGCTAGCGATAAATTGTGATTGCGCTGCTTGCCGCGACCGGCCGGTGCGTTGCGACCCAACCTGTTTCGCGGCTTACGTTTATCGTCGTCACCACCTGGGCTGGCACCCGGCGCATCATGCAATCGTTTGGGACGCTTGGTGCCCTCTTGCGCTTTCTCCTTACTACGAACCAAGGCCTCAGCCTTCACCTGCTCTTCCTGAGCCTTGCGCGCCTCAATCGCCTCCTGTCGCGCAGCCGCTTCATCGGCCTCCATAAGCTTGCGACGTGCTGCAGCTCGCTGCCGGAGGATCTCGGGGTCCAGGTTTGCAGGGTCTTCTTCTGCGCTGGATTCCAACTCCGACACAGCCTCAGCTAATTTTTCACGCTCAGCGGCCGCTTCTGCTTTAGCAGTTTCCGCCGCCTCAGCTTCCGCAGATACATCCACAGCCACATCCACATCGGCCGTGACTTCCTCGTCCAGTGTCTCCTCAATGGATTCTTCGCCATCTACGCCTTCTTCGGCATCACGCTTTACGTAAGTACGCTTTTTGCGCACCTCTACGTTGACAGTTTTCTTCCCCTGCGAACCCGAGGTGCGCAAGGTGCTGATAGTCTTGCGCTTTAAAGTAATGCGCTTGGGCGCGTCCGTGGGCTCGCCATGACTGCGTTTCAGGTATTTAAGCAACGTCTGCTTATCTTCATCAGACACAGCTTCTTCCGCTTCCATATGTGGCAAGCCCGCTTCTTTCATCTGCGTCAACAGACGCTCTGATGTCGCGCCTACCACTTCCGCGAGTTGCTGTACTGTCACCTGACCCATTCAATAATCTCCTTGGTACCCTGTCGTCGTGCGCTTAACCTTGCAGTGCCAGATTATTCTTCCGCCGCGGCCTCAGCTTCGGCAAACCAGGGCGCCCTTGCGGTCATAATCAATTCACCGGCGCGCTCTTTGGTCATATCCGGGATATCGGGGATATCCATAATGTCTTCGACGCCCTGCTCTGCCAGATCTTCCATCGTGACAATTGCGTGGCTGGCCAGTAAGTACGCCAGGTGGCGATCCATACCGTCCATATTAAGCAGGTCCGCCGCGGGCTCATTGGCGCCTAATTCTTCCTCAGAGGCAATTGCCTGAGTCAACAAGGCATCCTTCGCTCTGGAACGCAGCTCTTCGGAGATTTCTTCGTCGAAACCCTCGATAGCTGTCATCTCTTCCAGTGGCACATAAGCCACTTCTTCCAAGGTAGCAAAACCTTCCTCGACGAGAATTCCAGCGACGTCTTCATCAATATCGAGGCTGTCGACAAATACCTTTATCACCTGGCCAGCCTCTGCGTCCTGCTTTTCTGCAGCGTCTTCAAGGCTCATGACGTTGATAGTCCACTCGGTAAGCAGTGCCGCCAGGCGCACGTTCTGGCCAGATCGGCCAATGGCTTGTGCGAGGTTATCCTGCGAGACCGCGACATCCATAGTGCCGCTGTCCTCATCCACTACGATGGACTCTACCTCCGCGGGCGACATGGCATTGATCACTAACTGCGCGGGATTGTCATCCCACAGCACGATATCTACTCGCTCATTATCGAGCTCATTGGAGACCGCTTGCACACGCGAACCGCGCATACCAACACAAGCGCCCACCGGATCAATGCGCTGGTCATTTGTTTTCACAGCGATTTTTGCGCGGGAACCGGGGTCACGCGCAGCTGCCCGAATCTGAATCACTTCCTCTGCAATTTCTGGCACTTCAATTTTAAACAGTTCTATCAACATTTCCGTACACGAACGGCTCAGGATTAACTGCGGGCCCCGCGCTTCAGTACTGATTTCTTTCAGTATGGAGCGTACTCGATCATTCACCCTGAACGTCTCGCGGCCAACTAATTGCTCGCGAGGCAGCAGGCCTTCAGCATTGTTCCCCAAATCCACGATGACATTGTCGCGTGTAACCTTTTTCACCGTTCCCGCCACAAGTTCGCCAACCCTGTGCATATACTGCTCAACTACCTGGGCGCGCTCAGCATCGCGGACACGCTGCACGATGACCTGCTTTGCAGTCTGCGCAGCGATGCGACCAAAGGAGACATTTTCCACTGGCTCTTCGTGGATATCTCCAGGCTTGAGCTTAGGATCTGCCTCGATGGCTTCCTCGGTTGTGAACTGGCTACCCAACAACGCCATTTCATCGTCAGGTACCACCAACCAGCGACGAGTGGACACGTAATCTCCCGTCTCACGATCGATAACGACCAGGATGTCGGCTTCCTCGTCGTAACGCTTTTTGGTCGCCGTCGCCAATGCCAGCTCTATCGCCTCAAAGATGATGTCCTCGGACACTCCCTTCTCATTGGAGACAGCTTCAGCTACCAATAAAATTTCCTTTGTCATCTCACGCCTCGTCAGTTTACTTGCCGCGTTCAAACACGGGGTTGTACACGCGCTTTTTCGATTGCGTCGTGGGGCAACAAAAACTCGTGATCATCTACTTGAACCACAACGTCCTCGCCCTCTATTCCTTTTAAAATGCCTTTGAACCTGCGCCGGCCTTCAATGGCTCTGCGCAGGCGCAATTCGACTGTTTCGCCCACGTAAGGCGGGTAATGCGCCAATTTGAACAGCAGTCGATCCAAACCCGGCGAAGAGACTTCCAGCGTGTACTCACCCTGGATAGGATCTTCGACGTCCAACACGCTACCAGCGTGTCGGCTGACAGCGGCGCAATCGTCGACAGTTATTCCGTTGGGGCCATCAATGAAGATGCGCACCAGACTATGTCTACCCTGCGCCAAATGCTCCACTCCCCACAATTCATAGCCTAAGGCTGTCACTGTAGGGCCCAGCATGTCCGCAATTTGCCGATCTTTGCTCGCCACGCGCGGTTTTATTCTCCATATACGAAAAAGCCCCTAAAAAGGGGCTTTTTCATCTTCACACTGTCGCGTCTGCAGCCGACAATGCTAATTGGTAGCGGGGGCCGGATTTGAACCGACGACCTTCGGGTTATGAGCCCGACGAGCTACCAGGCTGCTCCACCCCGCATCAAAACTATCCCGATCGTGATGGCCCCTCGGCAGCATCACATTGAACCCAATCCATCTTTGGGGCCCAATTTCGAGGCTGTGCATTATAGGGAGGGGTACTATCTCGGTCAACCGTGGGGCGACCGAAAGGCAGACTAATTTTCGGGGAGTTTTAGCCTCGGGGCTTTCCACGCCCATAGCGCGCATTGACGCCCCGGCCCAACGCACACGCACCGCGATGGACAGTCAAAACGGCAAATTCTGGGTCGACATGAGATTACCAGGCCGCCACTGGTCGACACGGCGTCTGTGGCTGCGATAAAAAGGAAGTAATCTTATTGACAATCATTATCATTATGATTAACCTGACTCTACTTACTACTTTAAGGCCGCAGGAATTATGTACGTCTGTCTTTGTAAAGGAATAACTGATGCGCAAATCCGTGCGGCTATCGAAGACGGGGCCAACTCGTTTAAAAAAGTACGCAATACGCTAGGCGTTGCCAACCAGTGTGGAAAGTGCGGCATCCTGACGCGTGAGATCCTCCGCGAAAGCCTGCTTGATAACGCACAGGAACAAGATCTTTTCTACGCGATCAGCTAGTTGCTTCACCAGTCCCGCCACCGCCACTAACCTCGTCAAAAACCCTTAAATCGTAGCTTCAAATGAGCCAGAGCACCAGTTGCTGCTGGCGTGCACCGCGTATAGCCAGTGAAACACAAGTGCGAATCACTCGTATTACTATTCCATTTTAACCTTAATAATCAGTAACTTAGCGTTGACTACCGGACTGCATCGGGGGCACAATACGGTTTTCAGATTCCGAGGAGTGGCCCATGAAAGGCGATACAAAAGTCATCCAGCATCTCAACAAGGTACTGGGCAATGAGCTCGTAGCGATTAATCAATACTTTCTGCATTCGCGAATGTACAAAGACTGGGGCCTAAAGGAGTTAGCTGAGCACGAATATCACGAATCCATCGATGAAATGAAACACGCCGACAAACTAACGGAGCGGATTTTATTTCTGCAGGGTCTGCCCAATTTTCAGGAACTGGGCAAGCTGCTAATCGGCGAAAACACCCAGGAGATGCTCAAATGCGATCTCCAGTTAGAGATGGTAGCAATTCCCGACCTCAAAGAGGCCATCACTCACTGCGAGTCAGTAAAAGACTATGTGTCGCGGGAATTATTTGAGGACATCCTGGAATCAGAAGAGGAGCATGTAGACTGGCTGGAGACCCAACTCGGGCTAATTGAAAAAGTCGGCATCCAGAACTATCTGCAAAGTGCGATGGAGGACCCCTCCTGAACCACAAGCCTGCCGCGTGCCGATCGGCGCACTGCTAGGAAGTCCAGGGGTCAAAATCCTGCCCCCTTAACCGCAGCAGGACGTCTTCCTGCCGCTGTTTTATCTTCCGATTTTGCGGGTCGGCGCTGCAAGCACCCCACGGTACCCTGCGACGCAGTTTCACAAAGGGTACTGACAAGTTAACGTAAGGTCATGGGCTGAGCCGACACAATTCGGCCCTTAGCGCTGGCAATCGAGTCGCCAGTTCTCACTTTAGGTTTGTTTATTGGGTGCAATGAATTCTAAAAATCCACTTTTCGAGGAACAATAAGTTAGCTTCTCAGTACCTGGGTATCGCCGAGGTGGCGGAAAAATTGTGCTGCAGTGAGCGCACCCTCAGGCGCAAGTATAACACCGAATCCGTCAGCTTCCGCACGGTCCTAGATGACGTGAAAAACGTACTGGCTCACAAATACCTTACCATCACCGCTCTGGATGTGGCCGAGATAGCCACCCTGTTGGACTACTCCGAGGCGGAGAATTTTCACCCGGCTTTTGCCCGCTGGAACGGCATGATACCCACCGAGTTTCTCCGCCAAAAAGACTGAAACTGCTTCGTTTCAGCGACTGCGGCGGGAAACTGTGTCCGGTTCCGCGTTTGGTTTTTGGGGTTTGGTTGTTTTAGTTCGTCAGACGTATGGCGCTCGCCCGTTAACGCTATTTGTCAGGCCAGGTATGAGTAATATAGCTAAGCCGTGACAGTAATCGTGTCACCGTATCGCTTCACTGGGTATTGATCACCCTGTCGTAGAGAATCCAGCTATAATCGACCCCGTAGGCTGCAGCGTGATAGTGGCATTCCATGCAGCTGCTTTCCGTCTGGTAGTACGTTTCCATCGTGACGTTAGCCGCCCGTTGTGGGAAGGGCTCGCCCGCTAGGGTGTTCTCGTAGTTTCCTGGGTTGAAGTCAGGGTCATACGGAGACCGTAAGCTAGGGTCTAGCGGCCACTGAGTGACCACCAATCTGTAGTTTTCCCAGACCGTACCTTTTAAGAGTGCGCGGTATTTTTTGTTCAGTTCTTGGGTCGAGTATCCCGCAGGACCACTGGGTGTGGTCGGAATGGGTACGGCTCTGGTCACCTGAACCGGCTCACGAGATTCGCGGACTGGAAAAGGCGTTTCGATGCCAGCGGGTTCGTAGTTGTAGCCAGTGGGTTGGCCGTTATCTATTAAGCTAGGTGGTTCGTCGGTTCCGTTGTTAAAGGACGGATGAGGGCCGGAGACGTTATCAACTTGCTCGAATGTGGACCAGATCCATTGCGGGAAGGTCGCGGTCTTTTGCATGATATGGAGTCCAACCATGCCCACTGTTGCGGTTGTATAGTTATAGCCATCTTCATCCGAGATTAACGCTTTACGGACATAGTAACGATCGTGGTCGTCTTGATCTGTCAGTATTCGCCAGGCGACCTTAATCTCCAATGCGTTGGTGTCAAACTCGATACCCTGCTGAGGGCTGATGCCTGCGTTGATCTGAGCGGCCACAGTATCAGCGATTGCCGAATCTACTGTTGCCTTGTCATACCAGCGGTTGTTCCGTACCTGGTCGTACTCGATCTGGTTGATGCGGACCTCATATCGCACGTAGTTCTTATTCTGGTCGATGAGTGGGCCACTAAAGGCTTCATTCTGCTGACCTACGACCCCACCTTTGGTAACCATGGCCAGCACACGGTCACCACTGACTTCTCCTGCCGGAGTCTGAACCGGGTCTGTGCTATTCCATTCCGGTGGCACAGAGTTATCACGGGGAAATAGTTCAAAGCCCTCACGATAGGTTTCCCAGACAACTGGGGCACTGTCACTCGCGTTCGTGTTGGTTTGGCGAAAGGTGTCTGGACTGTTGGGCTCGATGGGGACGCCGCGATTAACCGGATCAGCGGGCCAAGATAATGCGATAAATGACTGCCATGAAAAGGTGTCGAAGAAAGGTCTTGTAAGGACCGGGTCATCGATGATGTCGGCCGGTGGCGATGGGACTTCTAGCGGAATCTCACCAGACAGCACAGGAATAAGATTTGCATAGGTCGTGGTGTCCTGATTCGATGCGCTCTCATTCGATTCGTTGTTTTCGCAGGCGGTCAGGGCCATGGCGGCGAGGACGATAGATAGTACTTTATACATGATGGATGTTTTCAGGTTGAGAAGGATGAAAGACACAGATGTGTGTGCATTCTGCCTGCAAAAACATCATAACACGAAGTGGATCCTCGCCTTCAAGCTAGGATGAAGTCTCTTTGCAGAACTGCAGAGTTTAGTCCTGTGCTAGACAGGTCTTTTTAGATGACAGACTTCGCCTGGGGCGAGGCCTGTGACTTGGAAGGGTACTGACAAGTTAACTTTTCAGTACCCACTGGCGTCTATAATGGTGCCGAAGGCGGGACTTGAACCCGCACGAGCATAGCTCACCACCCCCTCAAGATGGCGTGTCTACCAATTCCACCACTTCGGCAATAACTTGATTGATTAATCCAGGCTGGGCATATCCCCTTCCTGAGAGCTGTCAGTGGCCACGGGGACATCGTTATCCATTTGCGGCAACTCGTCTTCCGTCACCGCGGTTTCGGTCTGAACCGCAGCGGGAATAGCCAGGCCAAGGTCATCGACGGCCCCTGACCTTTGGTTGGCAAGCAAAGCGAGACTAAAACTGCTGGCGAAGAACAGCACCACCAACCAGGCTGTGGCCTTTGTAAGTACGCTCCCACTGCCGTCCGAGCCAAACAGAGTCTGCGAGCCGCCGGCACCAAATGATGCACCCATATCAGCGCCCTTACCCTGCTGCAACATAATCAGTCCAATAATTGCCAATGCAATTAGCAGATGCGCTACTAAAATAATTTGTGCCATAGTCATCCAGTCCCTCCGGGGGACAGTTTACAGTCTCTAAGGGGCAGAGGCTGCGTTGATAATTGTCAAAAAATCTTCTGCTATCAGGGCCGCTCCACCCACCAGCGCACCGTCAATGTCCGGCTGCGCGAATAGCTGCGCTGCATTGTTCACCTTGACGCTACCGCCATACAGCACCCGCGTTGCGGAAGCATCGACGCCCGCTATCTGTTGCAGGCAGGTCCGTATAAACGCATGCATCTCCTGAGCCTGCTTGGGTGTGGCCGTTAGTCCCGTACCAATGGCCCAGACGGGCTCATAGGCCACGACCAGCGTCTCCAGGTTCGTCTGGCCGGTCAGAGCTCCCTGCAACTGAGCACCTACGACTATTTCGGCTGAGCCCGCTTCACGTTGCTCACGTGTTTCACCAACACAGACGATCGGCTGCAAACCCGCATCCAACGCCGCTGACAATTTCGCGGCGACTATCTCGTCCGACTCATCATGGTACTGGCGTCGCTCCGAGTGTCCCAGTATTACCCAGCGACATCCCAGATCAGACAGCATCAATGGGGCAACTTCCCCAGTAAAAGCGCCCGATTGTAAATGACTACAATCCTGTGCGCCTACCGAAATAGAAGCAGAAATACAGGCCGCCTGTACCTGTGCAAGGTGCACATACGCTGGACAAACCACCACCTCAGTGCCCGGTATCCGGCTGCCTTGCACCAGATCGCTGAGCAAATCGTCAACACTGGCTCGGGACCCGTGCATTTTCCAGTTACCTACAACCAGTGCCTGGCGCATTCTGTCCTCCGGGCGAAAAAAGCGGCGGCAATATTAACCAAGATAGCGCACGGTGACAAGGTAGCTTGCTCCTTGCCTGTCCCCGGCCCTGAGAAGCCTCGGGCAATCAGGTGAGAACTCGCTTCACCTCCTGCGCCAGCTCACTGCAGAGTGCTTCTACCTGTTTCGAATCCTGTCCCTCGACCATAACCCTCACTTTTGGCTCAGTGCCTGAAGGGCGCAATAGCACGCGACCCTGTCTGCCTAGCCTCTCCTCCAGCAACTCTACCGCGGTTTGCAGCTCCGAATAGTCTTCAAGGTTGACCTTGCCGTTCACCGAGACATTAATCATGGTTTGCGGACACATGGTGATCCCCTCCCGCAGTGCCGCTAAATTCCCCTCCGCCGCCTGTAACGCCATCAATACCTGCAGGGAAGCCACGATGCCATCACCGGTAGTGGTCACATTGGAGCAGATGATATGTCCGGAGGACTCGCCCCCCAGATGCCAACCATTTACCTCCATCATTGCCTTCACATAGCGATCACCCACATTGGCGCGAGCGAACTCCAGACCCGCATCCTGCAGTGCCAGCTCCAGACCTAGGTTCGACATTTGAGTACCCACAACCCCCGCGTCGCTGTTGCCGGTAGCGACGCGATGCATGGCGATGATGTAGACCAATTCATCGCCATCGATCAGGTCACCATTTTGATCCACCATCAGCACCCGGTCACCATCACCATCATAAGCGATCCCCAAATCAGCGCGCTGCTGCCGGACCAGTTTCGCCAGTGCGGACAAGTCGGTCGAACCCACCCCCTCGTTAATATTAAACCCGTCCGGTTCCACCCCCATGGTGATAACGTCTGCCCCCAATTCACTGAGAACACTGGGGGCGATGTGATAGGTCGCGCCGTGCGCACAATCGACGGCTATGCGCAGACCTCGCAGACTGAATCCCTCCGGCACTGTGGATTTACAGAATTCGGTATAGCGCCCGCTAGCGTCGTCCAGACGCAAAACCTTACCAATATCTCGGGACTTTACAGTGGCAAGCTCCAGCTCCAATTCCGCCTCAATGGCATGCTCCATTTCATCGGACAGCTTCGAACCATCTGCGCCAAAGAACTTAATACCATTATCGTAAAATGGGTTGTGCGATGC
>PKCY01000200.1 GCA_002862985.1 Haliea sp.
TCACCCAGGCACTTTGATAGCGCCCATCCGTTTCCGGCATCGTCAGGGTTGCGGGCTCCGTAAGATCGAGAATCAAGAATGAGTAAACGGTATCGAAATTGATACGCATTACCGTACGATCCTCGGGGTCAGCTCCTTGCCTAGAGTGCTCCCAATGACCCAAACCGTTGGTGTCAGTGGAGCCTGCAATCCTCTTGACGTAGTCAGCTATAATGATTTCGGACTCTGCCTGGCTATAGTTTTCGTCGGTGACCACTGCTGTCTGAACTGCTTCATTTGCGGGAGCGGCCTCCTTGATCTCGATAGTCGCTGGTAAGAGCGTATCGTCAGTAATGCACGCAGCTAACGTTAACACGCTTAGCGCTAGTGTAAGTTTTTGCAAAATTTTCATGCTGCTGTTCTCTCTTTGACTCTCTGTCAACGACTAACCAAACCGATGAATGAGCGCAGGTTTGCTTGTGATGGTTATCCCTTCGCTATTTGATGATACAGCTATAATGTCGAAGTATAAGCAGGATAAACGCTACTTTAGCTCCTAATTTATTACAAACAACGGACTGCAGACAACCACTTATCGCGGTTCAGGCTATTAACCAGTGTTATCAATGAACCCCATGGCCATAAACCACCCATTAGCGTCGTGCCTTTTGCTAGAGAAACTTTCTTAAACGATATAGGGCCCTGCCAGCCTCATCCTTGAGCAGCATAATTCGTCACATTCCCTGTAATTGTTGGTAGTCTAAGAGACTCGCTTGAGGCGGAGCTCGAGGTTCTGGCAGTTGATTTCCTGAGGCTGGTGCCGAGAATGTGGTATTCAGGTAATCAAGGATTTTAAGGGCTCGAAGATCCTATGCAAAACATCCTCGGGAATGCCCCCACAGTATACTCAGCGGTAATGAGGGCAGCGTTATCCTCGCAATGTAATCTTTGCCTCTTAATTTTCTGACCCGATAGTAGATAAGCGATACGTTCTGCATCGGTCATGTACTTGAGAAGACCAATGACAAGCAGCACTGTTGATCAGTGTCTCTGGGAATACTAATTACCCGTTTGCTGGTGTGACCGCTGCAGTGAGTCTTCGTCGCTTCGAGGGCTCCAATATAGAAGGCGATTTAGCTAACGTGATGGGAAAAACTAGCTGTAGGCGCGTGAGACGGTTAGTAGGCACAGGACGTTACCAATCTGGCAGTCAGCACCCGTGTTTTGTATAATGGGGCTCCTGCCCAAGACGTCAACACAATGAACAATGCTTCCTGTAGCCTTACCTCTCTGGCTTGTTATGCCAGCCGGGCAGGCAACAGTTGATGCAGCCTGACACGTCAGCAGGCACGGACGCCCTTGATGGCAAGGTTCTGAGCACCTTCGCCCGATACCTTATTCCTTCCCTGCTTGGCCTTATCGCAATGACCTCCGCCTCATTAGTGGACGGCATCTTTATCGGCAACTTTGTGGGTGTTACGGCCCTCGCTGCTGTCAATCTTATTATCCCGATTTTAAGCCTGTTATTCGGCGTTGGCATGATGGTGTCTATTGGCGGCTCAGTGCGCTGCGGCAAGTATCTTGGTGAAAAAGATGGGGACGCTGCATCAGCAATTTTCAGTAAGACGCTAATGTTTATGGCCATGTATGGGATTGCAGTGATCACATTGGGACTAGCCTTCGAGGAGTATTTTTTCCTGGGACTTGGCGCTAGCCAGGAAATTTTTCCTGTAATGAGTGAATATTATCGCGTCGTTATTCCGTTCGCATTTCCGCAGCTCATTGTTATCCAGATGTACTTTTTTGTACGCTTGGACAGTTTTCCTAACCTAGCCGCCGTTGCACTGGCTTTAGGTGCGGCAGTTAATATTGTACTAGACTACTTTTTTATTGCGGTGAAGGGGTGGGGCTTAGCAGGTGCGGCTTGGGCTACAGGTCTGTCGGGAACTTTGTCTCTCTTGGTTCTTTTAATCTATTTTTTTCGACCCGACCGTAAGCTAAAGTTTATTTTCCGTCAAAGTAACTGGGGGGAACTACTGCAAGCAGCGTATAACGGTATTTCAGAATTTATTAATGAGGTATCGGGGGCCTTTATCGCCTTTCTTTTTAACCTGATGCTGATTCAGCGAGCAGGTGTAGAGGGTGTCGCGGCCATTACTGTTGTGAACTATATCCTGATGACCGGATTTATGGTTTTCTTTGCTATCTCAGATTCTAGTCAAGTGATGATTTCACAAAATTTTGGTGCTCGTAAGGTGAAGCGTATATGGGAGTTTCTCGGCGTCGCTTGCGCTATGATCGCCACGCTTAGTGTCTGCGTTATTGTCATACTGCTCACAGCCAGTGAGTCGCTGATTCATCTGTTCATAGATGGTCAAGACAATGCGGCAACTGTTGCATTGGCATCCGAGTTCATCGATTACGTGTGGCCGCTGTTCCTGTTTGTAGGCTTTAATATGTTGATCTCAGGCTATCTGACCGCCATACATCTCCCGTTTCAGTCCGCAGTAGTTGCTTTATGTCGCAGCCTGATTCTGCCGACAGCATTTTTAACGCTATTTTATATGCTGCTATCAGACTTCCGTTTTGTTGGAGCCATTGCAGTAGCTGAGGCAATTACCTTCCTGCTGGCGGCTGGTATCTTTCTTCGTTTTACACCAGGAAAAGTCATTGCAGCCAATCAGAACGGTGATGTGTAGTTCCAAGGATTCATGATGCAGCGGGCGACAGCATTACTTGCCAGCGATGTCAGATGAAGTATTTGTTACCCCTGTCTGTTAACATCGAGAAAGCTACTTAAGGATTAGGCCTATGTCCAACTTGCCTCGTTTAAGTATAAGCAGGATAAGCGCTTGGGAATCAGCCGTTTTGGGTAGGGTCGACACCTGGGCGAAGGCCACAGCTTTCCAGCAACGCGGCAAGATGACGCGCGTGTTCTCGAGGAGCATCTGTCGCACTGTTCAGCAGTTGGTCCCGCTGGCGGGCCCAGGTTCGGTAGGCGTCTGGCATGTTTTTTCGCAGGCTTTGTTCCAGGGCCAGCACGGGCGGCATAAGCTGGTTGCGGCGCCGGGCAACCTGCACCGACCAGACTTGTACCTCGCCGATGAAAAACTTGCGCACCACGTTGTCAACGATCCTTCCTTCAAGGCTCGGTGTGTTGCCAAGGCAAATTGATGCGCCGTCCAGCCTCTGCTGGATAGCGGGTGCCGCTGCAGCGAGGGCAGAGCGCTGCAAGTCGAGCGCTGCCAGCAGTGCGCCGCCATCGCCGCTGCGAACGTTCCCCAGCAAACGCTCAAGTTCGCCGCTGCCAGCCTCGTAGTTTCCGTCCAGCCACTGGCTTGACAGTTCCGCCAGCCGAGCCAGTGAGAGGGATATCTGGCCTCCGGTATTCGCAGGGTAATTGTCGAGGCGGTGGGGCCGTTTCCAGAAGGCGCGGAATTCCGGCCCGCCGAGTGTGGCATTCCAGATCCGCGCAGACAGCATTCGGTGCTTTTCGGACATGGCTGCTTGCAGCGTAGTGATCAGCTCAGCATCCGTGGTCTGATCTAGCGAACGGATGCAGGCCGGTGCCAGCGACAGGAATTCAAGCTCCAATAAAAGCCGCTGGGAATCGCTGGCCAGTTTGCCGAGGCTGCTATTGATATTGCCGATTGTGATACTGAGTTCGCAACCGTTCAATGCCAGTAAATCAAGTAGACCAATAGATTGTGATTGCTGGTCGATTTGTAGGTCGCGGCTGCGGGGCAGCGGAGGCAGGCGGTCGACATTCACCGTGATAGGCCGATCAAGGCTGTTCGCGAGACGCGTCAGATATTTGTCCAACGGCACGCTGGAGCTTTCGCTGCACCCGCCCACCAAGCTTGCAGCCAGCAGCAGAACCGAGAGCCTGTTACGCGCGCTTTTCACAGCTGTTCACTCATTTATACAGTGGCACTGCGCAGACCTTCGCGCAGTCGCAGGCATAGCGCAGGAGCAGCCAACGGCTAGAGACTCGTTCGCCGGTCCTGCTTATCGGGAATGCTACATCACGCAGTTTTTAGCGTAGGCTTTGGCCTCGTCCCCAGTCCACTCACCTTTTGGTTTGTCACTGAGGTCCTCGCACCAGTCTTCGGAGCCGATGGCCATACCGTCAATCAAGCAGTTTTTCGCATATGTTGCGGCATCCGACGCGGTCCATTCTGATTTTGGCATTTCTCCCTTGGCGACGCACCATTTCTCGCTACCTGGGTCGTTCGTACAGGCCGCCAGAGTGAGGATGCTGACGATGATTAGAACGCGCTTCATAGGATGCTCCCTTAAGGTGTTATAAAATATGAAGTAGTCATACGATTGTACACCGTGTTCGATTCTTTGTGCGACATCTGACTGTTTTGGATTCGGTTGGTCTATCCGTTGGGCCAGGCATGGTAATTCAGAGGTTGGTAGCGCGGTAGCCAGCGTGAAGTTCAACTGGCGCTTTCAAGCAACCAGACACGGTGCGGGCACACCTAACCGAGCGGGTCTTGGGTTCTTCCTGCCCATGATGATGGTGAGCGATAACGGGGTGCTGTTTTTGGACGTCCTTGCGAATGCCATGTTTGCAGACTTCGGTGACTACTCAAGCAGTATCAACACAGAAGTGGATGGCACCACGCTCTCCACCTTGACACGCATAGCTTCGTTCATAAAAAACCTTAATTGTACAGTCAACATAATAGCAATCATTAGTCGATACTGTATATACTATACAGGTCGGATTACCAAGGTAATGTCGAACCTACCAGCAAAACTCTGTTCCGAACAAGACTGGGTTAGCAGGACAATCGAGCACCCTATACTCCGATAAGTTAACCCAGGAAGCGGCGAAAATTGTGTCTTATTGAAATAGGCGCGAGTGATATATGATGCTTAAAATTTACATATATATTCGCATCAATCTATACGTAAGGTATCCGCTTTTTATCGAAATATTTTAAAAGTTGAATATATGATCAGGGCACCAATACCAGAAAATGAATCTGAAAGGCTTAAAAAGCTGGTCGGATACAATATCTTAGACACCGACGCGGAGGACATTTTTGATGAAGTGACTAAAACTGCCGCGGCAATATGTGACGCCAAGATTTCATTAGTGTCATTAATTGACAGTGATCGCCAGTGGTTTAAGTCTAAAGTGGGGTTGGATGCTTCCGAGACTCCCAGAGATATATCTTATTGTGGTCACGCGATACAATCGGACGAGATTTTGATTGTTGAAGACGCAGCTGATGATCATCGTTTTTGTGATAATCCGCTGTATTTGGGTGAACCGCATGTGAGATTTTATGCAGGTGCGCCGCTGATCACTCCGGATGGCTTTAGAATTGGCACACTGTGTGTTATTGACCCCGAAAAGAAAATCCTGCAAGCACATCAGATACTTGCGTTAAAATCATTATCAAAGCAAGTGGTCAACTATTTAGAACTAAAACGCTCAAACTCAGAGCTCTCTGATTTAAAACATACCCTTGATAATCAAAATCGAGAATTTAAGCGCGTACTGACCAACATGCTTGAGGGATTAATCGTTCAAGCCAGTGATGGTTCTATTATCACTCACAATCCGGCTGCATTGAAAATATTAGGGGTAACTGAGCAGCAGTTAACTAATAGAAAAGTGATGGTTCCTCACCGGCAAGCTATTCGCGAAGATGGCCTCTGTTTTCCGCAAGAAAAACATCCTGATTACATAGCGTTGACTTTCAACAAAACGCTGAAAAATGTAGTGATGGGATTGATTATCAATTCTGACGAAACCCGCTGGATAAGTATTAATTCTACCCCTGTTGAAACCGAGCATGGCATTAATGCGATGACCACGTTTACCGACATCACCGAAAGCAGAAGAACAGAGGAGGAGACACGTTTTATCCTCAATAGTATGCAGGTGGGAACTTGGCGATACGACGTTAAAGAGGATATGTTGCATTGGGATGATATCAATTACAAAATTTTCAAAACAGACAAGAGTGATTTTTCTGGTAACAAACAGGCATGGGAGAGTCTTCTTCATCCCAACTCTAAAAGTGAAGCTCGACAGGCGTTAGATAACGCGCTAGCGGGAAAAGCGGAATTCAATACAACATTTGAAATAAATACACTTGATGGAGCCCCGTGTTTCTTAGGAGGACGAGGAGAAGTGTTCAGAGATCAAGCGGGCAATCCAACAAGAATGGTCGGTATCAATTGGGATAAAACCAAAGAGCACATAGATGGCCTAGAACTTGAAAAACAAAAGAAGCTTGCACAGCATCATAGAAAGCTTGCTTCGATTGGTGAATTAGCGGCGGGCGTAGGTCATGAGATTAATAATCCTCTTGCTATCGCCAAAGGTTTCTTAGAATCTCTAAGCGGTAAATTACCCAGTAATGACTCCGAAACGATGAGTGCTTTTTCAAAAGTTAGTACCGCACTTGAACGTATAGCGGCCATTGTTAACGGTTTGAGAGCTTTCTCTCGAATTGATAATGACGACAAAGAGCATTTTGATGTCATCGAGACCCTAGAAGAGTCAATCGGGTTGGTTGAGGAAATGTACAAAATTGAAGGCGTTAGCCTGCGTTATGACGCTCAATTGAGCCAAAGTAATATCGGTATTAATGGCAGCCGCGGAAAATTACAACAAATCTTTATGAATTTACTCTCGAATGCTAAAGATGCGCTGAAGAGCTCTGATGAGAAAATCATTACCATTGATACTAGATTAGCCGACAATCAGCTGAAAATTATGGTGACCGACACAGGTTGCGGTATCCCAAGTAGTATTATTGATCTTATATTTGATCCTTTCTTTACTACTAAAGATGTCAACGAGGGGACCGGTATAGGCTTATCATTGGTATATAATTTTGTTGAAGAACTGGGCGGTACGATTACCGTTGAGAGTGATAAAGATAAAGGCTCTCGATTTATCCTTGAATTATCAGTTATTGACTTTTTAAAAGCAGATCACTTTATAGACAATGATGAGGATGTAAATACCCCAACTATTAATTCCTCAGTGATTTTAGCTGATGACGAAGAGGGTATTAGAGATGTTTTAGCAATGATGATAGGGGAGACGGGAATAAAGGTGACTAAAGCAGAAAATGGTCAACAAGCTCTTGATTTGTACTTAAAAACTCCGGATGCGTTTGATATGATTATTTCAGACATACAAATGCCGAAAATGGATGGGATTACCTTGTTGAAGACTATCCGTAGCGACCTTAAGTTGAAACAACCTAAGTTTATCTTTATTACTGGTGGTATCGGCATCGATTTTGAATCCAGCGACAATGAGCTGAATCATTTAATCGATGCTCACTTCTTTAAGCCTTTTAATCAAGATAAGATTTTTGATACGCTAAAAGCGCTGAGTAGTTGACCACGATTAAAAATTGCTCAGAGTCTTAGCAATTTCTCCTTGAATATCGATATGAAACGCTTTATTTTTAGCGATATTGATTTTGCATGGCTTGATATCGGTTACGAAAGCATCAAAACAGGGATCGTTGGACGTCGTTGGAACGGGTATCAGCGTTGCGGGACAGATAACACTAATCACTCAAAAAAGTACAAGCAGGATAAACGCTAATTTTGCTACTAATTTATTAAAAACAACGGACTGCAGAGAAATAAAGTGCCTGACTGCGACAATGCGTCGGTTGATCAGCGGACTACTGAGCCAGAAAGAAAATCCGTCCGGAGTACGTACAAAGGTCCTATACTTTTCATGATATTTCTTTTTTAAAATGGATACGCGAAAATGAACATGTCTAAGATCGTTTCTTGCCTGGTTGCAGTTGCATTGGTGAGTCTGCAGGTTAGTTCAGCAGGCGCATGTACTTTTATTACACTGACAGGCGCTGATGGCACAGTAGTTGCGTCACGAACTATGGAGTGGGGTGCGTTTGATTTATCGCCGGAGATGACATTTGTGCCATCAGGCACTGCCTTCTCTGCAATGACAATGCCGGATGGGCAGGACGGCGCTGAGTGGGTTGCGAAATATAATATTGCAGGTGTCACCTTACTGGGCCAGTTGCTTTTTGGTGACGGTGTTAACTCCGAGGGATTGAATGTTTCATTGCTCTACTTGCCGGGATTCGCTGAATATCAGGCTTATGAACCTGACAAGGCTTCGATCTCGCTAGCTCCTGTCGACGTTTCGGGCTTTATTTTGGGTCATTACGCAACGGTTGCAGAAGTCAGGGAGGGGCTTAAGAATATCAGGGTTGTACCGGTCGTCACCCCTGAACTGGGTGAGGCAGCGCCAGTGCATTTCTCAGTCACCGACAAGAGTGGTGACCAGATTGTTATTGAATATGTAGATGGCGCTCTGAGTGTGTACGACAAGACGTTGGGTGTTCTGACGAATTCGCCGCCCTATGACTGGCATATCAATAACGCACGTAACTACGTCAACATGCGTGCTGACGCCTGGCCATCGAGAGATGTCAACGGGATAGATATCGCTCCGATGGGCTATGGCAGCGGTTTGATCGGGTTGCCTGGTGACTTCACCCCTCCATCACGGTTTATCCGCGCGCTGGCCTGGACGCAAACAGCGCGGCCCACCGCGGGTGGCGAAGATACGGTGCATGAATCCATTCGCATTCTTTCAAATTTCGTGCTTCCCATGGAGGCAGTTGACAAGAAATTGAATCCGGCAGAACTTGAGGTTCTCAAGTTTGGCGGGACGCAGTATACGGTGTCTTATGACTTACAGAATTTGAAGGTGTATTTCCAAACCAGCGACAATCCCAGCGTACGCAGTGTGGATATGTCGACCTTTAACTACGACGCGTTGTCAGCGCCGATAAAAGTTCCAATGCGAAACCTTGCAACCCCGTTTGCGACTGACGTAACGCCCGCATCCTGAGTTATAGACGATCGCGTGCGGCGCACGATGTTGCGCCTGCCCGCCAAGCCCCCGCCTTCAGTTAATCTGAAGGCTCGTGACCGCTTTTGCGGCACTATCAGTTAAGTTGTGAAAACACCGAAGGAGTTTATTCGTTCGGTATTAGTTCCAGGCGCCAATCCGATCCATTGCTATCGGCGGTCAGATAATCGTTACCGCCGGGGGCCTCATGCCAGGCTTGATTTGTGAGTCCCTGGAGGTCTCTGATAGCAGGTCGGCCAAACCGCGCAGAGGGGTAAAAAACAACCAGTTCACCGCCCATGGCCTGAAGCCCTTGGGCCCGAAATTCACCGGACGCGTCTGCATATTCCATGGTCTCGATGCGCCCTGGAGCCACGCGAAGTGTTGCTCGGGTTAACTCCTGAATCAGTTGTGTTCTCTCCCCTCGCACCTCATTGGTTGTGCAATCGACATCGAATTCGCCCCAGACCTGAGGAATAAGACCGGCCCTGAATTCCCCTGCTTTGTGGGGGTCTCCGCAGGATTCTCGCCAAGTCCACAATGCAGCGCCGAACTGAAATTCGTCCTGATAGCTTTGATGACGCAGAAAGTAACCGTCTCCAGCTGGGCCCGCTCTATCAGGATTGGTGCCCCATTCGCCGACGAACACCGGAGCGCCGTTATATTGCATAGCATCGTTTCGCGCCGCTTCGAAGGGTTCTCGCGTAATCGGCCCACCATCAAACCCACCAGTATATATATGCGGTGCATAGACGATATTGTTGTCGTCCGTGAAAGGAAGCGGCGCGCCGTAGCCTTGTTCCAGCCAAAGAATCGAAGGCTCGAAAAACACCAGGTGGTTGAATCCGTTGCCACGGCGCTCACCGCTGCGGATCTCTTCAATTGCAGCAGTGTACAGCGCTGCCAGTTCTGCTACCTGACTATCATTCAGTGCATTGGGCTCATTCATGAGGTCGTAACCCGCGACTGCGACCTTGTTGGAAAAACGGTATGCCACATGCCCAAGCATTCGCGCGTACCTCGTTCTTATACCTACGCCTTGCGGACCCGGTTCGTTATTAAAGAATGCACGCCATGCTGCGATAACTGCGCCATTAGCCTCGCGCAGAGCAAAGGCGCAGCGCGCTGTATTGGGGTCAACCAGGGTTGCCCATTCAGGCGCACCATCCCAGCCGAATCCGGGTTTTGAACCCCCGCCGCAATCCTCACTTTCGCGGGCAGCCAGGCTCGCATTCCAGGCGTCCTGATGCAGATCGATAATGCTGTAGATACCAAAGCGGGCTAGCAGATCTACGATGGCCTCCACCTCATCCAGATAGGCGTGGTCGTAGATGCCTGGTTCTGGCTCTGCTCGTGACCAGGAGACCAATAGACGTACCGTATTCCAACCAATCGCGGCGATGGCCTCAGCATCGGACTCTGTAAAAGGAAAGGTCGTCGGAAACTCATTGCCTTGCCAATACTCCACTAGCGAATTGACATTGACGCCTCTTAATACGACCTCTTGTTCGCGGTCATCGACTACCGCACCGCCAAGGTGTACGTCGGCCCGCGCCGTGAGTGGCCGAAGTGTCAGCGGGTCGTAGCTATTCCTGTTCCCGTCATTGCTGTTAGAGCATGCCATTATGAAAAATAGGAGCGCTGCGCTAACGGTCATGCGGGGTATCGCTCGTACACGTTTCATCAAAGTCTTTTGCCTCCTGATAGGGTCTCAATTCAATACTGATAAGTTAACGCAGGGTTCATTGCAAGTATAAGCAGGATAAACGCTACTTTTGCTATTAATTTATTACAAGCTGTTTCTGGCATCGCCATAATTGCCATCTTTTCAAATGGCCCAATACCGGGCGTTCCTTCTGGGAGAAAAAACTGAACGACACTGCAGAGCGTGATCTTCGAAACCTGACCGAGTTGGAAAAGTTAGGCTGGGGAGTACTTACGGTCTGGGAATGTGCCCTCAAAGGTCTGCCGAGTCTGGGGAACACGGATGCTGACAAGCATCCAGAAACAGCAAAGCAGATTTTACATAGCGCTGATTATGCGGCGGTAGTGCACAGTACTTGTACTGCGCATAATCCCGTTTTATGTTCAGTCTGCGACATCATTATTGTTACTGGTTTGAATAGAAAAAAAAGCACCACAACCGGAGCAACATTCGGATTTGATGTCTCTTTTTCACTCAAATGCAGTCGCCTCGAAGACGGGTTTCTTCGCGTGCTTTGCGATACATGTCACTAGAACTAAATCACTCGAACCACCAAAGCATCAACTTCGGCGCGGCTTTCGACCAAAGCCCAAAAGACCCAACCCTGCTGCCATCAGCAACCAAGTCGCAGGCGCCGGCACTGCCGCCGCGCCGACATCGCCCGAGCGAACTGCCCAACCCCCAGCGCGGGCGATGGGACTGATGCTCTGATAGATGATGCCATTTCCGCCGCCGTTGAACCCATAGCGCCAGGCGATGTCACCATCTATCGAACCCAGATATTCTCCAGCCTCCGTACCGGAAGATTGGATGTTCTGGATGTTGGTCAGGTTTATGCCGCCAACGGTACGGTCGCCGGTCTGGTTACTACCCTGAGTTCCACCCAGGTTGTAGTAAAACATGTAGGCCATCTCGTTATCGCGGCAAGCAACCTCGTCCATGCCACCGCTACCGTCGCACTGTTCTGGTTCGTACCCCAGCTCGTAAATTATAGGCCCCGCTCCCGCCGCCACGCTCGCGTACGGCAAGCGCCAGTCAGCAAATCCAAGCGTGTCCAAACCATCCGCCCATGTTTTTGCAGATTCCCAAATTACATTGCCGTCTGGGTTCGCGTTCGCATCCGTCAGCCACGAAATATCGAGCACATCGTCGTAAGCCACCTGATAATCCGTGCCACCGGGCGTCACGGGTAAGCGTCCAAGCAGGCCCGCATTCGCGTCCACGGTCAGTATCAAAAACATCGCCGCGTACAGCGCACCAAATAGCCTCTTCATCTCTCTCTCCTGGTTTGTCTGCAACCGAAACAACATCGTTGGGGTAGTCAGGTAAGCACGATTCACGATTAAGATCAACAGTTCACCCGACGTACCTGTCGAACCTGCCGAACTTTTGGTAGAGGTTCGGAGCTCGATTTTGAAAAGCTGTTCCGGTTCTTCACCTTCCTACACCGAGTTCTGTAACCAACCCTCCCCAAGTTCAGCATACGTTGTGCACACAACAGGGTCGCAAGGCCTTCATGGTTCGCACCATTCGCCCATTCGCCCACTCGACCGGTCTGATCAAGGGCTGGAGCGGGAAGCCAAGGCTAACAGCTGCGTTTCATTCTCGCGGCGCTTCGAAAAACTTTCCTCTCGCATCCAAAATAACAACAAGAGACTGTCATCGTGCGCTTCGAAACGATTGAAGAGGCGAACGTAATCCTGCGCCTTGATGCTGGAGTCAGTACTACGGATTATCAGGAGTTTCTTGCGGTAGCTGAAGACGTCAATCTCAGGGTGGTAGAAGTCGTGCAGGGCGCAGGCGCTATCTTCAGCAGTCCGGGACAACTTCTTCAGTTGCGTGAGTTGGAGCAGGGCAGTGCTGAGAATTTGGTGCAGATGGAATCAACACTGCAGCAATGGCGAGTACAGGATCGTTTGCCGTTCCCTGATTATGGTGCTGATAATCTGGCCGCGATCAAGGACAGCCTGGATTATCCCCCCAAAGGCTTCCAGAGCTCGCCTCTGGGTTACTCAGCTCAGCTGTGCGGCAGTTTCCTGTCCTTTGATCATAAAACCACTGCCACAGGTCATGTACAGCATCTTTTCGGGTTTGCTTGCCAGATATTGGTTAATCGCCCGGGTCGCACCAGGGCACAAGGAGGAGCCATAGTCGTCACAGAGAATGATGCCGCCGGGGTTTACTCGCGGGTAAAAGAACTCAATGGCATCGAAAGTCGGCTGGAACAGATCTACATCAATGTGCACGAAGGCAAACTGCTTATCTTCGACGTCGGGAAACCGCTCCGGAATCCAGCCCTTGTGAAGGCTGTATCTGTCGAAGGCCCCCATATTGCTGCCTACGTCCTGCATGGAGACTGAAAGGTCACCCTGTTCCCAATGGCTTCCATCGCCTTTCTCTGGCGAAGAAAGCCCCTCGAAAGAGTCGAAAATGTGGTGCCATCGCGCATGTTTCCCCGATCGCTCATTCATCAGATGGATCAGGTAGCTACCGGCGCCTTCGAGAGAGCCGCACTCCACGGTATCGCCCGAAACCCCTTCAATTAGACGCATTAGCTGGTAAACCATATGCCGTCGATCAGTGTTGAAGTGACCCAGCTCATCGAACTGTTTCAGATAACGATTAAAGGCCTTATCATTATACCAGTCCATATGAGGCCAGCTGTATCGGTACTCCGGTACCAGCTTTTTGCCAACTTCAGTCAGCAGCAGGAATCGCTTCATGAGACTTTTTCGCTTCTTCAGAAATTTGTAAAAAGCTCGAGCGAGCGCCATAGTCACACCTTTAATTTAGTATAAGCAGAATAAACGCTACTTTTGCTATTAGCAGCTGAAGTAGCGCCAAGACACGCATAAAGGGAATTCCCTATATTACGACAGAATGATTGATTGTAATGTGCCAGCTGAGCAAGATAAGGCTGGTATAGACTCAATGGAATCGACACTGATTACCAATAACTCTGGAGACTAGCATGGAGTGCTTAGCATTAGCTGCATTGATACTAGGGCTTATGGGTTGCACGTCACCGGTTCAGAAGAGTCTGGATTTAGTGCGATTTCTCTTGTTGCACTGAACACCAGTCCTATCTCGACTTTTTTTGGTGGCCAATTCGCCAGCTTTGTGGCGGCTCACCATGTGCCTACTTGTAGGCCCGGAACAGGGCGCCTGTGCGTCCTCTATCGACGTACCAGTCTGGTGCGTCGATAAGCCGTCCACTTTGCACTATCGCGAATAGTCAGCTTCTCTTAATAATCCCAACAAGAAACAATAATATGATGGCACCGACTGTCGCGGTAATAATAGATCCGATCAACCCGCTGGCTGAAATCCCCAGCACACCGAACACGAATCCCCCGATTACTGCACCTACGACACCAACGACAATATTGCCTATAAGGCCGAATCCGCCACCCTTCATTATGCTGCTGCCCAACCACCCGGCGACTGCGCCGATGATGAGAAACATAATCAGGCCTGTTCCTTCCATAATGGTTACTCCTCTAATGAATAAAAGTAAGATCTAAATGCCTGCACTGATCAACTTCTTCAGCGCATAGTCCATGGCCTCGAGTTAGCGTGCTTTGCATTCTTTGCCGGTTACTGCTCTTACAGAGAGACCAGTATAGACTGCCGGCTCGAAGATGCACATTCTTTAAGCCGCAGCTATTCTCTATGACCACCGCGCCTGAGTGTCAATCACTGTCGTTTAATCTAAATCATCAGTTACAGACGCGGTGTGTGTTTACGTGGGGTTAAACCATGCGTAGTTCAGATAATTTTTGACATGGCTTGGCTCCGTTCCAATGTGCCAGTCAAAGCCAATAACTGAGCATGGCCGTAATACCCGATAGGCCACACATACCAAGCGAGACGAAGCGAATATAGTGCTGTGGGAATCGGTGGGCATATCGATCGGCGACCCAGTAACCTAAACCTGCCGCGGGTAGCAGCGGCAGTGCCAGAAAAAAGTGTCGCCAGCCCATAAAGCCAGCGGGAATCTGCACTGCCAAAGAAAGCAGGCAACTGACAATAAAAAAGGCTGACAAGTTTGCTCGCATGGCACCGGCGGCCTCGTGCTGCAGTAATAGTGCCATGGGTGGACCACCAATAGAGGTGCTGGTGCCCATAAAGCCCGACACGAATCCGGCAAAAGCCATCCGACCGGGGGTGGGTGAGAAGCGCAACCTTGTCAGGCTCACCACAACGGCCAAAAGTACCGACAGCCCTATCCCGAGTGACAGTGTTTTCGCATCTACCCATACCAGCAGAAATCCGCCAGCCACGCTGCCGGGCACACGGCCGACTATGGCCGCACCGAGACCCTGTAAGGCGATATTCTGCCGATGCCTCAGAGTGAGCATAATGGACAGAGCCAACGCAACAATGGTGATCGGTCCTGGCACGTAGTCTGCAGACAGGGTGAATAGCAAAGGAGCGGCAATAATTGCGAGGCCAAAGCCAATAGACGTCTGAACAATGGCACCAACAAATATGATGGCGGAAGCTATAAGTGTGGTTTCCAGCACGTCGGTTAATTGTCTGCTCTTTGCACATCCCGATGGCAGCATAGCAAAATCATGACTTAGCTGCTGGGGTGAGAAGGGCGCTTTGCTGCAACGCTGGGCACACGAACGCCCGTATTGCGTCGACCGCGTGAGATGGCAACCGAAAGCGGCGCAGTAGCTAGGTAGGAGCCTCTTTTTTATGAACAGGTGGTAAAAAAACTGCTATGAAATGAGGCTGTGCTCGCAAGACTTAAACACACATAAATCCGCGCATTTTAACCGCCAGACTGGGCACGGTAATAAGGGCTCCGGCTAGCATTGGACCTTGTAGTTTGAATCGTAATCATAATTATTTATAGGCCTGCAGCTCGCTCTGAAGCGTGTTTTCAGCTCACCGGGACGGGTTGACGCTGCACAAGTTTGGATAGTTCGACTGGAAGTATGTCTTCAGGCTCCACACGGAAGCAGCCGCGCAATGCAAACGATCTGATTATATATGCTTCCCGGGCCAAGACAGGTATCCAGTGAGTGCCGACCGGTATGGTGAGCACGATATCGGTACAGTCGGTCCCCCGAACTGGCCCTAAAACGCATAGGCCGCTGTGAGACCATACACGCGCGGTTCGCCAAACTGATAGTAGGGTTCGATGACGTAGCCATTTCGCGGGTCGTTGCCAAAACTGCCGAACCCACGCACGGTATAGTCTTCGTCGGTCAGGTTCCGGCCCCACAGCACTACGCGCCACCGCTCTTGCTCCCATCCCAGACTAGCATTTACCAGGTTGTAGTCATCCGATTGTTCGGAGTGACGGTCAGAGAAGTAGTACGAATCTTTACCCTGTACCTCGACGCGCAGGAAAAGGTTCTCGGTTAAATCGTAACGGCCTCCTGCCGCATACTGGTACTTGGGCGCATGGGCCTGCCCGCGCCCTGACAAGTCTTCCTCGAATACGTTTACGTAGTCGTCGAACTCCGCTTGCAGTAGTCCGAGATCGACCCATAGCAGCAGCTTATCGGTCGCGCGCCAGTCAATTTCTATCTCGGCACCGTAATTATTCCCCGCTGCCGCATTGCTGGTGTAATCAACAAAGGTCGTGGCGCCGCCGTCCTGGGGAATCAGTAGTGAACCGCGCACTTGCTGATCATCGCGATCCATGTAGAACAGGGCGATGCGTGCCTGCAGCCGATTATCCAGCAACTGGCTTTTAACGCCCAGTTCGTAGTTGATGAGTGTTTCCTCGTCGAAGGTACTAACGGATTCCAGTGCGGTGATGACGTCGCGAGCGTCGGTGGATTCGACATTCGCGAGGATGGCCCCGTTGACTCCTTCCGCGCGGTAACCGCGGGACACCGCGCCGTACAGCAGGGTGCTATCGCGCCATTGGTATTCCAGAGCGAGCCTGCCTCCCCACATGTCGTCGTCCGGGTTGAAGTCCACACCGTTGTTGTCACTGTATTTGGTGTCCCGGTATTCCCAGCGCAGGCCGGTGATCAGTGTCAGCCGGTCAGTCAGTGTGGTATCGAGCTGTGCGAATAATGCGTAGCTGTCGGTGTTGTTTTCACTGGTGAAAAAGGGTGCAAAAGTGTAGGTGCGATCAAGATCTTCTTTGTTGCCAAGGTAATACATCCCCATCACCCAGTCGCTACGATCATTGAACAGGCGCGATTGCGCATTGGATAATAAGCGCAATTCAGCGCTGATGCTGTGGCGCTTGCGATCGTATTGGTCATAGGATGTATAGCCGTCCGGGTCAAAACCCTCGAAGGTCCAGTCTTCGTCATAGGCGTAGGTGATATCGGTTTTGGCCACGCTAAGTCGCGTTTCCAGCGTCACAGGGGTTAAGTCGGAGGTGGTGGCGAGGCTTGCCGCAAGAGATTCCTGGTTATCCTTCCCCGGTTGGTCCGATAAGGTAGTGCGGGTGTTATCCAGAGAAAAGGCGTCGTAGCCGTTGTCCATATCAATGTAGGTAATACCGAGGTCCAGTGTGTGCCGCTCGCTGGCCAGCCAGCGCAAGCGAACACGGCTGGTCAGTTCGTCTCGATCTGCATTGTCATCGTCTCCGGTAAAGTCGTTTTGCTGATAGCCGTCGCTGTAAAACTGTTGCAGTGCTACACGATAGAGCAGGTTGTCGGTAATCGGACCCGTGCTGACGCCGCCCAGGCTGTAGGTGTCGTAGTCACCGACTGACCCTTCCAGATAGTGATAGGGTTCATCACCGGGTGTGTTGGAGTTGATGCTGATTAGTCCCGCCAGTGCGTTTGCACCGTGCAGTGTGCCCTGAGGGCCACGTAATATCTCCACCTGCTCCACATCAAATGTGGTTCCCAGGCTGCCGATACCACTGAAATCTACCCCGTCCACCAACAGGCCGACAGATGCGTTGAGTGGCTCCTGAAACTGGCTGCGATCACCGACACCACGAATCTGGAAGTAGCGCGCACGGGAGGTGCCGCCGGCGTAATTCACGTTAGGGGCATTACCAAGGATTTCCTCCAGGTGCTGTGCACCACTCTCAAATATCAACGATTCGTCCAGCACGGAGATGCTGGCCCCCGTCTCCATGAGATTGGTATCGCGAAAGTCGGCGGTGACCACTATTTCCTCGAGCGGGTCGCTGGCTATAGCGGGGAGGCTGAGTACCGCAAGGCACGTCAGGGTATAAGATAAAAACTTCTGCACAGGATCTCTCCATCTTTGATGACAGTTAGAGAACCGGTTTGAGACAAATAGCGAGGAGGATTGAAACAACCTATTCCTACGCCGGTGCTAACCGGATCAGGTTCAAAGGGTTTGTCGGGGTCCTAACAGACCGGGACATCTC
>PKCY01000201.1 GCA_002862985.1 Haliea sp.
ACCGCGTACAAATGTTTCTGTTGTTCGCTGCGCTGATCGCAATTTTCGGCGCCGTAGCCAATGGCATCCACATTTTGTGTTGTTAGTGCTTGATGCAGATCGTTGCCTATAATGAAGCTCAACCCGCAGTTTGGTAAATCGATGAGCCGGCTGGAGTTTCCATTGAACGTGTCCTCAATACGGTTGTAGAGAATATGGTTTTCCAGCGCGCGGGTTTTTATCTGGTGGCCGAGTTCGGTTCCCTTCACGTGGCTCCCGATAAGAGTGAATCGTTTGATAGCGCCGATATAAATTCCATGAGTAAAGGTGTCTTTGCGTTTTTGAAACCAAAAGCGGGATGAGTCTATTGTTATGCTGCTGTCTGGTAGTTCGCCTGTCAATATCGAGAATTCGTTGTCGTGGAAAAAGAGATTTCGCAATGTCAGGTCTCCTCCCTGAAGACGAATGCCTGCGCCATTTCTATCTTTGACCTTTGCTCCGGAGAATTCCATATTTTCAATGATGGTGTTATCACCGTTGATGATCCAGATCGCTTTGTTGGTGGGTATAAAGTCTGCAGACTGTAAGTGAGCGATGCCGCCCACGCCGCGAATAGTGAGATTGTCCTGATCCCAGTTGGCATAGTCGTTGTGATAAACGCCGGCATCAATTTCGATGATATCACCGCGGCGAGCGAGCCGTGCCGCGTCACTGGGAAACTTCAGAGATCTTTCTGGTCCAACCCGCAAAGTGACAGCAGTGGTAGAGGCCGCATAGGCCGGCGGTATTAAAATGAGTGAAATCACTAATACGATAAGCCCATGGAAGGTTATGGCGATAGTCCTTCTCCTTATGGTCTTTTTTTTTGGAGATTTTTCAAACAGGATGGATACTCACTGCGTCCGGTACCTTCAAACATCAACTACCCCTGCCAACTCGCCTATTGAGTCTAACAAGAGGCTCGCACCGGTAAAGTTTTGATGCGAGGTAAACTTATTGTAGACGATGGCGCAGTCAATGCCAGCGCGGATAGCCGATTGAAGACCACGTTGAGAATCTTCGATCACGAGGCACTCCTTAGCCCTGGCTCCAAATCTGCTGAGGGCGAGAAGGTAGGGCTCTGGATCGGGCTTGGATGCTATATAGTCTTCGCGCGTGAGTACAAAATCCATGAACCGGACAAGTCCGCGGTTCTTATGAATGAGCTCGAAGTCGGTACGTCTTGATGTTGTAACAATGGCCATCTTGTAGGTTTTGGAAAGTGATGTCAGTACTCGCTCAACGCCCGGAATGTCTATATTTTCGTGGGCCAGATACGCTTGATAATAGGTGTCTCTGTGCTGCCGCTTTACTGAGACAAGACTTGTATCCGCGCCCATTGCCGCCGCGAGATCCCAGCTTGATTTGCCAAGCACCATGCGTTCTAGATAGGTTTTTTCTTCCAATACCACGCCGAGTTCAGCCAGTGCGCGTTGCGTTGCTTTGAAATACCACCACTCGGTATCAACTAACACGCCGTCATTGTCCCAGAGGATATATTTTTTTATGGGTGGATTAACGCTACTCATGGGAACCCGTTGTTTGTGGATGTCAGTGTTTGCATCCGCTAGGCAACTTTCGCACTATCTTCGATCGCGACTTTTTAGTTTGATCGTTAACTGAGTACTCACCGTGATAAATTGATCGGCGTAAAAGGGGCTGTTGGCCGGCGGCGTTTGAGTAAAACCCCTGACTGCGTGAGCTTGGTGCGGTCAGGGGTTTCTTTCCTAGTGAAGAGTATGGTCCGACAGTATTTCGGTAGGTAGTTCCTTGCTCTGGTCTGCGGCTGCAGATTCCTGCTGCTGCATATAATTGCGAAGGCGACCGACCACGCTGGTCATGACATCGATCGTCTGACTGATTTGATCGAGCGCCATCAATATGGTCTCGGTCTCAGAGGGGCCTTTTTCGCGCTTGTCCATGTGAGATTCCTCAGTTAGGGACACTGCTAAATATTTTTTGGTTATTCCATGGCCATTCCGCCACATCGGCGAGGACACTTTTTCAAATCAATTCCAGGTAAGGGCTCCCCCCGTCTGATATTCAATAACCCGTGTCTCAAAGAAATTCTTCTCCTTACGTAAATCCATAATCTCTGACATCCACGGGAATGGGTTCTGAGCTCCCGCAAACTGTTCTGGGAGACCCAGCTGTGACAGGCGACGGTTGGCAATGAAATGCAGGTACTCTTCCATCATTGCCGCATTCATACCCAACACGCCGCGTGGCATTGTGTCGCGTGCGTAGTCGATTTCCAGTTGAGCGCCTTCCAGAATCATCTGAATGGCTTCCTGCTGAAGTTTCTCTGTCCACAGATGTGGGTTCTCCAGCTTGATCTGGTTGATAACATCTATCCCGAAATTCAAATGCATAGACTCATCGCGTAAAATGTATTGAAATTGTTCCGCTACACCGGTCATTTTATTGCGGCGACCCATGGAGAGAATCTGGGTGAAGCCGCAGTAGAAGAAAATACCTTCAGTGACCGCATAGAAACCAATCAGGTTACGCAGTAATGTCTGATCAGTTTCCAGTGTGCCGGTGGTAAATGTGGGGTCGCTCAGTTCATGAGTATGGCTGATGCTCCAGGCAGCCTTCTTGGCGACTGAGGGTACCTCCCGGTACATGTTAAATACTTCACCTTCATCCATCGCCAGAGACTCAATGCAGTACTGGTAGGCATGAGTGTGGATAGCCTCTTCAAATGCCTGGCGCAGGATGTACTGGCGGCACTCGGGGTTAGTGATCAGTCGGTATATCGCCAGCACCAGATTGTTGGCCACCAGCGAATCAGCTGTAGAGAAGTAGCCCAGATTGCGCATTACGATGCGCCGCTCATCGTCGGTCAAACCTTCAGGATCTTTCCAGGTAGCCACGTCTGCGGTCATGTTGATTTCCTGGGGCATCCAGTGGTTGGCACAACCGTCGATGTATTTTTGCCATGCCCATTCGTATTTAAAGGGCACCAGCTGGTTGAGATCGGCGCGGCAGTTAATCATGGCTTTCTCGTCCACCGACACGCGAGCGGCGCCCATTTCCAGTTCTTCCAAACCGGCAGTGATATCAAGATTGTTGACTGCCTCTACGGCTTTGGCGAACATCTCGGGCGAGTTAGCCGCCGCAACTGAGTCTGGCGTAGTGGTATTTTCCTGCGCCGGACTTGGTTTGGATGTTGGAGCGGGTTTTGTCTCGCTGGCTGGTTCGGCTTTTAGCTCGACCGTCTGCTCGACCGTCTGCTCCATCATAGCTGGCGCCGCGTTAGCGATGTTTGCAGTGGCCGCGCTTGCAGGAGCGGCTTCTTCTTTGTGGTAATCATCCCAACTTAACATGTCTTTCATTCCCTGATTTCTAGTTGTGAGCGTTGTTGTTTATACCGTTACTGGCAGGCTTCACAGTCCGGTTCTTCCAGAGAGCAGGCCATCGGGACGGGAGCGGGTCCCGCCGCTTGACTTTCACTTTCTCCGTCTTTGGATACGGCGTTCAGTGACCCTGTGTCGATAGTGGATTTTTCGGTGCCTGTGGCTGCCAGAGAGCGCAGGTAGTAGGTTGTTTTCAATCCACTAAACCATGCCATCCGATATGTGATATCCAATTTCTTTCCGTTAGCGTTGTTGATATACAGGTTTAATGACTGCGCCTGGTCTATCCACTTCTGGCGACGGCTAGCCGCCTCCACGAGCCAACGTGGTTCAACTTCAAAAGCATTTGAGTAGATGGCTTTCAAGTCCACGGGTACACGGTCGATGGCCTGTACACTGCCGTCGTAGTATTTGAGGTCGTTCACCATTACTTGGTCCCATATGCCTCGCGCTTTCAGATCGTTCACCAAATAGGGGTTTACCACAGTGAACTCGCCCGAGAGATTCGATTTGACGTATAGGTTCTGATAGGTCGGCTCAATGGACTGCGATACTCCAGTGATGTTGGCAATGGTTGCAGTGGGCGCGATCGCCATCACATTTGAGTTGCGCATCCCCTGCGTTTTGACAACCGCACGAAGAGAATCCCAGTCGAGGCTATGACTCCTGTCGACCTGAATATATTTTTCACCACGCTCGGATATGAGCTTGTCCAGAGAGTCGAGTGGGAAAATACCCTGACTCCACAGGGAGCCCTCGTAGCTGGAGTAGGCGCCACGTTCCGCTGCCAGTTCGCTGGAGGCCTGGATCGCATAGTAGCTAATGGCTTCCATGGAGCGATCAGCAAAATCTACCGCTTCATTGGAGCCATAGGCCAGGTGTTGCTTATAAAGTGCATCCTGAAAGCCCATCAGACCGAGCCCTACCGGGCGATGAAGCATGTTGGAGGCCTCAGCCTGGGGTACTGAGTAGTAGTTGATGTCGATAACGTTGTCCAGCATGCGGACTGCGGTGCGCACCGTATTCTGCAATTTTTCCAGGTTGAGTCCGTTCTCATCAATGTGTCGGGGCAAGTTGACCGACCCCAGGTTACAAACGGCGATCTCGTCTTTATTGGTATTGAGTGTGATTTCAGTACACAGGTTTGACGAGTGCACGACGCCCACGTGTTGCTGCGGCGAACGCAGGTTACAGGGGTCCTTGAAGGTCATCCACGGGTGACCGGTCTCAAACAGCATGCCCAGCATCTTGCGCCACAGGTTTTCTGCCTTAATGGTCTTGAAAAGCTTCATCTGGCCTGCGCGCGTCATCGCCTCGTAGTGGTTATAACGCTCTTCGAACGCCTTACCATACAGGTCGTGCAGTTCCGGCACATCGTTGGGCGAAAACAGCGTCCATTCGCCACCGTCAAACACCCGCTTCATAAAGAGGTCGGGTATCCAGTTGGCCGTATTCATATCGTGGGTGCGGCGGCGATCGTCGCCGGTGTTTTTACGCAACTCTACAAATTCTTCGATATCCAGGTGCCAGGTTTCCAGATAGGCGCAGACCGCGCCCTTACGCTTGCCGCCTTGGTTCACCGCGACCGCGGTGTCATTGACGACCTTGAGGAAGGGCACGACTCCCTGGGATTTGCCGTTGGTTCCTTTGATATAGGCACCCAGAGCACGTACCGGTGTCCAGTCGTTACCCAGTCCGCCGGCAAATTTGGACAACATGGCGTTGTCCTGAATGGAACCGTAAATGCCATGCAGATTGTCGGGCACAGTGGTGAGATAGCAGGAGGACAGCTGTGGTCTTAAAGTACCCGCATTAAATAGAGTCGGCGTAGAACTCATATAATCAAATGAGGATAGCAACTGGTAGAACTCGATGGCCCTGGCATTCCGGTCCTCTTCTTCCACCGCCAATCCCATCGCCACGCGCATGAAAAATATCTGCGGTAGCTCGATGCGGGTGTTGTTACTGTGAATGAAATAGCGGTCGTAAAGAGTTTGCAGGCCCAGATAGGTGAATTGCAGGTCGCGTTCCGGTAACAGAGCCTTTTCCAGCCTCTGGAGGTCGTATTCTTGCAACTTGGGAGACAGCAATTCCAGTTCAACCCCTTTTGCCACATACGCATGCAGAGCTTTGCCATAGAGAGTGCCCATGTCGTGCTGGGTAGCACTATCGGCTACTCCCAGAAAACTCAGTGCTTCAGCGCGAAGGTTGTCACACAGCAGGCGGGCCGCAACGTAGGAGTAGTTGGGCTCCTGCTCTATCATGGTGCGAGCGGTGATGACCAAAGAGGTACTCAACTCGGCCTGACTGACGCCGTCGTAGAGGTTCTTCAGTGCCTGGTCAAGAATGTTCGATTCGCTGACATCAATGAGTTCAAAGCAGGCCTCATTGACTATGGTGTGGAGGCGATCAAGGTCTAGCGGAGCGCGGCTACCATCAGCCTGTATTACGTTAATGTTGCCCGCCGCGGCCTGTGTGGCAGGCGATAAAACTTGCTTGGAGGCCCGCTTGCGCGACTGCTCCTCGCGATAAATGACGTAATCCCGGGCGATTTTATGCTCGCCGGAGCGCATCAGGGACAATTCCACCTGATCCTGTATATCTTCAATATGAATGGTTCCGCCAGAAGGCATGCGACGCTCGAATGTGCTGGTGACCAATTCGGTCAACTTAGCCACGGTTTCATGGATGCGGCTCGACGCAGCTGCCGTTCCGCCTTCGACTGCTAGGAAGGCCTTGGTGATGGCCACTGAAATTTTGCTGGCTTCAAAGGGGACTACCGTCCCATTGCGCTTTATGACGCGTATCTGGCCCGGTGCGGTGGCAGCGATGGCACCGCTGAGGGCGGCTGTCTCCAGTTGTGGGGTGGTGATTTCGGCGGAAACGCCGCTCGGGTTGGTCTCTGTCTGCATGTATGCTCCGAAGTGCTGGCTTTAGCTTTATTGGGTGACCGCTTGGCGAAGCTTCAATACCCGCAGCACACCACCATGCAAAGGGACTGTATCCCTGTGGTGGATGTTGGGAAGGAATTCCCTGCTTCAGCGGCCAATTTTCTAAAATTTATTTGTTTGTTTTTTAGCCGCTATACCCAATATGTTGGGGTATTTGCTTCACTCATGTACAAGATAATGCGGCCGTAGGTGCAATGCAAGGTAATTAGCCTGGGTTTATGTTGTGGATAAGGTGTTGACAGGAATGTGTGTCTGTATGTGCTAACCGTGCAGGCCTTGAGCTGCTTGTACCGTGTTCTTCAGGGGGAGGGTTTCTTCGATGTAGAAGGTATATCAATTTAATTGTTATAAAAAAAGAGCGGCTTATGCTTGAATTTGATTTGCGTCGTGGGCGAGTGGAGCCCCAGGCTGTTATTGTGCCGGATGCGTTCACGGCCAGACTCTCAATCAAGCGCGATTTGCGAGAATGAGTGTTTCCATCAGGGCTTTCTGCGCGTGCAGGCGATTCTCGGCCTCTTCCCAAATGATCGAATCTGGAGCGTCCATCAGCTGTGCGCTGATTTCTTCCCCGCGGTGAGCCGGCAGGCAATGCATGTAAAGCGCGCCACTGGCCGCTACGCTCATCAGTTCACTATTGACCTGGTAGGGTGCAAAAAGTTCAGCGCGCTCGCGTTGCTCACTCTCTTGTCCCATAGATGCCCACACATCCGTTGTTACTAAATCGGCCTCTCGAGCAGCCAATTTTGGGTCGTGCTCGATACTTACCCGGTCGCTATTAGAGGCGAGCAGGCTGCTATCGGGCTCAAAACCCGGAGGACAGGCGATACGCAATTCAAAATCAAACTGCCTTGCGGCATTAATATAGGACTGGCACATATTGTTGCCGTCGCCGACCCAGCACACTCGTTTGCCGGCTATACTGCCGCGATGTTCCATCCAGGTTTGCATATCGGCCAGCAACTGGCAGGGATGGTAGTCGTCGGTCAGGGCGTTGATCACAGGCACGGAAGAATGTGCGGCGAAGCGCTCCACGATGTCGTGACCATAGGTGCGGATCACCACGATATCTACCATAGAGGAGATTACGCGACCGCTGTCTTCCACGGGCTCTCCGCGATCCAGTTGGGTGTCTCGGGGCGACAGGAACATGGCGTGCCCCCCCAGATGCGCCATACCAGCTTCAAATGATACGCGGGTGCGAGTGGATGATTTGGCAAAAATCATGCCCAGCACCGAGCCTGGGAAGGCCTGCTGGTTGGCTCCAGCAGCGTGCTCGCGCTTCATTTCAATGCCACGTTGGATGATGTTTTCCAGCTCTGCCGGGCTGAAATCTAAAAGCGTCAAG
The DNA here is from genome assembly GCA_002862985.1 of Haliea sp. Lineage (GTDB taxonomy): Bacteria > Pseudomonadota > Gammaproteobacteria > Pseudomonadales > Halieaceae > Marimicrobium. Next base: position 7,674 of record PKCY01000201.1, read on the forward strand.
AAGTGTCGAGTATTCGACATGGTCAGTCCTTTAGGGTTGCCTATGAGCGCCGGCTCAGTTGAATTTGCGAATCAGGTCAGCCACGCCCAGAGCCAGGTCCCGAGCTTCACCTGCATTAATCACCAGCGGTGGCAGCAGACGGATGGTGTTGCCCGCCGCGACATTGATCAACAGGCCCGCGTCGAGGGCCGGTTGCACCAGTTCGCCGCAATCTTTGTATAATTCAATTCCGAGCATCAGTCCTTTGCCGCGAATTTCGGTGATCTGACCCGCTATACTATTGTCGGCACGCAGCGTATCGGTAATTAACTGGCCCATAGCAGTGGCGTTGGCGCACAACTGTTGTGTTGCTATCGCATCGAGCACAGCCAGCCCGACTGCGCATGCCAGTGGATTCCCGCCAAAGGTTGACCCGTGCTGGCCGGTACCCAAAACTCTAGCGGCTTCACCGCGAGCCAGGCAGGCGCCAATGGGCACGCCGTTACCCAGGCCTTTTGCCGTGGTGACGACATCGGGCATCAAGCCCAGGCCCTGGTAGGCGAAATAGGTACCCGTTCGGCCATTGCCCGTTTGTACTTCATCGAGCATGAACAGCCAGCCCTGTTCAGTGCAGATTTGGCGGGCGGTTTGAAGATATTGTGAATCCAACACCTTTACGCCGCCTTCGCCCTGGATAGGTTCCGCCAGAAAAGCGACCACGTCGGGATTGTTGGCAGCGATCTGGCGCAGAGCTTCTACATCATTGCGCGGAGCGCGGATGAAGCCAGTGACCAGGGGTTCAAAGCCTGCCTGTATCTTGCGGTTGCCAGTGGCGCTAAGCGTGGCCAGTGTGCGGCCGTGGAAGGCGCCTTCTAAAACCACGATGTTAGGTTTTTTGATACCCCGTTCATGCCCGTAAAGGCGGGCCAATTTGATGGCAGCCTCGTTGGCTTCAGCACCGGAGTTGCCGAAAAAACAGCTCTCCATGTCTGCGACCTGAGTCAGGGCTGCGGCAAGTTGTTCTTGTGCAGCTATGCGATAGAGATTGGAGCTGTGTACCAGTTTGTCGGCCTGTTTACGGATGGCATTAGTGACCCCCGGGTGGGCATGGCCCAGAGCGTTCACGCCAATGCCCGCGATGCCGTCCAGGTAGCGTCGACCTTCAGTGTCATAGAGGTACACGCCCTCACCGTGACTGAAGGTCACAGGGAGTCGGGCGTAAGTTTGCATAAGCGCCGACATGTTTCTCACCCTCCCAGAAACGCAAAAAGGCAGCGTGAGCTGCCTCTAGAGAAGGCAACTATAGCCATATAACGTAAGATTGGCAATCGACTTGAACAGGCGAGCGCAATTTCTGATCATAATAGGTTAACATAGTCGGCTCAGAATGCGCTTGCCCCTGTGGCAGCAACATGAGGCAGGAGAAAAATGGATATTATCGAAACGATTAAAGAGCAGATCGAAAGCAACGATATTTTGTTGTATATGAAAGGCTCCCCCAACCAGCCTCAGTGCGGCTTTTCAGCCCGTACTGTGGAGGCGCTAATGGCATGCGGTGAACGTTTTGCCTACGTGGATATTCTTACCAATCCGGAAATTCGTACGAATCTCCCCGCTTATGCCAATTGGCCGACTTTCCCGCAGCTTTGGGTGGCGGGAGAATTGGTCGGTGGTTGTGACATCATTACCGAGATGCACGAAAGCGGCGAATTGCAGACTTTGATCAAAGAGTCGGTTGCCGAAAAAACGTCCGAGTAGGACTGCGAGCACAATATCTTTGTTTGCCCCTTTGAGCTGATTGCTCTGGATCAGCGCGTGGATAAATTCCGTGCGCTGGGGGTGGAGGTGGTTGCCGCAGCCATCGATTCTCAGCTTACGCGCAGTGCCCAGCGCAATATGCCGTTTAATGACGGCGGTATTCGGTGAACTGCACGATGGCAGCCATGGAAACTACTTCCCTTCGAGTAATCGCCGCAATCGATACTCAACCAGTTCCAGGCGATCATTCCCGAAGTACATATCGTCACCATCAATAAAAATGGTGGGAGAGCCATATCCGCCGCGAGCGATAAGCTCATCGGTGTTCTGGCGCAACAGACCCTTGTAATGCTGGGTTTCAATCGCTTTGAAGAAGCCTTTTCTGTCCAGTCCCACCTGGTCACATACCCCACAGAGGACTTCATCACTACTGATATCCGGCGTGTCGCTTTCCCAGTAAGTCTCAAAAACTGCTTTGGAGTAGGACACCAGCAATTCCTGCTCCTGCGCAAAGAACGCCCCACGCATGGCCTTCACGCTGCTGATCGGGTGGCCCGAAGGCATTCGGGCGCGAACGCCGCAGAGCCGCTCCCAGTCCTGCATATCTTTGATGTAATAATTCAAGCGCAGACTGTTGCTGTCGTTAAACATCGCCTCGCGGGCGGCGTAAACTTCCTGGTTCACCGCATTGAACACCCCTCCCACCAGAATGGGACGCCAACGTATTGGCACCTCCAGGCGTTCCATCATCGGAATAATTCGCGTGAATGCAAAGTAAGTCCAGGGGCTGGAGCAGTCGTAAAAAAACTCCAGTTCAACGGTCACTGGCATTGGTTTTCTCGTGATAATTACAGACCGGAGCGTAGCACATACCCTCCAGTGATCAGGTATAATCGGCATTTTCGCGCGAGTCAGGGTAGTTAGCAATGGACGTTGATCAGTACATGGTCGAATTGGGCATGGCCGCGCGAGCGGCGTCGCGCGTTGTGGCAGCCTCGTCTACCGCAGTGCGCAATCATGCTCTACTGGCAGTGTGCGATACTCTCGATGGCGCGCGGGCTAAATTAGCTGATGCCAATGCGCAGGACATGGAGCGGGGCCGTGCCAAGGCATTGGATGCGCCGCTGCTGGATCGCCTCGAGCTGACGCCTGTTCGCATCGATGCCATGCTGGAAGGCTTGCAACAGGTTGCAGCGCTTCCCGATCCGGTAGGGAGTATCTCTGATATGCGCACCATGCCTAGCGGTATTGGAGTGGGCCGCATGCGGGTACCGCTGGGTGTTATCGGCATCATTTATGAGTCCCGGCCTAATGTAACGGTGGAGGCAGCTAGTCTTTGCCTTAAAGCAGGCAATGCGACGATATTGCGTGGTGGTTCCGAGGCGCTGGCGTCTAATGGTGCGATTGCCAAGTGCCTGGTTCAGGGACTGCAGGCGGTCGGATTGCCGGAGGCCGCCGTGCAGGTGGTGGCCACAGCGGACCGAGCGGCCGTGGGAAAGTTAATTGCCATGCCCGAGTACGTCGATGTGATTGTTCCGCGCGGTGGTAAGGGACTTATCGAACGCATTAGCAAAGACGCCAAAGTACCGGTCATCAAACATCTCGACGGGGTGTGTCACGTCTATATCGATGATGGGGCAGACGACAAAATGGCAGTGAGCATTGCAGTCAATGCCAAAGCCCAGCGCTACGGTACCTGCAATACCATGGAGACCTTGCTGGTGGCTGAGTCAAAGGCAGCTGCCGTACTACCGCGACTGGCTGAGGCCTACGCTGCTGCGGGAGTGGAGCTGCGCGGATGTCCGCGCACGGTGGCGCTTGTGCCCGCCGCAACGGCTGCAATTGAACAGGACTGGCACGAGGAATATTTGGCGCCTGTCCTGGCGGTGCGCGTGGTGGCGGATCTGCAGCAGGCCATCGAACACATCAATACCTACAGTTCTCAGCATACGGACAGTATTGTCACGCGCGACCACGGGCGGGCCATGCGATTCCTGCGGGAAGTCGATTCCAGCTCAGTCATGATCAACGCGTCTACACGGCTGGCTGACGGTTTCGAGTATGGCCTGGGTGCGGAAATTGGTATCTCTACTGATAAGCTACACGCTCGCGGACCCGTGGGCCTAGAGGGGCTTACCTCTCAGAAATTCGTGGTGCTTGGTGAGGGGCAGATTCGCTCTTGATCACACCAGCGGCACCCGAATCTTCACTGGTAGGCGTCTTGGGCGGCACTTTTAATCCAGTGCATTACGGCCATCTTCGCTCTGCGCTAGAGTTGGTGGAGCGGCTGGACCTTGAGCAGTTACGCCTGATGCCCAGCGCAGAGCCTCCCCACAGGACTTCGCCGGATTGCAGTGCCGAGCATCGGGCCGCTATGGTGGGCCTGGCGGTAACAGGGGAGCGGCATCTGACATGCGACCTGCGAGAGCTGAAGCGCCCCGGTAAGTCTTTCACCATAGACAGCCTGATTGAGTTGCGCGAGGAGTTGGGCGCGCAAACTGGCCTGTGCATGGTGATGGGTTGTGATGCGGTGCTGGATATACCCGGATGGCATCGTTGGGAAGAGCTGCTCGACTGGGCGCATATTATCGTGATTGCTCGTCCCGGGTGGGAACTGCCGGAGTCGGGTGTGGTGGCAACATGGTTGGCAGACAACCGGCTGGACGATGCGGGCGCTTTGCGTCAACGGCCAGCGGGGGGGGTTCTGATTGAAGAGTTACGCCCGCTGGCGATCTCGTCCACCGAGATTCGAGCGTTACTCGCGTCGGGTCGTTCGGTGCGCTATCTGACGCCTCAGTCAGTGTTGGAATACATTCAAACCTACAACCTTTATCGTTAAACTGGATCGCACTTTATGAAAATTGAAGTAAACCCGTGTTATGGAATCTGAAAAACTCGCCAAATTTATCGTCGCCGCGCTCGATGACCTCAAGGCCGTCAATGCGGTCACTCTGGATGTTAGCGGACTTACACACATGATGGATTACCTCGTCATTGCCAGCGGCACATCTAATCGTCACGTGAAATCGCTGGCCAACCATGTTGCCGTGGAAGCTAAAAAGCAGGAGATGCCGCCGTTGGGAACGGAAGGTGAGGATGCGGGTGACTGGGTGCTGGTTGATTTCGGCGATGTTGTACTGCATGTAATGTTGCCCGCGACCCGTGATTTTTACGATCTGGAGCGTCTCTGGGAAACCGCTGAAGTCAGCAATTAATGCGGATCAGTATTATCGCGGTTGGAACCCGGATGCCCGCCTGGATCAGCGAGGGGGTGCAGGAGTACACTCGGCGGATGCCCTATGAACTGAAGCTTCTGTGGCGAGAAATTCCCCTGTCGCGACGGGGAAAAGATATCAGTGTCCAGAAGGTGTGTGCAGCAGAAGGTAAACAGTTACTGAAATCCATCCCCGCGGGCGATAAGGTCATTGCGCTGGACGTAGAGGGCCGACGACTATCTACCGTGAAGCTGGCGCAGCAGTTAGAAAGCTGGCAAATGTCCGGAGACAACTACAGTATCGTGATTGGTGGTCCCGACGGGCTTTCAAGTGCCTGCCTGGAGCGAGCTGCTCAGCGTTGGTCGCTGAGTGATCTGACACTACCCCATCCGCTGGTTCGAGTGCTATTGGCCGAACAGTTGTACCGGGCTTGGACAATCACCGTCAACCACCCGTATCATCGCCAGTAGTGTTTTTTGTAATCACCCAGTCTAGGTCACGCAGCCGCTTAAATGCCGCAACACTTTGATTTAAAAGATCCCCAGCTGGAATCCCGTATTTATGGTGCTCGCACTGTGATCGCGATTTGCATTGTAGTGGTGTTGCTGGGCATCGTACTGGCGCGCTATTACACCTTGCAAATTACCGAGTACGAAACCTACAGCACCGAATCAGAGCGCAATCGGGTGCAGTTGCAGCCTCTACCGCCCAAACGGGGGTTGATCTATGACCGCAACGGTGAACTGCTGGCAGACAACCGGCCCACCTACATCCTCTCGGTGGTACGTGAACGCGTGGAGGATTTGGAGGCCACCGTTGCTGAACTTCAGGCATTGTTGCCGGTTTCCGAGAGAGATCTCGAAATTTTTCGCAAAAAACTCAACCGCAGCCGTCCCTATGACTCGGTGCCACTGCGCTTGCGCCTGACGGAAGAGGAGCGGGCTCGCCTGGCCGTTAATCGCCATCGGCTGCCGGGTGTGGTGGTCGAAGCTCAATTGATGCGTCACTACCCACATGGTGATTTATTCTCCCATGCTGTTGGCTATGTCAGCCGCATCAATGAGCAGGAGGTGCTGGAGTTGGATGAGACAAATTACCGAGGCACTCTCCATGTGGGCAAGGTGGGGGTGGAGAAGTTTTACGAAGATACCCTGCACGGAGAGGTGGGTTACCAAAACGTTGAGAGTAATGCCCACGGACGTGTACTGCGAGTCCTCGAGCGCTATGCGCCCAAGCCTGGTAAAGATCTAAAATTACATCTGGATTCCCGTGTTCAGCGCGCTGCTATCGACGCACTGGGTGATCGACGCGGAGCTGTGGTTGCCATCGATCCTCTTACCGGGGGTGTGCTGGCGTTGGTCTCCACCCCGGGTTTTGATACCAATTTGTTTGTCAATGGCATCAGTACTGCCAATTACAGTGCCTTACGGGACTCGCCAGATGTGCCGCTTTACAACCGTGCGGTTCAGGGCACATACCCACCAGGTTCGACGATAAAGCCCTTTATGGCAATGGCTGGATTGGCATCTGGGCTTGTCACGCCAGAGTCAACAGTGCCGGATCCTGGGTGGTATAAACTTCCCGGTGATTCACGTAAGTACAGAGACTGGATTCTGCGAATTAGAGGGACAGGGCACGCTCCTCACGTGGCCATGAAGATGGCGATCGCTGAATCCTGCGATGTGTATTTCTATGACCTGGCTCGACGTCTGACCATAGACGGCATGCACGAGTATCTTTATCCCTTTGGTTTTGGGCGTCGTACCGGTATCGATACGACGAATGAGCGCAATGGTATTTTGCCTTCGACCCAGTGGAAACGAGGAGCCCTGGGCGTTGCGTGGTATCCTGGAGAAACGATTAGCGCCGGTATTGGACAGGGCTATATGCTCGCTTCACCCCTGCAATTGGCCGTGGCGACTAGCGTGATGGCTAGTAAAGGAAAACGCATCGTTCCGCGCCTGGTTATGAGCGTGGACGGTGAGTCCTTGGTAATACCCGACCATGATCCATTGTTGGCACCGCCTGAGAATTGGGACGCGGTCTACGATGGCATGCGTGAGGTAGTGCATGGCAAGCGCGGCACTGCAAAGGCACTGGCGGCGGGGATCGAGTATGAGATGGCGGGCAAAACGGGGACCGTCCAAGTGATTGGAATCGCTCAGAATGCCGTCTATAACGAAGACGAAGTGGACGAGCGGCATCGGCACCACGGGCTGTTTATCGCTTTTGCTCCTCTGGAGGCGCCCACTATCGCAGTGGCGATTATCGTCGAGAATGGCGGTGGCAGTTCTGCCGCTTCGCCGATTGCTCGCGCCGTGATCGATACCTGGCTCGACATGGAGCCAGGGTAATGAGCGATTACGTTCGACAGCTACCGCACCAGGGCTCCCACGACATGGCGCGTCCGCCCAGTGCCATATCACGCCTGCACATCGATGTGCCCTTGTTACTGCTGCTTCTGGTGTTGACCCTCTATGGTCTTGTCGTGCTTTACAGCGCTTCGGGTGAGAGTATGGCTGCGGTAACGCGCCAGGGACGCTATTTTCTGGTCGGCTATGTGATCATGTTTCTGGGGGCCCAGGTTAGTTTGCAACGTTATGCTCGTTGGGCGCCCTGGTTGTATTTGGGGGGGGTTGCACTGCTGGTTGCGGTGGTCCTTGTGGGTGTGGGTGCCAAAGGGGCACAGCGCTGGTTGGAGATTGGAGGGTTTCGATTTCAGCCCTCGGAGATTATGAAGCTGGTGGTGCCCCTTGCTGTAGCCGGTTTCCTTTCCGGTCGGTTATTGCCGCCACGATTCTTGCACGTGATAGGGGCACTGCTACTGCTTGCTCTGCCCGCCGCCCTGATCTTGCGACAGCCGGATCTGGGCACCGCTTTGTTGATTGCAGCCAGTGGGTTGTTCGTAATGTTCCTCGCGGGCATCGGCTGGACTTACATATTTGGTGCGGTAGTACTGGCGGTCGCATCGGCGTGGCCGGCCTGGTTGTTTGTGCTAAAAGATTATCAGAAGCAGCGTATTCTAACGATGATTAATCCGGAGACTGATAAACTCGGAGCCGGGTGGAATATTATGCAGTCCAAGACGGCCATTGGCTCTGGCGGCTGGGAGGGCAAAGGCTGGATGCAAGGCACCCAGTCGCGATTGGATTTTCTGCCAGAGAGTCACACGGATTTTATCATTGCCCTGCTTGCGGAGGAGCATGGATTGCGGGGCATCCTGGTGTTAGTGAGCATCTACTTGTTGATCTTGTTGCGCGGTTTTTGGATAGGCGTTCACGCGCAGACTGGTTTTGGTCGTATGATGGCAGGAAGCCTGACACTGACGCTTTTCGTCTACGTCTTTGTTAATATGGGCATGGTCGCAGGGTTGTTGCCAGTGGTGGGCGTGCCCTTGCCATTGGTGAGTGCCGGCGGTACTTCCGTGGTCACGCTCATGGCCGGATTTGGAATGCTTATGGCGATTAGTACTGAACAACGTAGAGTGGTGACGTGATGCCTTCACGTCTGGATCGCCCCACCAATCCTTTTTGCTTCATCAGAATGAGTTTTAGTTTATGCCGCTACGTCTAAAAGTCCTGCTCATTGTCTCTTGTTTTTGGACAGCCATTTCTTGTGCAGGCGATAACTATGGTGGTCATCCCGCTGCCCAGGCACTGGTTGATGAGCTGGTGGTGGAAGAGAGTTTTGATCGGGGCGAATTGTTGCTGGTTTTTGCCGAGGCGGAGCGTAAAGACAGTATTTTGGAAGCCATCGCCCGACCTGCGGAAAAAACCAAGCCCTGGTACGAATACCGCGAAATTTTTCTCAACAAGAAGCGGGAAGAGCAGGGCATAGCGTTTTTTGCGAAACACCGCAAGACGCTGGACCGCGCTGAGCTGGAGTATGGTGTGCCCGCGGAAATTATCGTTGCCATAATCGGTGTGGAGACCTATTACGGGCGGGTGGCAGGAAGCTACCGCGTGATAGATGCGCTATCTACGCTGGCATTTGATTACCCTGCTCGCTCGCCCTTTTTTACCAGCGAATTGAAGCACTACCTGATACTCGCGCGCGACCAGGGCCTAGATCCAACCGAACTGAAGGGCTCCTATGCCGGGGCCATGGGCTTTGGTCAGTTTATGCCAAGCAGCTACCGTGAATACGCCAGAGATTTTGACGGCGATGGAATCGTCGATATATGGGAAAACCCGGTAGATGCTATAGGCAGTGTGGCTAACTACTTCAAGCAACATGGATGGCGCACTGGTGAAACTGTGGTAGTGGCCGCTGATGCCAGCGATGATACGCCCGAGGACGTCTTTGTTCAGAGTCGCAAGGATTTGAAACCAGAGCATACGGTCGCAGAGTTCGCCGCCCAGGGCGTAGTCGCAAGAGAGAAACTGGATCCGGAAGCACTGGCTACCGCGATGAAATTTGAACTCGAAGATGGTTATGAATACTGGCTCGGACTGCATAATTTTTATGTCATCACGCGATACAATCACAGCGCAATGTATGCCATGAGCGTCTATCAACTGAGTCAGCGACTGGGCGCCAGGGTGGAGTAGTGACAGCGCACTACCCCTTGGCCGCAGCGGTCGCGCTACTTCTGCTCCTTTGTGCCTGTTCCACGCCGCCCCCAGATTCATCTGGCACCGGTGTTTCCGATGCCAAACCCGAGACAAGTTCGCGCTATGCTATTACTCAGGATATAGCACCACTGCGCCCCATCATCGCAGAAGATGTTGTCGAAGCCGCGCCGCGCCCCGACCCTATCCTTGCAGCCGGTAACTTGAGCCCCTACAGCGTCAATGGTGTCTCCTACGAGGTGCTGGAAGATCACCGAAATTACAAAGAACAAGGTATCGCGTCTTGGTACGGCGCAAAATTTGACGGCCACAACACCTCTAACGGTGAGCGCTATGATCTTTATCAGGCCAGTGCGGCTCACAAAACTTTACCCATTCCTTGCTATGTGCGAGTCACCAATCTGAACAATGGGAAGGATATCGTGGTGCGTGTGAATGACCGGGGTCCATTCCACGCCGAGCGCCTGATCGATTTGTCTTATGCAGCGGCAGTGAAATTAGATTATATGGCCCAGGGAACGGCGAGGGTGGAAGTAGAGGTCATAAATGTAGTGGGCGTCGAAGATCGAAGAGATGTAACCTATGGCATCTACCGCTATCTCCAGTTGGGAGCCTTTGGCAGAGAAAAAGTTGCCCAGACGCTGCAGGAAAAGCTGCAGACGCTCGTTTCAGCT
>PKCY01000152.1 GCA_002862985.1 Haliea sp.
GCGTGCTCTGCCGCTCCAGCCTGTGCTGGCTCATCGCTTTGGCAACCGAGTTAGCCGGTACTGCTGAAGTGCATTGCCTGGAAGCGGATCTTGGTAGTGTCGAGGGCGTTGCAAAAACCATGGAAGCGATACGCCAACAGGGTCCGGTTGATTATCTGGTCAACAATGCGGGTTTCAGTACTTTTGGCAATTTTGCCGACCTGCCCATTGAGGGTCAGCGTGCGATGTTGAATCTTCATATCGACGCCAGCATTACCCTGTGCCGCGCGGTCATCCCGTTCATGCGCGAACGGGGTAGGGGTGTCGTTATCAATGTGTCGTCACTGGGCAGTTTTGTTCCCGGCAAGGGAATGGCAGTATACGGCGCCACCAAGGCCTTCCTGAATTACTATTCGCTGGCGTTGCAAGAGGAGTTAGTCGGGACGGGTATTGAAGTGCAGGCGCTGTGTCCTGGATTTACGCGCACAGAATTTCACGATCCCATGGCGGAGAACGGCTTTGACCGTACCAGGGTGCCAGAGCAAATGTGGATGGCCGCGGATACAGTCGTCGCCGCCAGTCTTGCTGCTTTAGGCAGCGAGCAGGTGTTGGTAGTGCCCGGCGAGGATAACCCAGGCTTTGCGCGTATGGGGTTGCAGCAGCAGCTAGACGCTTTTTAGCAGTAGGCGTTTCAGTATCCCTTTATAGATATCAGCCAGGCGAGGTAAGTCTGCGACCAACACTTCCTCATTGAGCTTGTGGATGGTGGCGTTGATTGGGCCAACTTCCACGACCTGGGCACCGGTGGGAGCGATAAAGCGGCCATCGGAAGTTCCTCCAGCCGTTGATAATTCCGGTTCGCATCCCGTGACTTCCATAATGCTGGCCACTGTTGCCTCCAGTAGCGTTCCAGGAGAGGTCAGGAATGGCTGTCCGTTCAATTGCCATTCAATACTGAAGTTGAGGCCATGAGTCTGCAGAATGGATTCTGTTCGCTGCCGTAATTCACTGTCGTTTACCGCGGTGGAAAAACGAAAATTGAACAGAACCTGAACTTCCCCCGGGATCACATTCGTGGCGCCGGTGCCGCTGTTAATGTTGGACACTTGCATGGATGTGGGCGGAAAAAAATCGTTGCCTTCATCCCATAGTTCTGTTGTAAGTGCGTGTAGGGCAGGCAGGAGACGATGAATGGGGTTGTCCGCAAGGTGGGGGTAGGCGATATGACCCTGCAGACCACGGACTGTCAGTACGCCGCCCAGTGAGCCGCGCCTGCCATTTCTGACAACATCACCCAGGGCAGCTGAACTGGAGGGCTCGCCCACGACGCACCAGTCTATTGACTGGCCTGACTCACGCAGGTAATCCAGAACCTTTACAGTACCGTTGACGGCTGGCCCCTCCTCGTCGGAGGTGATTAGGAAGCCGATTCGTCCCGGGTGATCCGGGTGTTCCGCCACGAACTCCTCGCACGCCACTAGCATAGCCGCCAGGCTGCCTTTCATGTCTGCGCTTCCACGACCGAACAGCAGTCCATTCTTTACGGTAGGTTCGAAGGGAGGCGTATCCCAGCGCTCTGCAGGTCCGGTGGGCACGACATCGGTGTGACCGGCAAAAACCACTATCGGCCCTTCGTCGCCGCGTTCTGCCCAGAAATTGCTCACTTCTGAGAAGGTAAGTTCGGTGCAGTTGAAACCAAGCGCACGCAATTTCTGCATCATCAGCGCCTGGCATCCTGCATCCTCGGGGGTAACCGATTGTCTGCGAATCAGTTCGCAACAAAGTTCCAGTGTTCTTTCCACGTTATCCACTCGCCTTTGGTCTCAGTTGTGAGCGTGTAATTCCTGGTTCAATTCTACCGCACTGCGGTTAGTCAGACATTCCACCGCACCGGTTGTAGAGTTACGGCGAAACAGTAAGTCAGACTTGCCAGCCAGATCACGTGCTTTCGCGGTCTCTGCCGGCATGCCGTGGGCATCGAGCATAGTAACCTTTGTACCCGCGGTGACAAATAGGCCTGCCTCCACGGTACATCGGTCTCCGAGTGGGATGCCGATGCCAGCATTGGCGCCGATCAAGCATTCCTCGCCCACTGAAAGTACGATATTGCCTCCGCCAGAGAGTGTTCCGATGGTGGAGCAGCCCCCGCCGAGGTCTGAGCCGCGACCAATCAGCACGCCTGCTGAAATGCGCCCCTCGATCATGCCTGGACCCACGGTGCCGGCGTTAAAGTTGACGAAGCCCTCATGCATGACGGTGGTTCCCTCGCCTAGGTGGGCGCCTAGTCGAACTCTTGCTGTATGCGCGATGCGCACTCCGCTTGGAACGACATAGTTTGTCATCTTGGGAAATTTGTCGATGCAGCTCACTTCCAGAATCTCGCCGCGCAACCTTGCGGTGAGTTGGCGCTCAGGCAATTCATTGATATCAATAGCGCCTTCGCTAGTCCAGGCGACGTTGGGTAGTATGCCAAACAAGCCGTCGAGATTAGTGCCGTGCGGTGTTACCAGACGATGGGATAACAGGTGCAATTTGAGGTAGCCTTCCGGCACATTACCAGGCGGCTTATCTTCATCTAACAGTACAGCCACGACGGGCTTGTCACTATTGCCCAACTTGGATGCGATTTCTGCCTGTTCGTTCTCTCCAGCAGCAGCCAGTGCTGCCTGTAGCTTACCCAGTTGGTCCTGCGTGAGCGCCTGATTAGAATCGCAATTTATAGTTGCCTCAGCCAGAGCTGCAGAGGGGTTCACGAGCGGTTGCGGAAAAAATATTTCCAGCCAGTCTCCCTCGCTGTTGTGGGTGCCGACACCCAGACCAAAGGCAAATGCGCTTGTTGTCATTCTAATTCCACCTTGAGATTTGAACCTCGATCAGAGGTTGTGTGCACTAAATATTTTGTCGTAACTTGCCGCAGAGAATCCGGTAAAGCGCTGGTGTCCCGTATCTAACAATGGTCGCTTGATCAGGGTAGGCTGCTGTAAAATTGAGGCGATTCCAGATTTTTCATCCATATTGAGCCGGGTTTTTTCGTCTAGCGCCTTCCAGCTGGTGCTGCGTTTGTTCAGCAGATTCTGCCAGCCTAGTTCTTTCATCCATGCTGCCACCGCTTCTTTATCCACGCCGTCTTCGCGAAAATCATGAAACGTGTATTCAATACTGCGTGCATCGAGCCACTTGCGCGCTTTTTTCACGGTGTCGCAATTTTTTATGCCGTAGAGCGTAATCATATTGTGACTCCAAAATCAGCGGTTTGGGCTCAGGGGGCGCGTAGGATAGCAAATACGGATGGTTTGTTATAGCAGTGTGGGGCCATTGTGGTCACTGCGAGTAGCAAGATTTGACGCTGGTTACCGGTCTGTTGGGCTTCGGAAATCCTCGACATGGCCCGTGCCAGGCCTGATTTCAGTGCTGCTGCGCAATTGAATGTATCGGAAAACTTACCGCTGTGCTCTGAAACACTTGTGACTTCTGCTCCAGGGGTAATGCTGAATACTCTTTAAGCTCGGCTTATGCTTTGGTAGTTTTTTTGGGGTGCTTGCGCAGCGGGTAACACGTGCGACATATCTCACAAACTCGTCCATCACAACCACGTGCGGAGCAATGCTCCCGGCCATAAAAAATAATCTGCAAATGCAGCCGATTCCAATATTTCTCTGGAAACAGGCGTTTGAGATCTCTCTCAGTTTGTACAACATTTCGGCCGTTAGTCAGGCCCCAACGCTGCGCCAGGCGATGGATATGAGTGTCCACAGGGAATGCCGGCACTCCAAACGCTTGCGACATCACCACGCTAGCCGTTTTGTGCCCCACCCCGGGTAATCGTTCAAGTGCTTCCATATCAGCGGGGACTTCACCGCCATGTTCCTCGAGCAAAATCTCGCTCAAGCGTTTGATTGCCTTCGATTTTTGCGGTGATAGCCCGCAGGGCTTTATGATGCCCCTGATTTGGCGTACTTCGCGAGCGGCCATGTCCTTTGGGTTGTCTGCTAGTCGAAATAACGCGGGCGTTACCTGATTGACCCGCTTATCAGTGCACTGGGCGCTGAGCAATACTGAAATTAACAGGGTATACGGATCGGAGTGGTCTAGGGGCACTGGCGTTTTAGGATATAGCGCCTGCAAGCGCTGCAATACAAAATCTACGCGTTCAGCCTTTAGCATGCGTAAAGCTACAGCCTGCTCACGCAGTGGACGATGCGCTGTGCCGCTTCCTCGCATTGAGCCTGAGAAGCTACCAGGGCCATACGCAAGCGATTCTCGCCGGGATTGATGCCCTCGGATTCCCTGGCGAGGAACCGGCCTGGCAACACCACAACGTTTTCTTCGACATAGAGTTTGCGGGCCAACTCAAGATCGCTTATCGGTGTTTCGGGCCATAGGTAAAAGCCGGCTTCTGGTGCCGAACAAGGGAGTTCGTTCTCGAATATATGAAGAATGGACGAGAACTTTTCGCGATACAGCTGTCTGTTGGCGATGACATGCTGTTCATCATTCCACGCTGCAATACTACCCAGCTGGTGATGTATGGGCATCGCGCAGCCATGATAGGTACGATACTGGCCAAAGGCGCGCAGAACCTCTGCATCACCTGCGACAAAACCCGAGCGCAGGCCCGGTAAGTTAGAGCGCTTTGACAAACTGTGAAAGACAACGCAGTTGCGGAAGTCGTTGTCGCCCATGGTAGCGCACGCTTTTAGAAGCCCTGGAGGTGGTGACGCCTCGTCGGCGTAGATTTCTGAATAGCATTCATCGCTGGCGACAATGAAATTGAATTCCCGCGCTAGCCTAATAATATTTTGCAGTTGTTCCGTCGACATAACGGCGCCAGTGGGGTTGCCCGGGCTACACAAATACAGAAGTTGACATTGTTGCCACTGTTTCTCTGTTACGCGGCTGAAGTCAGGTAAAAAATCAGACTCGGCGGTACAGTTTAGAAAGTGCGGGGTAGCGCCCGCTAACAGGGCTGCGCCTTCGTAGATCTGATAGAAGGGGTTGGGGCTCATCACGAGCGCGTCTTGTTCGGGCGAGACTACTGCTTGCGCAAACGAAAACAGGGCCTCCCGGGTACCGTTTACCGGTAAAACCTGGGTGTCAGAATCGACTTCGGATAGCGCGTAACGATGTTGTAACCAGGCGCTAATCGCATGTCTCAGTTCGGGCAACCCGGCAGTCGTGGGATAATTACCCAGCCGGTGTAGGTTTTTTGATAAGGTTTCCAGTACAAATGCCGGTGACGCATGTTGTGGTTCGCCAATAGACAGGGCGATGCGTGTTTTTTGCGGCGCTGGTGTCAGGTCTGCAAACAACTGTTGTAGTTTGGCGAATGGGTAGGGCTGTAGGCCTGGTAAGTTGGGGTTCATAGGGTGTCAGGCGGCTGCCTGCTCGTCGAGCTCGTCGCGTATTGTTTGTTGTATTGCGCGACACAGTTTCGGGTCGGTGATGGCCTGTTGGTTTTCATCGGTAAGAAAAAACACGTCCTCTACACGCTCACCCAGGGTTTGGATTTTTGCGGCTTGAAGTTCAACATTGAATGCCACAAATATTTTTCCAAGACGCGCGAGCAGTCCAGGGCGGTCGGGTGTGGACACTTCCAGCACCGATACATTTTTAACTTCATCCACCGACATTTCGGTCTCTGTCGGGATAGAGAACGATTTGAACTGCCTGGGAGTGCGCCGTGCAACCATGCCTGTATCGATCGCGTCGTTGCTCAGGTTTTCGGTGAGATATTCCTTGATGTGTGCGATGCGTGCACTGTCGTCAGCGATCGGTTGGCCGCTGGAGTCCAGGACAAAGAATGTCTCCAGGCTCATGCCGTCGTTGGCGTCGTATATGCGGGCGTCGTGTACGCTTAAATCAAGTTGTTCCAGGCTGGTGCAAATTCTGGGAAATAACTGCACGCTGCTGCGCGCGTGTATAAAAATATGCGTGGTGTTGGCCACACTCGACTCAGCATTATTGCGAACCATTACCAGCGGCTTGTCGCGTTCGTGATGGCTTGAGATGCCCTCTGTGTGCCACGCGATGTTTTCGGTGCGTTCCCGCAGAAAGTAGTCTTCGCTGCGGCCGCGCCAAATATCGTCTAGCTCATCCGGTGTAAAACCGCGGCCTTCGAGCATTTCGCTGGATGCGTGTCGTGCCTGTTCTACCAAAACCTGCTTGTCAACGGGGTTGTCCAGGCCGCGACGCAGGGCTCGCCTGGTTTCGGTGTAGAGCTGGCGCAGCAGGCTGCCGCGCCAGGCGTTCCACAAAGTGGGATTTGTGCCGTTGATATCCGCGACCGTCAGTGTGAAGAGATAGTCCAGGTGTTCCTCATCACCCACATGTTCGGCGAATTGTTGGATAATCTCGGGGTCGGATATGTCCTTGCGTTGTGCTACGGCCGACATAAGCAAGTGGTTGCGTACCAGCCAAACGACCAGCTCGGTATCTTTCTCATCCATCTCATGTGACTTACAGAAGAGCTCGGTATCTACAGCCCCCAATTCAGAGTGATCTCCACCTCGGCCCTTGCCGATATCGTGGTAGAGAGCGGCGATATATAAAAGCTCTAGTTTTCGCAGTCGTCGTGCCACTCTACTGGTTACCGGAAACTTCTCCTCGTAGATGGGGAACTGGAAACGCCGCGCATTTTTGATCACTTCCAAGGTATGGGCGTCAACTGTATAGGTGTGAAAAAGATCGTGTTGCATTTGTCCCATGATCCGGCCGAATTCTGGCAGGTAGTTCCCCAGGATCCCGTAACTGGTCATGCGACGCAGCTGTCGGGTCATTTTATTGGGACTGCCCAGGATTTTTAGAAATGTTTGCTTGTTGTGTTTGTCGGCCCTGAACGCATCGTCCACAAGCGAGCGATTGTCGCGAATCAAGCGGATGGTAGAGGCCGCAACCCCGGTAATTTCCTCATGCGTCGCACAGAGTAGGAAAACCTCCATGAGGGCACGGGGGTGTTGGTTGAAAAGACCGATGTCGCGTGCCTCGATATAGCCGTTGCGGATCTGGAATCGATCGTTGAGGATGCTGATTTCATCTTCCCTGTTCTGGCGCAGGATGGCTTGATCGAAGTTCTGGATTAACACTTCATTCAACTGCCCCACGGCTAAAGCCCAGCGATAGAATGTTTGCATAAATTGTTCTACCGCGAGCTTGTCTCCATCCTCCAGGCCCCACAGTGCAGCGAGTTCACGCTGGTGGTCGAATAATAGCCGGTCCTCTTCCCGGTCGGTGATCATGTGAAGTGCGTAGCGCACCTGCCACATAAAATCTCTTCCGGAAAATAGAAGAGCCATTTCC
The DNA here is from genome assembly GCA_002862985.1 of Haliea sp. Lineage (GTDB taxonomy): Bacteria > Pseudomonadota > Gammaproteobacteria > Pseudomonadales > Halieaceae > Marimicrobium. The sequence goes on from PKCY01000152.1 coordinate 7,276, forward strand.
TCGGGATTGAGAAATTCTTCAGCGGTAATTTTTTCCAGTGATTCCACGCCGAAGTGGCGCTCTGCTATCCAGCCAATAATTTGTAAGTCGCGCAATCCACCCGGAGAGCCTTTGACATTGGGTTCAAGGTTGTATTCGGTGTCGGCAAACTTTTTATGTCTGGCTTGTTGTTCTTCAAGCTTGGCCTGGAAAAAATTCTGGCTGGACCACATTTTCTCCGGGCTAGTAAGATCGCGTACCTGATGCATTAAATCTTCAGACCCTCGTATGACGCGAGCCTCCATAAGGTTAGTCAAGATGGTGATGTCTTCGGCGGCGCGCTCCACGCATTCACTCACATTACGCACGCTGTGACCCACGTTGAGGCCGATGTCCCATAGCAAAGCCAGGAAGCTTGAGAGTATGTCCCTGCAACTATCACAGTCATCACCCAGCAGAAACAGAAGATCAACGTCCGAATGGGGGTGCAATTCTCCACGGCCGTAGCCGCCGACAGCGACCATTGCGAGGTCTGAATCCCCCCACGTCTGGTTATCCCACAAGACGCCGAGGAGTGTGTCGATAAAGGATGCGCGCTGGCGTATGAGATCTCTCGCCTGGCCGCCCTGGCGAAATTGCCTATGAAGATAGTCTGTGGATTTTGCAATAGCACTCTTGCTGCATTGGATTGCGTCACCACCCGCGAGCTGTGCTGTAAATGCAGCGACGTCAAACATAGCAGGAGGCAGTACTATTTTTGAAACAGCCACTATGCGCTCAGGCCTGGTTCGTTACTTCGCCGGGTTAGTACTTCACACCCACTTTCTGTCACGCATAGGGTGTGTTCCCACTGGGCAGATAGGCGGCCATCGCGTGTGGTAACTGTCCAGCCGTCCAGCTTATTTAATTTGGTATGCCGCTTGCCCGCATTGATCATGGGTTCAATGGTAAATGTCATGCCCGGTTCCAGAACCATTCCAGTGCCCTTGCGTCCATAGTGGAGTACCTGCGGCTCTTCGTGGAATACTCTTCCGATGCCATGGCCGCAGTACTCGCGTACGACCGAGTAGTAATTTTTCTCTGCATGCTGCTGAATGGCGAATCCAATGTCGCCCAAAGTAGCGCCGGGTTTCACCAGTTCAATGCCTTTGTACAAGCACTCCTGTGTTACCTGAATCAGTCGAGACGCATGGCTTGCCGCCGATCCCACCGGCACCATAATACTAGTGTCTCCGTGGAATTCGTCTTTGATCACGGTGACATCGATATTGATGATGTCGCCATCTTTCAACTTCTTTGTGTCCGAAGGAATGCCGTGGCACACCACGTCATTCACAGACGTGCAAATTGAGCGCGGAAAACCGTTGTAGTTGAGGGGTGCGGGAATGGCATGTTGGATCCCAGTGATGTACTCATGACAAATGCGGTCTAATTCCCCGGTCGTAATCCCTGCCTGCACGTGCGGTAGGATCATTTCCAGGACCTCGGCCGCAAGCCGACCGGAGGTTTGCATTTTCTCTATTTCTGTTTCTGTTTTAATCGATGCGGCCATCGTTAACCCATTGATTTATAAGGATAAAAAAAATATGCTGTCAGTTGTGGTGCTCTGTGGCGGCAATATTCTACCCCATTGCAGCGCCTAATGAGTACTGCGCGCGGCATGAGTCGCGCCGTAGCCCTTTAAACCCTGCCTTCGCTATGGTATAAAGCGCGCCTCTTTTCGGGGCTGTCAGACCAATTCTGGTAGATGAAGCCGGGCCGCGAGGAAGAGAAACCCAAAACGACACACACATACCAATGACCTGTATCAGGGTGCCGTCCGGACCGTAAGGCCTGGCTGGTTTGATCGCAGGGGTATGTGGAGGCCTAACCCATACAAGGTAACTATTTATGTCACAAGTACAAGTTAGTATGCGTGAGCTGCTTCAGGCGGGCGCGCACTTTGGTCACCAAACTCGGTACTGGAATCCCAAAATGGATCCGTACATCTTTGGCGCTCGCAATAAAATCCACATCATCAATCTTGAGTATACCGTCCCCGCGTTCAACGAAGCGCTGGACCTCGTCAAGCGCCTGGCAGGGAACAAGAACAAGATTCTGTTTGTTGGCACAAAACGTGCCGCTGGTAACGTCATTAAGGAGCAGGCTGAGTTAGCAGGCATGCCCTATGTTAATCACCGCTGGTTGGGCGGTATGTTGACGAATTACAAGACCATACGTGCCTCGATCAAGCGTTTGCGCGATTTGGAAGCCCAGGTCGGTGACGGCACCTTCGAGAAATTGACAAAGAAAGAAGCTCTGATGCGCTCGCGGACCATGGAAAAACTTGAGCGCAGTATCGGTGGAATCAAGGATATGGGTGGACTTCCCGATGTCTTGTTTGTCGTGGATGTTGATCATGAGCGCATCGCCATCACAGAGGCGAATAAACTGGGTATTCCCGTAATTGGTATTGTTGACAGCAACAGCAACCCCGATGGTGTGGATTACATTATCCCGGGTAATGATGACGCACTTCGCGCCGTTAAGTTGTATGTTACCGCGGTTGCTGATGCCTGCTTGCAGGGCAAGCTTGAAGCGGGTGAAGCTGTTGCGACAAAGAACGAATTTGTTGAAGAGGAACTCGCTCCTGCTGAGGCGTTAGCAGAAGCTGCACCGGCTGAGGGGTTAGCAGAAGCTGCACCTGCTGAAGCGGTAGCAGAAGCTGCACCTGCTGAGGTGGTAGCAGAAGCTGCACCTGCTGCGGTGGAATCGGCAGCTAGCCCCGCAACTGAAGCTGAAGTCAGTGAAAAACCGGTATCACCGGCAAAATAGTTGACAGAGTTTGATGCGAGCACGTTACGCGTCAGGGAGTTGAGTGTCCCCCGGTATAACTCCCGGGGGTTTTTGTTTTCAGGAACCGGGTTCCTGGAATTTTAAGAGGAGAAATACCAATGTCTACAGCACTGGTTAAAGAATTGAGAGAGCGTACGGGCCTCGGTCTGCTCGAATGTAAAAAGGCACTCGCTGCTGTCGGTGGCGACGTCGATCTGGCGATAGAAGAACTGCGAAAATCAAGCGGCATGAAAGCTGCCAAGAAAGCCGGCCGTACCGCGGCCGATGGTGTCGTTGCTACTCGAGTCGCAGATGATTGCAGCTACGGTGTGCTGGTAGAGGTAAATAGCGAAACTGATTTCGTCGCGAGAGACGAGAACTTCCTAAGTTTTGTTAACAAAGTAGTTGATGCTGCGTTCACTTCCAAGAACAAGGATGTGGCGACGCTGATGGCGGGTGAATTAGAAACCACGCGGGAAGCGCTCGTGCAAAAAATTGGTGAGAATATAGGTGTGCGTCGCATCGAAGTGGTTAGTGGCGATTCAGGTGTCGTGGGCGCGTATGTTCATAGTAATAATCGAATTGCTGTTTTGGTTGAGCTCAAAGGTGGTGACCAGGATCTGGCCAAAGATGTAGCAATGCACATTGCGGCAGTAAACCCCCAGGTTGTTGCTGCGGCTGATATGCCGGAAGAGTTGGTAGCGAAGGAGAAAGAAATCTTCATGGCACAGGCTCAGGACTCAGGCAAGCCACCGGAGATCATCGAAAAGATGATAGGTGGTCGTATCAAGAAGTATCTGGCGGAGAACAGTCTTCTTGAGCAGTCTTTCGTTAAGGATCCTGATGTAACCGTCGGCAAACTGGTGTCCGCTGCTGGTGCAGAGGCGGTTTCCTTTACACGCTTTGAAGTGGGTGAGGGGATTGAGGTCGAGAAGGTTGATTTTGCTGATGAGGTTGCGGCACAGCTCAACGGCTAGGTTTACATGAGTAGATCTTCGAAAACGGGGCTTCGGCCTCGTTTTTTTGTGAGCTGGACTTTTGTGTAGCCGCAGAATTACACATAGGGACCTTGAAATGAGGTTGCGATCTGATGACGCTGAATGCCGCCGACCTCGATATATGAGTGTGTCCTTGGCGTGTTCCAGAAACACTTGTGGACACAATCGACGTTATTTCTCGAGCTTGGGCCGGTGATCAACCCAAAGAGCCAGAAATATAACCCAAAGCCGCTAGGGCTATAGCCTGATGTCCTGTAACATACCCATCAGCTTTTGGAGGGAGTCTTATGCCCCAGTTGGGAGCGGATAAAAAATATAAACGGATACTGCTCAAGCTCAGTGGCGAGGCACTTACCGGTAGTGAAAGTTTCGGGATAGATCCCAAGGTATTGGATTCGATGGCCATGGCCATAGGACAATTAGTGGGAATCGGAGTGCAGGTGGGTCTTGTGGTGGGCGGCGGGAACCTGTTTCGCGGCGCGGCGCTGCAAAAAGCGGGCCTCGACCGGGTGACCGGAGACCAGATGGGTATGCTCGCAACCGTTATGAATGCATTGGCAATGCGCGATGCTCTGGAGCGCTCTAACATCGCAACTCAAGCGATGTCTGCCATCCCTATGAGTGGGGTGGTAGATCACTACGACAGGCGCAAGGCAATTCGTGCGCTTATGAATGGCGATGTTGTTATCTTTTCTGCGGGAACTGGAAATCCTTTCTTTACCACTGATTCTGCTGCCTGTTTGCGTGCTATTGAAATGGATGCAGACCTCGTGGTCAAAGCCACAAAGGTTGATGGCGTTTACTCCGCCGATCCAATGAAAGTTCCTGACGCAGTAAAGTACGAACACCTTACCTATGATGAAGTGTTGGACAAAAAACTGGAGGTCATGGATTTGACTGCTATTTGTCTCTGTCGTGATCACAATATGCCGGTGCGCGTATTTGAAATGGAGAAACCCGGTGCATTGCTCAACATTGTCAGAGGCGGAAACGAAGGCACCTTGATCGCGTAACGCGACCGAGAGAGGACTACCAATATGATTGATGACATAAAAGATGAAGCCCAGGAGCGAATGAGTAAAAGCCTGGAATCTTTGTCCCATCACTTTAACAAGATTCGTACGGGACGGGCGCACCCCAGCTTGCTGGAAGGATTGAGAGTTGAATACTACGGTTCTGATACACCCATCAATCAGGTGGCGAATGTCTCGGTAGAAGATGCCCGGACGCTGTTGCTGACCGTTTGGGACAAAAGCATGATTCCTGCCGTCGAGAAAGCCATTTACAAGTCCGATCTCGGCCTGAATCCGGCTACCGCGGGAGAGGTAATGCGTATTCCTATGCCCATGTTGACCGAAGATACTCGTAAGGGCTTTACCCGTCAGGCTAAACAAGAGGCCGAATCGGCTCGGGTTTCAGTGCGCAATGCCAGGCGCGATGCTATGGCTATGCTTAAGGATTTAGTGAAAGAAAAAGAAATCAGTGAAGATGAGGAGCGCCGCGGGCAGGATAACGTGCAGAAATTGACCGATAGTTTCGTTACTCAAATTGAAAAGTTGTTGGCTGAGAAAGAAGCCGACCTGATGGAAATATAGCGCTCGCCAGTGTCTAGTCGTGATAATTTTTCTTCGTCGGGCACGGACGCTGCTCCGGTAATTCCCCGACACGTCGCTATAATCATGGACGGTAATAATCGGTGGGCAAAGCGGAACCGTGTATCGGGTCCAGTCGGGCACCGTGCGGGCGTCGAGGCAGTGCGCGGTGTTTTGCGTGCATGTAAGCACCATGGTGTCGAAGTGCTTACACTGTTTGCTTTCAGCAGCGAAAACTGGGGTCGACCGTTACCTGAAGTACGCGCGTTGCTGGCCCTCTTATCCCGCTACTTGAGAAATGAGGTCAGAGAATTGCACGAGGACGGAATTCGCGTTCGATTTATCGGCGAACGCAGCCGTTTCAGTCAGCGACAGCAGCGCCTAATGGACCAATCCGAGGCTCTGACCAGGAACAATACTGACGCCACTGTGGTGATTGCAGTTGACTATGGTGGTCAGTGGGATATTGCTCAAGCGGCGCAAAAGTTGGCTCTGCAAGTCCAGGGGGGAAGCCTTCAGCCGCAGGATATTACGCCCGAGCTTATTGATCAGAATATCTCTATCGGCGATTTACCCCCACCGGATTTGTGTATACGTACTGGTGGTGATGCCCGTATTAGTAACTTTATGCTTTGGCATTTTGCCTATAGTGAGTTGTACTTCACCGACATTTTATGGCCCGACTTTGGGGAAGCTGAATTCGCTCGCGCATTGGCAGAATACAGTATTCGTGAACGCCGTTTTGGTCTCAGAGAGGCCGACGGAGTGGTTGGGGTCGGAGATTTGAATGCTTAAACAGCGCGTTATCACCGCCCTGATTATGGCTGGCTTATTTGTGGCGTCTATTGTTTATTTGCCACTGCCCGGGCTTGCGCTCTTGTTCGGTATTCTCATAGGGCTGGGTGCATGGGAGTGGTCGCGTATGGCCGGTTTTTCGAACCCCATGGTGCGGGCAATCTATGTGTTATTAGTGCTTGCGGGATTAGTAGCTGTCTATTTGTATTGCCATCTGGGTGATGCGCCGTCTAGGGAGATGGTGCAGCCCTTTCTGGGTGTTGCATGCCTGTGGTGGTCATTCGCCCTGCTATGGATCAAGAGCTATCCAGATAGCGCAATTTTTTGGCGCAACACTGCTATGCGTTGCCTGATGGGGTTTCTCATTCTGGTACCAGCCTGGATAGCCGCAGTCTACCTTCTGAGTTTTCCGCAAGGGGGCATGCTGGTGGTGATTATGGTCATTGTAGTGGCAGCGGCGGACATAGGCGCCTACTTCGCGGGCAAACGTTTTGGTGAGCATAAGTTGGCTGGCCAGGTGAGTCCGGCGAAGACTTGGGAAGGGTTTTGGGGGGGCGTTGTCGCTTGTGTGCTTTTGGCGCTTCTATTATTTTATCTGCTGCCTGATCATGCGGCACATATTGGGCTCGTTTCTGTTGTGGCGGTGATAATTACAACGGGACTTGCTTCGGTGGTGGGAGATTTGACCGTCAGTATGGTGAAACGCGAAAGCGGCGTAAAAGATAGTGGTAGTTTGCTACCGGGCCACGGTGGAGTGCTGGATCGTTTGGACAGTTTATCGGCTGCAGCGCCCGCGTATACATTGGGTCTGCTACTGGTGGGATGGTAGTTATGAACGATGAAAAACGAACAGTCACTGTGCTCGGCTCAACCGGATCGATTGGCGTCAATACGCTCGATGTGATTGCGCGAAATCCCAATAAGTTTGAGGTACATGCCCTGGCGGCTAATACATCGGTAGACGCCATGCTCGCGCAGTGCCTGGCATTTCAGCCGCGCTTTGCGGTCATGATGGATGAGGTGGCTGCGACCGAACTTCAACAGCGATTGCCGAAAGAAGCAGTGACCCAAGTAAAGCATGGCGAAGCAGGTTTGTCCGATGTTGTTATCGCGCCTGAAGTCGATGTGGTTATGGCCGCTATTGTGGGCGCTGCCGGACTCTCCTCCACGCTCGCGGCTGCGCGAGCGGGGAAGACCCTGTTGCTTGCCAACAAGGAGTCTCTCGTAATGGGAGGGCACCTGTTGATGCAGGCAGTGCGCGAAGCTGGTGCGCGTCTGTTGCCAATCGACAGCGAACACAATGCCATTTTTCAATGCATGCCATCGGACTCAAAAGGTGTGCCAACGCATGGAGGTGTCAGTAAAGTCCTGCTGACGGCGTCCGGCGGGCCCTTTCGTCGCTGGAGCAGGGACCAGATGTATGAGGCCACACCGGACCAGGCGTGTGCTCACCCCAACTGGGCGATGGGCCGGAAAATTTCTGTGGACTCGGCAAGTCTAATGAACAAAGGCCTGGAATTTATTGAAGCCTGTTGGATCTTTGATCTGGCGCCCGACCAGGTAGAAGTGGTCGTCCATCCTCAGAGCATTATCCACTCGATGGTTCAGTATCTGGACGGCTCTGTGTTGGCGCAGATGGGCAATCCGGATATGCGCACGCCAATTGCCTACGGTTTGGGCTGGCCTGAAAGGCTGGCTTCCGGCGTGGCACCGCTGGATCTTGTGTCTACGGCTCGCCTCGACTTCGAAGCGCCGGACGAATCGCGTTTCCCCTGTTTGCGCCTTGCGCGCGAGGCCGTTGCTGTCGGGGGTACTGCAATGGCCGTATGCAATGCCGCCAATGAAATCGCAGTGGCCGCTTTTCTGGAGAATCAAATCCGGTTCACCGATATTCCTGTTGTGATCGAGCGCACCCTCGAGCGGATGGACATTGTAGAACCCACGACCGTGGAAGTGGTCGAAAAGGCAGATGCGCTGGCCAGGGAACTAGCGGGTAAGTTCCTCTTAGATGCCCTGCGTCCCACTACTGTAGAAAAGTCAATTTAATGGAACTTTTAACCACGATTGCCTTGACGCTCGCGACACTTGCGATATTGGTGGCGTTTCACGAATTTGGCCATTTTTGGGTGGCGCGGCGCTGTGGTGTGCAGGTATTACGCTTTTCAATTGGCTTTGGTCCATCGCTGTTCAGTTGGACGGATCGTCAGGGCACTGAGTACAGTATCGCCTCGATACCCCTGGGCGGGTACGTCAAAATGCTGGATGAGCGCGAGGGAGAGGTTGCCGACTCGGAGCTACATCGAGCATTTAATCGCAAGCCGGTGCTGCAGCGAATCGCTGTCGTCATCGCCGGTCCGCTGGCGAACCTTTTGCTGGCCGTCGTTGCTTACTGGTTTTTGTTCATGGCCGGAGAATCCGGTTATGTGCCGCTCATAGCGGCGGTCGAGACTGATTCTGTGGCTGCCGTTGCAGGGCTGGAACCGGGACAGGAAATTGTGGCCGTGGACGGTACCCCGACACCAACCTGGCAGGCGCTCAGCTTCCAGTTGTTGGAGCGTATAGGCGATACCGGTAGAATCAGGTTTGCCGTTAAATATCCAGATTCTGAGGTGACTTACGAATCGGAGGCGGTCGTTAATCGGTGGTTGTCGGAGCAGGAACAGCCCGATCTTTTCGGTGGTCTGGGTATCACACTGTACACACCGGATGTGCTGCCCATCGTAGACGAGGTAGTGGCCGGTAGCCCTGCGGCCGCTATCGATATGCGTCCTGGAGATTTGGTAGTGCGTGCGGATGGGTTGTCCATGCCCTTATGGATGGACTGGGTCGATTATGTGCGAGCCCGCCCGCAGCAGCCGATCGACGTGGAATTTCAGCGTGGGGATCAGGTGTTGAGTGCCACGCTGGTGCCGGAGCGCATGACCGATGATAACGGTGAAGCGTTTGGTCGAGTGGGCCTTGGAGTGGCGATACCCGAAATGCCGCCAGAGATGGTGCGCCGGTATTCGCGTGGTCCGCTAGAGGCGCTTGGAGCCAGCTTTGTGCGCACCTGGGATCTGTCCGTGTTTACAGTTAGCTCTATTAAAAAGATGGTGATGGGCCTTATATCGACAAAAAACTTGAGTGGTCCTATTACCATTGCTAAAGTGGCAGCCGCTTCTGCCAAATCCGGCCTGGAATCCTATATTAGCTTTCTGGCATTGCTGAGTGTGAGCCTGGGGGTGTTGAATCTCATGCCTATTCCGGTGTTGGATGGAGGTCATTTGTTGTTTTATACGATCGAGCTATTGGCGGGACGTCCGGTACCTGAGAAGATACAGATGGTGGGGTATCAATTGGGCCTGTTTATGGTTCTCGGGATAATGGTGTTGGCCCTGTATAATGATTTTTCGCGCCTCTAGAGATTCCAGTGAAAATATTAACTAATGGAAGCCTTCGTCTCGCGGCCTACAAACGCCAATTGGGTATACTTTGACTAAACAACTGCTGAAAGTATTGGCGCTGGCGCTACTTTTGATCGCACCATTCGCGGCTGCCCAGACGTTTGTCATCTCTGATATTCGGGTGGAAGGCCTGCAGCGCATATCGGCGGGGTCTGTGTTCGCGGCTCTTCCCGTAGCGGTAGGGGATACCGTCGACGACTCTGTCCTTCGCGGGGCATCGCGAAGCCTTTTTGCCACGGGAAATTTTGATGATATACGCGTCGGCCGGGATGGCAATGTGTTGGTAATCATCGTGACCGAGCGGCCGAGCATCAGCGAAATTAATATCGAGGGGAACAAGGCGATTGAAACTGAGGCCCTTCTGGAGGGGCTTAAGGGCTCAGGCTTGGCCGTGGGGCAGGTGTTTCAGCGATCCACCCTTGAAGGTATGCAGTTGGAGTTGCAGCGACAGTATGTACAGCAGGGTCGTTATGACGCCAATATCGAGACCGAGGTTATTCCCGAGCCCCGCAACCGCGTTACGATCAATATCGACGTCGACGAAGGCACAGTCGCCTCGATCAAACACATTAATGTGGTCGGCAACGAGGTCTTCTCCGATGAAGATCTCAGCGCTGAGTTCGAGCTACATACCACCGGCTGGCTCTCCTTCTTTACCAGCGACGATAAGTACTCCAAGGAAAAATTAACGGGCGACCTTGAGACTCTCACGTCCTACTACATGGACAGGGGTTATCTGCAGTTTCGTATAGACTCCACGCAGGTGGCGGTCTCGCCTAACAAGAAAGAAGTCTATATCACGGCCAATATCTCCGAAGGCGAGAAATTCACCGTGAGCTCGGTGGATTTGTCCGGCGATCTGGTTATACCTGCGTCTGACTTGCGCCGGTTTTTGCTGATTTCCGAAGGTCAGGTT
>PKCY01000033.1 GCA_002862985.1 Haliea sp.
CTGCAAAAGAAACTCAAGATTCGTCAACAGACATAAACAGTTCGGCAGAGAGTATTGTCGGCACGACTCCTAATTGGGAGCCTCTGGTATTCCCACACTCAGACGACCCTGCAGTCAGCATTGTTATTCCAGTGTTCAACAACTGGCATTTCACCTTAAAGTGCTTGCAGTCCCTCCACCAGCACACTCACGGTAGCTATGAGCTTATCGTCGTCGACAATAATTCAACGGATATCACTCCCGAACTACTGGCCTCAATGAAGGGCATTCGTATTATTACGAACACGTCCAATGAAGTTTTTGTCAATGCATGCAATCAGGCGGCGAGAGGTGCCCGGGGCAAATATCTCTTAATGCTTAATAATGATACCGAGGTGACAGACGGTTGGCTCGATGCGCTTATGGCGCCCTTTTCGGACCCAGCTACCGGCATAGTCGGCGGAAAACTGGTGTATCCCGACGGCTCACTTCAGGAAGCGGGCGGCGTCATCTGGCGAGATGGTACTGGCTGCAATTTCGGGCATGGAGACGATCCAGAACTCCCGCAATACTCCTATCAAAGGGCTGTCGACTACTGTTCAGGCGCATGCTTGATGATTCCTCGTAAACTATGGGAAGAAATTGGTGGTTTTGACCAGCGCTACGCACCGGCGTATTACGAGGACACCGATTTATGCTTCACCGTTCGGGCAAGGAAATACAAAGTTATCTACCAACCCCGAGCGATCGTTGTCCACTGCGGAGGGGCTTCAGCCGGGAAGGAGACGTCTTCAGGTTACAAGCGGTTTCAGGAGATAAATCGTCACAAGTTTGTGGAAAAGTGGCAAACGGTTCTGGAAAAAGATCATGTCTTTAGCTCCGAGGGCCTCCTGCATGCCCGCGAAAGAGCTGGCAACCGACATATTCTCATCATTGATCACTATGCCCCCACCTATGATCGAGATTCCGGCTCACTACGGATGTTGAGCATGCTTCAGATTCTACAAGAAATGGGATACAAGGTCTCCTTCTGGCCTGATGACCTGGCCTACCATGACAAATACACCGGAAAGCTGCAGGAACTGGGCGTTGAAGTCTATTATGGAGAACTCAACTTTGAGGACTTTATAAGGGAGCATGGGCAGAGCCTGGATGCCGTTCTAATGTCTCGACCCGCCACCGCAAAAAAATACCTGCAATTGGTTAAAAAGTACTCACAAGCACAGACTATCTTTGATACGGTCGACCTGCATTTTGTGCGTGAGCAACGTCGACTGGAGCTGGAGGTCCAACACTGGAAGAACCTCGAATTTTTTCTGGCGGAAGAAAGCGACACCACATTCGTCGTCAGCCCCACTGAAAAAGAAATTCTTGCCCCAGAAGAATTTTCCGACAAGGTCGCCGTGATATCCAATATTCATTCACTGGAAACCTGTGACACGGGATTTGAAGAAAGACACGGTCTAATGTTTATCGGTGGTTTTGCCCATCCGCCTAATGAAGAAGGAATAATCTGGTTCATTGAATACGTTCTGCCGCTAATCCGAAAAAAAATACCCGACATACACTTAACCATTGTCGGCAGTGACCCCACCCCGAGACTTAATGCACTGGCGACCGATGCTATCGTTGTTACAGGGTATCTAAAGGACGTCTCAGACACCTTTAATGCCAGCAGAGTTTTCGTCTCTCCGCTGCTTCACGGAGCCGGCGTAAAGGGAAAAATCGGGCAGAGCTTTTCATATGGCTTGCCCGTAGTGACCACCACAATTGGTGCGGAAGGCATGCAAATCACCGACGGACATCACGCCCTTATATCAGACAGCGAGACTGAATTCGCGAACAAGGTTGTTGAGTTGTATACGGATAAATTTCTCTGGCAAAAGCTTTCCACCAATTGTCGCCAGATCATCAGAGAGCAATTCAGTAAAGACACCATCCGCGCTGCACTGGAACAGGCCCTCACAGGCAAAAAGTCTTCGCCATCAACGCCTGCTGGCACTCGTCCTGTTATAGTGCATTGTCACCTTTTCAAGAATGCCGGCAGCACACTGGATTGGAGCCTGCAGCGACAGTTTGGATCAAGCTTTGTAGATCACCGGGATGACGATAATATGCGTCATGGGGCCCCCTATCTGGGGGACTATCTTGAGAGCCACAAAAACCTGTCAGCCATTTCGAGCCATCATGTGAGATTTCCGCTGCCAAACTCCGCCGGGATTCAAATACACCCCATCATCGCGTTACGTCATCCCACCGATCGGGCCCGTTCAGTTTATGATTTTGAGCGACGTCAGGATGCTAATACACCCGGGGCCATTCAGGCAAAGACCTTATCGTTTTCTGAATATATCCAATGGCGCATGCGGCCAGAGGTGAGCTCTACCATCCGCAACTTCCATTGCGGGTTTTGTACCAGCACATTTGAAGCACAGATAGGCGAAGCCGAATATCTGGAAAGTGTAGCACTACTCACTCAAATGCCATTAATGGTCATCGTAGAGCGTTATGACGAGAGTATGTTGTTACTGGAAACGCACCTTGATAAGTATTTTCCAGGGATAGACCTGTCGTATATTCGGCAGAATGAAACTTCAGGGCGAAATGAACTCCTTGAGCACCGCGTTGCAGCTGTCTATGAAGAATTAGGGCCCACCCTGACTTTGGATTTTCTTGATAAAAATCAATGGGATATGAAATTGTACGAAGACGCACAGGCCATATTCGCCGAGCGTCTGGGGAGTCTGGGCAGGCTCGAAGCCCTGCTGGATGACCTTCGGTCACGCTGCAACTTGCTCTCTGAAAATTAGCCAACACCAGAGGCTTCCAGCAATAACTCGGACTACAAGCCAAAAGACAAACTTTTCCTCGTTCTAACCGGAATACAAACTGAAAAGCAATCCTGAGTAGGTTGCGATTGCCTTTATCTCCTCACGTCTCTACCTCCAGACTGGATGCTATATGTTGAAGGCCAAGGCCACCCTGAGATCACTCAAATTATTGACTTGTCCGTTTTAGATAGCGTTCCTGTAGGGCTGTTCCACCAGTAATGATAATGACTCTACAGTGCTTTGAACCAAAGGCCCCACAATAAGACTCAGAAAATCAACCCTCCTTCCTTTTAGAATGCAAATACTAATTTAATCTGGCCTAATGGAAGCGACAGCCTGCTCGTAAGGCCACACAAGTCGAGCAACAGAATAAAATAAATCCACGGGTGTTTCTATCTGGGGCAATTTGGTGGGCACTTTAGATCTAAAAAATCACGCTCTATCCCAATCACGCGCTGTGCGCCGTAAGCTGGGGATTGCACCGTTTGCACCACCGGAAGCACTGGTGCAAGAAGAAGCGGGGATTCATGTCGGCATATCGCCCGACTTGGTCGCTGCAGCCAGGCACGCCAGTGCCGTTATGGCTGAAAAATATCGATTGTGGTGGCACAGTGGTCGCTTCGCGGTTTGGGATCATTACAAATGCTACTACTTTACTGTCGCGGTAGGTGGAGGCAACACGCTAAAAGCCCAGTATAAAATCATGGTAAACGAACTCTACGACGAGATAGACTGGACTAACCACGTACGTTTTTTCTTTCTCGAAGAATCTTCCGGTGAGCCCAACTGGGAAAGCCCTGAGCAATCACTACGGCAGAACTTTATCGTGCCTCTGGCACAAAAACTGGTCAAGACCAGAGGGGTACGTGCCCTTGCCAAGGAATTAAAACTCGACTCTACGGCAGACCTGGATGACATCATAGATCGCCTGGTAACCACACTCGTTAATCCAATCAATATGACCGACGTGGGGCTCGCCTTACAAGCAAAGAATCGCCCGCTAGCCCTGAAACGTGCCCATGCAGAGGCACAGCGCTACCAGACAGATATTGAGGAGAAGCTCGGGGCAACGATGGAATTTCACTACATTATTAGTGGCATCGGGAAAAACGGAACTCTGGGCGCGCTCGAACCCTACATGCGGGAATTGAGCAAAAAAGTTCCTGGCGCGATGGTTCTCAAACGTGGACCAAAAGCACTGCGGATAGCACTGAACCGAGGCGTGCTAATTAATGGGGAGCGTATATCCCTGATTGTCTCGGGAAACTTGAAACTGCGAGCACTGGGACGATTTGAAATGGCAGAGTCTGCAGATTTTGAGCAAACTGTCATGGAAACTCCCTTGCGCATGCTGCGTGAAACGTACGAGATAGCGCAGAAGGTCTACATCTTTGCCGATGAAAAATCGCTGCACTTCGAAGAAACAAAATTTAAATATTCGGAGCAGGGCAATATTCTATATAACAAGGCAGAAACACGGGAGGGCGAAGAAAAAAATGGTGCTCATATGCTGCTTCTTCACGGCTTCATGGGCTTGTTTAGCTTCACCAATTTCCTCGTCCGCTTACCCAGTGCCTGGACTGTGTCGGCAATGCACAGAGGGAGCTATGCAAAAACCCTGGAGAATGACGATATTTTTCCTCACTATGCACGGGTATTACGACAGGCAATGTTGGACATATGGAATCAAGGCCGCCCAGTGCCCATCGCAGGGCACTCTATCGCGGGCGTGATTATAGACCACCTACTCCTGTCATTGATGGATAACTACGACGCTCCCATCACGCCTTACGAAAAACTGCGCGGAAGTAATCGCAAGCTGGTAGACGCATTACGCGCCAGTGGCATTATCAGCCTGGCAACCTGGGCCCCGCCAGATGGGCTGCATACCAGGCAGAATATAAAATCAGTTGCATGCTATTATCGCAAAAAAGAGGCGCTAGACTATTCTGGTTTTTCCCGCGTATACCACCGACAAAACGAAGCGCTCATCACGACAGAAGAAGCAACAGTTAGTCAGAAAAACAACCTTTCTACGCTGGATCGCTTTCTACAAACGCCTATCGCTGAGCCATTAGTTGGCAGTCTCAACCGCCTGATGCGCTCCTTACTGAACAACAAAAAAGTACAACAAAAAATACTGAACGCAAACAGCCCCTACGTCCTGAGATTGGTCGGTAATCGCCTATTGAAAACTGCCTCCTTCTACGGGCTGTGCAAAGAGATCAACGCGGCCATGCACGCGCCTGTCATGTACCAGGAACGTCATCTCAAAGCGCTTGACATCATTCTGGCATACGATATTCCGTATCTGAGTATCGTCCACGAAGACGACTTTCTGGTTTCCGCCAAAAGACATCAGGAAGAACACAACTACCTGATCACTCATCGCAGAAAGAAAGAAGGTGCGGACAAAGCAGGCGCCGCCGTTGTGACAACCCGCTACATCAAACTAAAAAGGGTAGAGGAAGAAATGCCGTTGGACCCTCTCAATCCGCATTTGATGATTATGGGAACCTCCAGCGAAGGAAATACACTGGCGCGACAGGTAACAACTGCCATGACTCGCTTCGTAAACGAAAACATCGACCGGGCAAGCAAAGGTGGAAAAATGAAGCCTCTTTCGAGCGTGAAAAAGTGGGTGCGGAAAAATGGTCCCAAAAATAAAAAGTCTAAAGCCAAGGTAGCCTAAGGGCCTGGACTGGACATATCATATCGGTAACATCAAAACAGAACACAGGAGATCGACCCCCGTGGCTAATGAATTCAGTACCGGCAGTTTCTTTGTTCGGTGGTTGTTCGCTATTGCCTTGGTCTTTAGCACCTACAACCCGACAGGTTATTCCTATGCAAGCTGGATCATCGGTGCAGGTACAGACATTGGTCCGGTGATAGCACTGGCAGGTGTGGCGCTGCTGATTGCCTGGATCGTTTTCCTGCGAGCAACCTTTATGTCTCTTGGCGTACTTGGAATCGCGCTCGGCGCAGCGCTGTTTGCCTGCGTCATTTGGCTATTGATCGACCTCGGTCTACTCAGCCTGGATTCAACCGGCGCGCTGTCCTGGGTTATTCTACTGGTGCTGTCCATCATACTCGCAGCGGGTATGTCGTGGTCACATATTCGACGTCGACTGACGGGCCAGTTCGATGTAGACGAAAAAGACAACTAAACAATGCAGGCCACTAGTCGCTGAGGGGGTTAGGTTTTGTCCGCAAAAAGCACTTTGACATTAGATACAGCCTGGGCTTTCTGAGCGGTTTGCTCTGCCTGCTTGCTCCACAAATGGTCGTAGCGGACCTGATGATCGTCAAAACCACTGACGGCGGTACTTAGTAGCGCACTGATACTCTCGCAGTCCAAAGCATCGCAATAACGCGTTAAATCTTTCAGTAATTGATGTATTTCACTGAGCGGTAAGGATTCCTCTTCGGCACGCATGATCATAGGATGCCCTGTTCCGGTAACATTGGTCCCCAAAAGCAGCTCCTCATGTAACTTTTCTCCCGGACGCAATCCAATAAATTCGATGTCAATGTGATCTTCAGAGTGCTTGTCCTGATTGGCCTCGTGTCCGCTTAATCTGATCATGCGCTTTGCCAAATCCACTATATGAACCGGCTCTCCCATATCCAACACAAAAACATCGCCTCCGGTACCCATGGCACCGGCCTGCAGCACCAATTGCGCTGCCTCGGGAATACTCATGAAATAGCGGGACACATCAGGGTGAGTAACGGTGACAGGGCCGCCACTTTCTATTTGCTGCCAGAAAAGCGGCACCACGGAGCCGGAAGAGCCCAATACATTTCCAAATCGCACCATACAAAATCGCGTTGCGGTCTCGCCTTGAGCCAAACCTTGTAAAATCATTTCAGCAAGGCGTTTCGAGGCTCCCATGATATTCGTCGGTCTCACTGCCTTGTCGGTGGATACTAGTACGAAGGTCTCCACACCAGACTTACGCGCGGCATCAGCCGCATACCAGGTGCCAAATACATTATTTGCAACTCCCTCGGCGATGTTGTACTCAACGAGTGGCACATGTTTGTACGCAGCTGCGTGATACACCGTATTAACTTCAAAGGTCCGGTAAATACTCTCGAGGCGGGTTTGATCCTGCACAGACCCCAACAGTGCAACGAGTTCTATCTCTGAATCGAGACCCACCATGGTATCGCGTAGCTCTCGCTCGATGCTGTAGAGGGCAAACTCGGAGTTATCCAGCAGAATTAATTCTTTGGGGTGCGACAACATGATTTGGCGACACAGTTCCGAACCAATGGAACCACCCGCCCCGGTCACAACAACCACTTTATCGGTGATACAACGCTCGATTAATTCAGGGTGGGGCGGCACAGGTTCCCTGCCTAGAAGGTCATCGAGGTCAATATCCCTGATCTGGTTAACGCTGGCTTCACCAGCTAACAGCTCACTGATGGTCGGAACAGTTCGCACATGCACAGGAAAATCAACGAGAGAATTGATGATTTCCTTTCGCCGCTCTGGCGATGCCGAAGGAATGGCCAACAGCACCTGAGTAATGTCGTGTTGGAGGATCAACTGCTCCATATCCTCAGGCCGGGCAACCTGCAGGCCATTAATAACTGAGCGCTGGAGATGGCGATCATCATCTACAAATACCACTGGATGGTGCTGATCACCATGATGCAAGGCATGCAGCAATTGCCGGCCTGATTGACCGGCGCCGTAGATAATCACATTCTCCGACATAGAACGTAATCTCGAATGGTAGTAAGCCCGCACCACCAGACGGGTACCGCCGAGCCCGAGCAGCAGCAATGCAAAATAAATAAAGGGTGTGGACCTGGGTACATGTGCCTGGGCGAAAAAAACCGTCGCGCCGAGTATCAGCGTTGAGTAACTCACCGCAGTGAGAATCGCCCATATCGCCTGATGACCCAGAAAACGGATGACAGCTCGATACAATCCCAGCCGCAAGAAAAACAATGCGCTGGCCAGTATGGTTGCAATGCCGCAGGCAATTTCAACAGGGCCTAAATGAAAATCCAAATGGCCATAGCGCAGCGCAACGGCCGACCACATCGCCACGGCAACATACACCATATCCAGGGACAACAGACATGCCTGCTTTATATTGCGCGGGAGTTCGATGACTTTTTCAAGGATCTCCCGGCCACCAGCAACTAAGCCGAAAACAGAACGAGATAAAAATCTGCCAGGACGATTCAGCAAGTCCCCTCCTATTCTCAGTAGCTGATACGGGCACAGTGTGCACAGGTCCATAAGCGCCCAATAGGCTTAAATACTACTCCAACCGGCCAATCTCCGCTATGCCCCAAAGGAGGGGAAGGTATGCCAAAATTACCAAAATTGGGCTGTACTGAGGCCATAACTGTGCCGCCCACGCGAAGGGCAGCAGCCATACCAGCGTTATCACCACCAAAAGTAAATCGACCTTCAAGTGCGACCCCCAGTATCGACTCAGCCGTTGATAAGCGTGTAGCCTGTGAGGCTGTGTAAATGCTTGACCTGTGCGAATTCGCCACATCAGTGTCCAGCTGG
This sequence comes from Haliea sp., assembly GCA_002862985.1. Lineage (GTDB taxonomy): Bacteria > Pseudomonadota > Gammaproteobacteria > Pseudomonadales > Halieaceae > Marimicrobium. The sequence goes on from PKCY01000033.1 coordinate 8,356, forward strand.
CATCGGCGACGAACACGGCGAGTAATATGAGCCAACACAAGGGGTTGAGTTGACCCTGCACGCCACCGAGGATAGCCAGGGCTGCCAACAAAAACCCGGTGGGGATGCTCCCCGCATCGCCCATGAAAAGCTTGGCAGGCGGCCAATTCCAGACGAGAAAGCCACCGTGGGCTGCCGCCAGTAAAAGACAGAACTGAGCATAGTGCTCCTCATGCCCAGCCCCCGATGACAGCAAGGCGGCGCAGCTACAGGCAAGTATGGTTTGAATAGCCACCAGCCCGTCAATGCCGTCCATAAAATTGAACAAATTGAGCGACCATAGCATTATCAAAGCCGCCAGCGGCACCAGCGTCCAGGTGAGCACGGGCGATTCTGTCATCCCATCACGTAACAGTGTCACCGCTATCAACAGGCAAACCAAACTGTATAGACCGAGCCGCAGACGGACAGACAAACGCCAAAGATCATCAATGATGCCCAACGCCATCAGCAAGACAGCCGCGACGACTAACAAGGTGTAAGATTCATCCCACCCACCGTATGACCATGCCGAGAACAGCAAGCCCAAGATAAATGCGGTAAACAGTGCCACGCCACCCCCGTGAGGAGTCGGAGTAGAGTGCGAACTGCGATCGTTGGGTATATCAACTATTTTTCGCAATCGGGCAAATCGCAGGTAGCACCCCACTAGTAACATAGAGAATAAAATAGTGAGTACTACCGAGGTCATCGGCGGGGTCTCCGCGTAGAAACTAATTGCCCAATCACATCCTCGAGCCTGACTTTGGGCCGCCAGGTCGTCGCGGCTAAAAGCGCCGCGCTACTGTATAGCTCCGTACCAAAAATTTTGTCATGGAAAGATTCGGCAGACTGCGGCGCGGTAAAATCCAACAGCCACGTACCCAGTTGCCACCCCCACGCAGGTAACCAGGCAAGCCCCTTATCCTTGCCTGAAGCATCGCGCAATAGGTCGTAAATGTTCTGCGTGCTGTAACTGTCGGCACCACACGCTATCCATGTGCGTATCCCCGACAGAGGAGCTCGGGCGATGACACATAACAGGTCGCTCAGATCCTCTAGCGAGATCATGGAGCGGCACCCACCGGCTGGCGGTCTAGGCAGACCCATACGAACTGCCAGGGCGAGTTGCCGCAGACTTCCTTTGACACAGGCCCCGTATACCAGCGCGGGACGCACTATGACAATCGACATGGAGTCGTTCATAAATTCTTCACGGAGCGCGCACTCAGCCTGCCACTTTGATAATCCATAAGCATCTACAGGCATTACGCAGTCATTCTCCCCGCGCGCAACAGGTTCACTGACAGGGCCCATTGCTTTGACACTGCTCATAAAAATAAAGCAGCGGGCTCCCGCAGAGGATGCCATCCGAGCGAGCCGCAGGGTCGCATCACAGTTCAAGGCCGGGTAAGCGGAGTCTGGCGCGCGCTGATGCGCGACCCCCGCCAGGTGAAATACCACCTCCACGCCTTGCAACATGTTCGCCTCAGGATCTTTATGCGCAAGGTCAAAACCCACTGTTGGCGCGCCGCTATTCAAGGGCGCACCACTTTTACTCAGCGCCACAACTGTGTCGCCCTGCACTTCAAGCTGGTGACAAAGCTGGCGCCCAATGAACCCGGTAGCGCCACTGACAAAACATTTCACGATTTAAAGTCACTGTAGTAAAAAAAAGAGGCCAATGCCCACCTAATAATACGGATGCGGTAGGCTTATTCCAGTGTTATTAACGTTCGGTTTATGTCGAGTGTGGATTGCCCGATACCCTTCACTTCGGTGAGTTCCTCTACCGACGCAAAGGGTCCATAAGCCTCACGATAACGCACTATTTCCGTCGCACGCGCCTCACCGACTCCCTTGAGAGTAGCGGCCAGCGTTGGCGCATCGGCAGTATTGATATTCACCGCCGTCAACTGCGGCATTGCTGCGGATTCCTGCGCATAAACCGATGGACTGCCCGCCAGCATACTGGCAGCGAATACCAGCATTAGGGTCAGTGCAAAAAAAATCCTCCGAGGCTTGATACAGAGAATTTCCCGGCCTGCTAATCCAGACCGAAAATGACGTGGGGTAAGGTAGGTATAGTTCATAATGAGATCTCCATTTCAGTTAACTGCGTCCTTGCAGGCATCCGTACTGGAGAAGAGTCTAGCAGTGACCTGGGTATTAGGTGTTAATCAGCTCGCATTTGATGTCACGGCGCTAATCCCAACTCCCGATTCACACGTTGCAACGCCGCCAGAGGGTCTGTTGCCGCAGTGATCGAGCGGCCGATCACAAGATAGTCCGAGCCCATCGCCAAAGCATCCGCCGGCGTCGTTACACGACGCTGATCTGCTGGATCGTCACCGCTCAGGCGGATACCTGGTGTGACCAGACAAAATTCAGAGCCGCGCACTTGCCGCAGTGCCGTCGCCTCCAGCGCGGAACACACTACCCCGTCCAGCCCGCTATCGGCAGCCAATGCCGCCAGACGCAAAACACGCTCCTGCGACAGCTCGGTATAACCCATTTCCCGTAATTCTTCGTCTGATGTGCTCGTCAGCACGGTTACTCCTATCAAGAAGGGCTTTTGGGCAAAAGTCGATAAGGCCTGGCCAGCCGCTTCCATCATTCGTCGCCCGCCACTGACATGCACATTGACCATCCACACACCCAATTGGGCCGCTGCGCGAACCGCCCCTGCTACTGTATTGGGAATATCGTGAAATTTGAGGTCGAGAAATACCTCATAACCGAGCTGTTGCAGTTGTTCGACCAATGCGGGACCACTGCTGGTAAACAGCTCCTTGCCCACTTTTAACCGACACAAATCCGGGGAAAGGCGCTGTGCCAAATCGAGTGCCAACGATGCCTCGGAATAATCTAGCGCAACGACAACCGGCGACGTCACGAACCCCTCGCGGCCGAGGGCTCATCGCGCAATTTACGCACTTCTACCTGCGCCTTTTCCAATTGCCGTTTGCAGCTACCCAGCGCCGCTCGAGTTCGCACCAGGATGACCGAAGAAACCAACATGCCCAAGAGCCCGCCTAGCGCAAAAGCCAACAATATCCAAAGTGCCAGACTTCGTGGCTCAAACGTGTAGACGAGCAGATCTAGCGGAATCGGTATTTCGTTTTGCAAGGCAAACAACACACCCACACCCAATGTTGCCAGTAAAACAAGAACTGTCAGGAGATTGCGAAGAAGCTTCATTTGATCGTCCAGTTCGCGTAAAAAATTAAAAAAAAAACGGTATGACCTGTCGATCATACCGTCTGAGTTAGGCAGGACAAGTCTAAAGCCCCATCTGCAGCCCAAGATTTACCCTCTCACGCAAATCTTTTCCGGGCTTGAAATGGGGAACATATTTTCCAGTGAGCTCAACAGCGTCGCCCGTTTTAGGATTGCGGCCACGCCGGGGCTCGCGAAAGTGCAGCGAGAAACTGCCAAAGCCACGAATCTCAATTCGCTCGCCGCTAGAGAGCGACTGTGACATGTGCTCAAGAATCGTTTTAATGGCCAGTTCCACATCTTTGGAAGACAACTGGCTCTGCCGGGACGCGATTGTCTCGATCAGTTCACTTTTGGTCATACAACCCCCTTGCCGAGGTGTTTTTATGAGTCATGAATATTGAGCATGTATTGTGTACTCTGCGGTAAATTTTCGCAAGTTGTTATTTTATAACGGAAAAGTCGGATTTTGGCCAACAGCTTCTCCGTACCGATCACCGCCAAAAAAAAAGCCCACCATAGGTGGGCCCTTTTCGATGCAATGCCATACGGTTACCCGCTACTAGCTATCGCTCATTTGCGCTTTGATAAGATCACCGATTGTACCGGGCGAGGCTGTTTCCTGCTCCGAGTCTTTCAGGGACTTTACAGCCTCCTTCTCATCTTCGAAGTCCTTCGCCTTAATAGACAATGACAGCCCACGATTCTTACGATCAACCGAGATAATCTTCGCTTCCACTGATTCGCCGACCTTGAAAGAATTGCGCGCGTCTTCAACCTTTTCGCGACTGATATCAGAGGACTTCAGAACGCCTTCAACTTCCTCTGCCAGCTTGATCAGGACCGATTTGGCATCGACCTCTATAACCTCACCAGTGACGATGGCGCCCCGATCATTTTCCGCAACGTAGTTACTAAAAGGATCATCTTCCAATTGCTTTACGCCCAGCGAAATCCGCTCTCGCTCAGAGTCGATAGACAGAATAACCGTTTCAATCTCATCGCCCTTCTTGTAATTGCGAACAGCCTCTTCACCAGTCTCATTCCAACTGATATCAGAGAGGTGCACCAAGCCATCGATGTTGCCTTCCAGACCGATAAAGATACCGAAGTCTGTGATGGACTTGATGCTCCCGGAAATTTTATCGCCCTTGCTGTACTGCGAGCCAAAAGCATCCCAAGGATTTTGCTGACACTGCTTGATACCCAGTGAAATACGACGACGCTCCTCGTCAATGTCGAGCACCATCACTTCCAACTCATCGCCCAGGTTGACGATCTTGGAAGGATGCACGTTCTTGTTCGTCCAATCCATTTCGGAAACGTGCACCAGGCCTTCAACACCTTCTTCCAGCTCGGCGAAACAGCCGTAGTCGGTAAGGTTGGTGATCTTAGCCTTAACGCGGCTTCCTTCGGGGTAGCGGCCGGTAATCTCCAACCAGGGATCTTCGCCCAATTGCTTCAAGCCTAGAGAGACGCGATTGCGCTCACGATCAAACTTGAGAATCTTGACATCGATTTCCTGGCCCACTTCAACAATTTCGGAGGGGTGCTTAATGCGCTTCCAGGCCATGTCAGTAATGTGCAGCAGGCCGTCAACGCCGCCGAGATCGACAAATGCGCCATAGTCGGTCAGGTTCTTCACGATACCTTTGACAGACATGCCTTCCTGCAGAGATTCCAGCAGGGCATCACGCTCGACACTGTTGGCCGCTTCCATCACGGCGCGACGTGAAACAACAACATTGTTGCGCTTCTGGTCCAACTTGATGACTTTAAACTCGAGCTCCTTGCCTTCCAGGTGCACGGTTTCGCGCACCGGACGTACATCCACCAGAGAGCCTGGGAGGAACGCACGTATCGTATTGATATCCACGGTAAAGCCACCTTTGACCTTGCCATTGATGATTCCGGTAACCACCTCGTTAGCCTCGTGGGCAGCCTCCAGGTCTTTCCATGACTCGGCACGCTTGGCTTTTTCGCGCGACAGCTTGGTCTCGCCAAAGCCATCTTCCACGGCTTCCAGAGCCACCTGTACTTCGTCACCAATGCTAAGGGCACAATCTCCATTGGCATCTATAAACTCATCACGGGGGATAACGCCTTCGGATTTCAGACCCGCATGGACAGTGACCCACTCGTTATCGATATCGATCACCACGCCGGTGACAATAGCACCAGGCTTCATATCGACGGTTTTCAGACTCTCTTCAAATAGTTCAGCGAAGGATTCGCTCATTAGACATTACCTGTAAATATTGATCGCGACAGTCACCTGCCTCTACCGCGCCCCCAGCCGGCTCGGGTCATCCAAAATAAGCTACCTTCCCAACCCTGACTGGGTTCGACCAGGAAAACAGCACTTAAAGCCATTTCGAGGGAGTTCATCGCCGATGGCGACTAAATGAACCCCTTTTTCTTCACCTCAAGCATCACCTGCGCAAACACATCGTTGATGGGAGTGGCGCTGCTGTCGATGACAATGGCGTCTTCCGCGGGAACGAGAGGGGAAATTTCGCGACTGCTGTCGCGGGCATCTCTCTCCTTTATGTCCTCAAGAAGGCGCGGGAGATTAACATTTTGCCCCTTTGCAATCAACTGCTCATAGCGTCTTTGAGCACGTTCAGTGGCACTGGCGGTCAGGAACAATTTAAGGTTCGCATCACAAAATACCACTGTGCCCATATCACGCCCATCGGCCACTAGCCCCGGGAGTCGTTTAAATTCATGCTGGCGCTGCAGCAGAGCCGCGCGCACGGCAGGAATGGCGGCCACAGTGGAGGCACCACGCCCACCCTCCTCGGTGCGAATGTCACCGCTAACATCTACACCCTTATAGGCCACCAGGATTTCGCCATTTGACGCCGCCGAGAAGACAACATCGAGGTGCCTCGCGACCTCGCTGACCGCCGGGTGATCATCCCAACTAACACCCTCAATCAGGCAGGCCTGGCCGGTAACGCGATAGAGGGCTCCACTATCCAAAAGGTGCCAGCCAAGATGCTTCGCCAGCATATAACTGATGGCACCCTTCCCCGCCCCTGAAGGGCCATCGACCGTTATTACTGGCACGCCGCTCACCACCCGCTACCCTGCCTCAACACTGATCTGCAGACCCAGACGTCGCGCCAGACCCTGAAAATCGGGGAAAGAAGTCGCGACATGGTCACAGTTCAACACCGTGATTTCTGCCTCTGCCCGCACTGCGGCAACAGCAAAAGACATCGCAATACGGTGATCCTGATAAGTCTCAACAACACCGCCACCGAGGGTGCCGCCCTCGATGATAATGCCATCCTCCAGCACTGCATTCTGTATACCCAAAGCACTTAAACCTTCTGCCATAGCAGCAATGCGATCGCTTTCTTTCACACGCAGTTCTTCGGCACCACGCAATACGGTACGTCCCCGGGCGCACGCTGCAGCGATAAACAATACCGGAAATTCGTCAATAGCCAGTGGTACCTGGTCTGCCGGTATTTCAATGCCTTGCAATATTGCGGAACGCACACGAATATCTGCAACCGGCTCTCCACCCACTTCTCGCCGGTTTTCAAGCGTGAGATCAGCACCCATCATTTTCAGTATATTGATAACTCCGGTACGGGTGGGGTTGATGCCCACGTGGGTTAGCAGCACATCAGAGCCCGGTGCAATACTGGCCGCTACCAGAAAAAAAGCGGCAGAGGAAATATCGGCCGGCACGTCAATATCGCAGGCTTGCAAGGCACCTCCACCCTGCAGGGAGATCACACCTGCGTCAGCCTGCACAGGGTAACCAAAACCACGCAGCATTCGTTCAGTGTGGTCGCGGGTGGGCGCCGGCTCGGTAATGGACGTGCGGCCCTCACTGTACAAACCCGCCAGCAACACGCAGGATTTCACCTGAGCGCTTGCCATCGGCAAATCATAGTGAATGCTCCGTAGTTTACGTCCGCCCTCTATATTCAATGGTGGCCGGCCTCCCTCAGTCGAGCGAATGCTAGCGCCCATTGTTGTCAGAGGATCAATAACGCGGCCCATGGGACGACTGCACAAGGATGCATCGCCGGTCAGTTCGGTGCTGAACGCCTGCCCCGCCATCAGACCACACAACAAACGCATACCAGTACCGGCATTCCCCAGGTCCAGGGGCTCAGTGGGTGCTCGCAGTCCGCGCAGTCCCACTCCGGTGATCGTAACATTCCCTTGAGACGGTCCTTCTATTTCAACCCCCATCGCTCGAAATGCTGCCAACGTTGCCAGCGCATCCTCACCCTCCAGAAATCCACTAATTCGGGTCATGCCCTGCGCCAGAGCACCCAGCATTACACAGCGGTGAGAAATGGACTTATCACCGGGAACTCGGACTTCCCCTGTCAGGACTCCGCCGGGCACTAATTTAAATTGCATACATGACGCCTTAGGAAGGTTTCGACTCGCCGCGCTGAGCCAGTAGCTCGGCGAATTCGTCGCGGGCTCGCTTGGCCCGGTTGAAACTGTCAAGTAAATCGCCAGCATTTTCATTCTGTACCGCAGCACGCAACCGCTGCAGATGTTCGCTGAACAAATCAATGGAATCAAGCAGGGCGCTTTTATTGGCAAGGGCAATGTCACGCCACATCAGTGGGTCGCTTGATGCGATGCGGGTAAAATCTCGAAACCCTCCCGCGGCGCAACCAAAAATCTCGTCGCTGTTCTCGCGAGACGACAAGGCATCTACCAAGGTATAAGCCAGCACATGCGGAAGGTGGCTAGTTGCCGCCAGCACGGCGTCGTGTTGCTCCACCGTCATATCCACGACATCTGCGCCGGCACTCTTCCACATGGTTCGCACCAGTTCGATCGCCGCCGCGTCATTGCCTGCAACCGGCGTCAGGATTACCCGGTGATCAACGAACAGTTCAGCACTGGACGCATCGACACCACTGTGCTCAGATCCAGCGATCGGATGCGCTAAAACGAGTTGTGCCGGCATGGCACCAGCCACCTCAATGGCAGTATCGCGCAGACTGCCCTTTACGCTGGCGACATCAGTAACAATCGGACCACCGGGACGGTCCGACAATTTAGGGAGGATCTGCTCCAACATCTTCGAAGCCGTTAGCGTGGGTGTACAAATAACCAGGATGTCTGCTCTCTCTATCGCATCATCCAGATCGAGCGTGAACTCATCGATAACCCCCAGCTCCACACCGCGTAGCAGGGACGGCTCACGATGGCCGTAGCCAATGAATCGTTCGCAGAAGCCACTGCGACGCAACGCCCTGGCCAATGATCCACCAATAAGCCCCAGGCCAATAATGACGATACTGCCTGTCGCGTAAGTCACTTTGATCCTATAGCAGCGCCTGGGGATAGGACCCCAGGGGTTTCAACATAATGGCCTGCTCCTCGAGCTCGGTCATGATCGCAGCAATTTTGGTGTCGTGTAAATGACCTTCAAACTCGATAAAAAAGACATACGCCCACTTTTCGGTCCGCGAGGGTCGAGTATCAATTCGCGTCAAACTGACATCACCCCGCCGGAAGGGCTCAAGGAGGGCAAACAATGCGCCTGGCTTGTTACGACTCGAAACAATAAT
>PKCY01000125.1 GCA_002862985.1 Haliea sp.
TTTTCGCCAGGTTGGAGCGGACCATCGTCATAAACTCACGCCGCGTGGTGGCCTCAGCAAGCGTATCGCGCACGAATATGTCGGCTTGACCGTTAGTGTCGTCGGGCACCAAGTTTGACGCTGCAGAATAATACGCGATTTAGTGTCCGTTGGCGGACACCGAGTGCAGGTTAGATCCGCCTTGGCCTGCCAAGACGCCAGTGCTGGACACGCAGACCACTTCTGTCCAGCTACACGCGGATATGATCAGGAGCATAAGGCTGGGCAAAATGCTGCGTCGAATCATGACTAGGATGCGAATAGGGGTTTTTCGATTAGTCATGTTGATCCCTCGGGTGGCACTGCCTCTAGTGAAGACGGCACCCACCCGCTTAGCAAGTGTCATTTTATCCACGAATTAAGTAGCGCGAACCGGCCGAAACGGCGGCATCGGATTTTGGGCATACGTATTCCCTTTGATCTTTTGACATGGTATTGTGTTGAAACTAATAACTACTAGTCGTTAATTTGGCGCGCGAAGAACCTCTATCGCCTTCTGTCAGGACCTTTACCACCGGCAAGGATTGCCAACCCAAATTTGCGGCGTTGATTGCAATGTAAACCTCGGCTGATAGCCCTTGCTAATCGCAGCAGGCAGGGCCTCGCCGGTCAAGTTAAAAATATGAGAAACAATCAGAGAGAGTGGCTATGTCATTGATAATAAAGCTATTTAAAGCATCGTTGTTCATCTTGGCACTGTTCTGGCTAGCCGGTTGTGTGCAGACTAAAACGACACCCGGTTATGCCAAGGCGGGTGATTACATCGTATTGGGGCTGGGCGGCGTAGAGCGCAATGCCAACGGTGCGGTATCACTCAGGCCGACCGACCTGACCATCACCCTCACCGATGCCAACAGTGTGGATCATGCGTTGCAAGCGCGGTATGTATTCAAGTCCTACGTGGATTACAGCACGTGGATGAACGCCGGTATTCTCAATGGCAGCGAGACGCCTTTTGGGCTGACGGATATGGTGCCGTTTGATGGCGGCTGGTTTGCAGTCGCCCCATTGACCTATCCCGGTCTTTATACTTCTCCGCTGCCTTTGGCCGTTGGTCCGGCTACGGTTTCTATCACATCGCCCAAGCTAACTAATATAGCCAGCTCAATTCAAGAGGGTGACCTGAGCGCCATTCCGATTGATATCATTGCCGGTATTTCTCCTCACGATAATGATTTTCAGGGACAGTTTTTTACTTATGTCGACAGTGGCAGAAACTTTGTGATTGCCCCGGATGACCTGACCGGTATTACGGAAGTCGGTGGTGCTTTTCTGGTGATAAATTACAACGATGATAGCTTTTTCAATTCGGGCGTAGAGCCAATGGCGGTGCCGTCGGATCACAACCCCTTTGTGCAGTTGAGCTACAACCATGTCGCCAATGGCGATGGCACGGGTACGCTGTATGTCACGCTGCTCAATCCCGCAGGGTTTAAGACGGCGGCAACTGCATCGCAGAATTCTTCATTGCTGTCGAGTCTTACGGTGAAGTTGATGTACTTCCCAGCTGGAACTGAACTTGAGGTAGCCGCTGCCAAAGCGAGTTTTAGCATTGATATGGCTAGTAGCTATTACATCGGTATGGATGGCGCCGTTCTTTCGGGCATCACTCCTGTAATGACGCATATTGCGGATTTATAGGTCGTCCTCGTTAGGCAATCCTAAGCTAACGCTCCGACATGTAATGAATACCTTCAATAATTCAGATTCGAGATTTTCAACTGGCCAGCCAGTAAACCGAAATAATATGAGAGGAGCCTCCCCAGTGAGCGTTCAGTCCTTCAATCCATTTGTTCTTTACTTTACCACGGCGTGTCTGCTGTTTAGCACAGCGGCGCAGGCTGATGAATTCAGTGTAGCGCTATCGATTACAGTCTCTGGAGTGACTTCCGGTTCTGGGAGTGGTTCCGGTACCGCTTCGCTTGATACCAACACCGGCGCGCTCACCATGAATCTCAACTCGACGACCGTCACGGGGTTTACCGATACATCGGTGGTGACTGTGGCTACCGTTACCGGCGCCTACTCCACTGGCTTGCTCAGTTCTGTGAGTGGCAATAGCCAGCTTATCAGCTGCACCAATAATGGCGGGCTGGTAAATGGGTGTAACAGTATCAACAGTGATTTTGGTGCTGACTTCTTAACTGACCCTATTGAGTTTGACCTGGCGTTTAATGGCCAAACGGTTTTTACTGTGACGGACAATAATTCCGGCGCAGTTATCGAACAAACGTTTACGCTTGTCGCCGGAGGTGCTCCGCCCCCTGGACCACCAGCCACTATTGACCTGACCTCCGGCGGTCCAACGCAGTACACGTTTGACCCGGGTAACGGCCAGCTCGTCACCCTGGTTATTTCAGCAAACTCTGGCAGTGTCACACAGGGTAGTTCTGGCCTGGGTAACCATACGGGTTTTGCCGATGATGGCGCCATTGACAACTATGCTGTTGGTAGTTCCAGAGAGACGCTCACTTTCGCCTTCACTGAGCCCGTTGTGCTTGCTAGTGTGGCGCTGGATTTGTTCGAGCCTATAGCTACCAGTGAGCGAGCAGAACTGTCTTTGGATGGCGGAGACGTGGTGGTGATTGACGAAAACAACGCCAGTCGTACCGGTGGTGACTTATCCAATTGGGAGTACATTGTCGGGACTGAGGTGACATCATTTACACTGGGTTCGCCGGCTCGCAGTGGAATTATCGGTGATACAACCTTTCGCGCTAATTCACTGATCGTATCAGCGGTAGCCCCTGTAGATAGTGATGGTGATGGATTGTTTGACGGGGTTGAAACGAATACCGGGATATTTGTCGATTCCGGCGACACCGGGTCAGACCCTGGGAATAATGATACTGATGACGATGGCGTTTTAGATGGCGCTGAGGTACTCGCCGGTACTGATCCCAATGTTTCGCAACGACCCTGCGACGTGGATCCCGTTCCTGGGCTGAGCGTTGGTGATGTGCTGTTACTGCAGCGGCATCTCGCTGGCATTCAGGCGCTTTCCACCAACGGGCAGATCTTTTGTGATCTGGATTTAGACTCCAGCCCAAGCCTTGCTGACCTGCTGATGTTACAGCAGCTCCTGATTACGCCGTAGTATCTGGTTTGCCTTCAGGTTATCTACTTGCGGTCCGCCACTGGAGCGCGCCAGAGCGCTGGTTCTAGGGCGAGTCAGCCGCCTGCATATGCTGCGTCATTTTCTGCAACAATTGCGGCAGCACAGCATCGGGAATATTGTGTCCCATGTCGTCATAGATCACCAATTCTGAACCCTCGATCATCTCCGCTGTGTGCGCTCCATGTGGCGGCGGCAATAAGGGATCTTCCGCCCCGTGGATTATCAGGGTGGGACTGGAAATAGATGAAACGTCGGTAGAGCGATCACCGGTCTTGAACACCGCCATCAATTGCCGACCCATGGCCTCCGGATAAAAACCGCGTGCCACCATGGCCGCTCTGCGTTCAGCGGCGCTGTCGTCGTTTGTCGCCGTTCCAAGTAGGGCTTTGGAGGCTTCTGCTGTTGGCGGAGGTAAGTGCGGCGCTCCGGTTGTGGACATGATGGAGACCAAACTTCGAGTGCGTTCCGGGTAACCAGCAGCAATCACCTGCGCGATCATGCCACCCATGGAGGCGCCAATGAAGTGCGCGTCGGACACGTTCAGTTCATCCATCAGCGCGACAGTATCTGCGGCCATATCATTTAGGGTATAAGGAGCATCCACCTCCAATCCCACCTGCTGTTTCAGTAGCTGCCACCAGATAGTGGGTTGACCCCATTCATCAAAACGCGTGCTGCTGCCGGTATCGCGATTATCTAACAAAATCACCCGGTATCCCTCAGCTTCAATACCCTGCACCATGGCATCCCCCCAGACGGTATGCGAGGCGCCCAAGCCCATAATCATCACCACTGTCGGTAGCTCAGGCGACCCGACGCTGCGGTAAGCAATCGAAATATTATTTGCCGGGGTGGTCAGTAGGGGTTGTTGGTCGATATAGTCACGGTGATACTCCCCCCGCGCTGCAAAAGTTGTAAACAGTAGGCAAACCAGCAAGACGCGGGACATAGTGAGTTTCTCTGTCGTGAACGATAATCGCAAAATAACTGTGTACAGACGGTGTTGCAAACGAATATACGTGAGCGGGGCAGGTGGTGCCATAGTATTTGGAGAGGCATTTCATGATGTTTTCTGGTCACGGTGGTGGTCCCTGCTTAAACTGCACGCCCATCGTCATTTTCCGCTCAGTAATCCCGCCCTGGCGTCACTCCGGGGTGATTAACTTTCAGTGACAGGCAGGAAGGATAGGCGGGGGATCAGAGGAATCACTGCACGTTTGTGCAAAATATTTTTCAGGAGGGTGTGACGAGCTGCGATGTGTTCAGGATTCGAAGGTCTACCAGCAGTTAGTTCCTTGGAGCCCTGTCGCGTTTCGGGTGCCGAGACTGTCGACGCTTAATGTTCCACAATCAATGTCTTCATTTTGAGCTCCCCGTGGCACCGCTTCGAGCGTATAGCAGTTGCTAATGTTGCCGCAGGCACCCGCTCTCGCAATTAGATCGTAGTGGCCTGTGGAACTCACTGTGCGACCCAGGTTCAGGCCTTTCTTTGAACTAATGTCATCAGTGTATCGACTATTGAGGGCATAAAAGCGGTCCTGCCTGGAGGCGAGCTCCATCAGGTCGCGCAGGCCATCGGACCGCTGGGATAACAAGGGATTTTTCTCGGGCTCGGACTCGGACTCGGGCTCTGCAAGAAGGAGCAACATAGTGCCCAAAATGACAAATATTATCAGGGCGGCGATTCGCGCAGCGCCGCTCCCTTGATGCAGTTTACGTGTGCTCTGCATTTGGCTTTTCAGGCTACTTACCATTTTCAGTGACATGCGCTTTCCTCCCGCCTTTAATCCATTTTTACGCTACACGAATGATCCTGCACCCCTAGTGTGCTAAAGATAGCAATCTCGTAAAACAGGCACTTGAAAATCTGTAACTGATCCTAGAGCTGCGCCCGTAAAACTTTCCACAGGCCGCGGGCCGGCTTGCCGGCCGAAGCCCTCACAAGCAAAACTGTTGAACAGGACCTTAACCGCCTTGCTTTTCCCCTGGTTGTAGCAGGTTATGAAAGTGCTACGGTAATCCCGCATGGCGTGGTGGTGGGTAATTATGGGAGTTGCGTCTAGCGCGCGACGCTCGATAAAGTCAAAGTACCATTCCATAGCGTGTTTGCGCTGGCCTTCAAATTCCTCCAAGGGCTTTGGGAGAAAAGTAGGAAAGCAGTTTTGTTGAGACGAGTCTAAAGGGGTTATTAGTGGTGACCAGTGCGCGCACGTCAACGATCTCCCCTATTGAAAAGTCTTGAGCTTGCAGTCTATGTCATGACCTGTAAGAGTCAAAGCTAGAGCTCGCGAACCCGAATGTTGCGGTACCACACCGGATCGCCGTGATCCTGTAGGACGATGTAGCCCTCTTCCGACCTGCCGAAATCCGGCATGTCAGAAAATTTGCTTCCAGCCACCAGCGCGCTCCACTCGTCACTGCCGCGCTCCACACTGACTACCATCACCCCGTTTAGCCAGTGCTCGATGTGATTCTCTTTGATCCGCAACAACACGTCGTTCCATTCGCCAGCGGCGCGCACGGTTTCGGGGTTCGCGGCGATCAGGTCGTATAAATCACCTGCTCTGTGTGTTTCGATCTGGCCGTCGGCGTGGCCTTCATTATCCAATACCTGCATTTCTATGCCGGTAAGCCAGGGGGTATTTTCAATTTCATCCCTCACCAGATAGAAAATGCCGCTGTTCCCGTTATTTGAAATCTTCCACTGCAGGCTGAGTTCAAAGTCACGAAATTTCTCTCGATAGTAGATCAGGTCGCCGCTGGGACCGCCAAAGACAAGGCTTTTTATGAGATCCCACATGGGGAAGGGCCCGTCTTGCACCAGAGTCAGTGCGCCGTCTTCGACCTTCCACTTGCCAATGGTATTTTTATCGCCGCCATAGTTGCGCCATCCCGCGAGCGTGTGTCCATCAAACAGGTCGCGCCATCCGTCTTTTGAGACCTTGTTCGGTGGGACTGATTTTGCGCCCTCGGGAATAGCGTTCAGTGTGTACCAGGCTTCTGCTGTCCACAGTTCGTTGCCGGATTCTGAGCGCAGGCGGTCGTGCAGGCGAAGGTAAACCACGTAGCCCGCTTTGAGACCAGGAATGCGTGCGCGGATGCTGCGGCGGTCCGCGGAGATTTCGAGCTGACCGGCAAACAGAGTGGTTTCATCATACTTCGGGCCGCCATATTGCTCGTTGGGATAGTAGAGCCACTGCTTCACTGTCAGATCGTCGGGAGTCAGCTCGAATCCGGGCGCTAGTGGTTGCGTGAGTTCGATGACGAACCCATCTTCTCGTGCTTTTACGCTTAGAATTTCAAACGCTTCATTGCCGATCCAGCTCATACGCTCCAGTCCAAACCAGAGCTTGTCGTACTCGCCCCAGTTTGGGGGGTTGCCCACCTCACCGATGTAAATGGCGCCGTCTGGGCCGCGTTCGAGACGGTTAACTCCCCCCCCGAAGCCCGCACTGAAATGGAAGACGGCGCCCTGTTTGCGACCGTCCACGTCCTCGAGAAAAACCCGTTTGACCCCGCCGTTGTAGACGTCGCCGTGGATAAGTTGTCCCGCATAGGGCCCTTCTTCCAGCAGCAACGGTTGTGTGGGTGAGTTGCCTACCTCATCCTGTGGCAACCAGATTGCCGGGGGTGTTTCATGTCGGGCCATAACCCCTTCATCAGGAACTGCACGGGAACCGTAGAACTCACCCGGACGTATCTCGACAATTTTGCTGGCCGGTAGCCAGTCCCCTTGATTATCGGTGACATAGATAGCGCCGTCGGGACCGTTAGCAATTCCGTTGGGTGTGCGGAATCCAGAGGCGACAATTTTTGCCTTGCCATCGCTGTCGACGCGCAACAGCTTGCCCTGCGTGGGCAGTTGTTCGGGGCAACTGGCACCGCCGGGGAGAACACAGATGGACAGCAGAAAATAGAATGCGTCATCGCGATGCAGGAGGCCAAAGGCGAAGGAGTGAAAGTTGCTCCCGCTGGGCCAGTCAGAACTCACCGTGCGGTAGTAGTCGATGAGTTCATTGCCGTCGTTGTCTATGAGTTCAGTCAATTCCTGCTTTTGCAGGACGAATATTCGATTGTTAACAATAGTCAGGCCCAAAGGTTCATGCAGCCCTTCGGCGATGCGCTGCACGCGTTGTCCTTCGGGTGCGTTCGGGTCCAGGAGAAAGACCGCGCCGTCAGCGTCCCAGCTGGCAATGACCAGCTTGCCGTCGTCGCGAAATGCCATTCCCCCGACCTTGGGTTGGAACCCTTCCGGTGCGAGATTTTCCAGGCGGAAGGAGGGGTGTAAGGCGTTGAGTCGTGGCAGTACATCGTAGTCTCGAGTAGACGTGTAGGGACGCCCGGTCGCATCCTGGGGACCATTGAGACTGGCCTCTTCTTCATCGACACTCAGGACATAGGTAATTGCCGCCATAGCCTCAGCCTTTGTGAGCTGTGGGTGCGCGGGCATGGGTACTTGTCCCCAGATACCCACGTTGCCCTCGCGCACACTGCGAGCGAGGGCACTGACCACTTTTTCCTGTGCCATGCCGCGGAATTTTCCGGCAATCTGCGCCCATGCCGGGCCAGTGACGCGGTGATTGGCGGCGTGACAACCGAGGCAGTCGCTGTTGCTGATAATGGATTTTCCCTGTTCCAGTTCGCGCTCGGACGCCTCGAGTCCGCGTGTGGAAGACGCGTGGTCAGCAATAGGAGTGGCAGTGCCCAGCAGTATCTCCAGCGTACCCGCGGCCAGATAACGATCTCCTTGACCGGTGCGGAAACCAGCTCTAATGGCGGGCACCTCCTGGCTACTGTAAAAGCTGCGCGTCAGATAGCGTGCGCCACCGCGTTCGATAATTTCCGGTTTTTCGGTGAGCTCCAGCCGGAAGTCACCCGCGGTCACCGCGAAGCGCATCGCTGCTGTTTTTTTATCCTTGCTGTACTCGTGGCCAAGGTACTGCACAGTTGCCGGTAGTTCCTGCCCGTCTACCAAGAGAAACCATTGCGCGCCGTCTGAGTCGCGCAGAAACCATGCTCCAGTACTTACCGGCTGTGGACCATGGCGGTAGTCGTAGACAGCTCCCTCGAATAGGACGTCCCCCTGCCAGGCCTGATAAAGTGACAGTGTCTGTGTGTCGTATGCGACCCAAAGCTGCGGCCCCAGTGCGAACTTCAATACGCGCGGACGACCATCGAGATTGCCGCGAATCACCCAGGGCGCATAGCCTCGCCCTTCGACAGGTTCTCTGCCATAGGACGGATCTGCAGTGAGTGATGGATCTGCGCCGTATAGATGAGTGCGGACTGTTGAAACAACTGCGGTCAGACCGTTTCGTTGACCCAGATCTAACAGAAATGCAATATCCGACTTTGAGACGAGACCGCGGTGCATGGCGATGCCCACAGCCAGTGTCAGAACTAGTATCAGTGCAAGTGGCAGTAACAGAATCAGACCAATCAGTTTCTTCATTGTTATTCTCTGCTTGTGAACAGCGGCGGATGAAGCGGTGTTATCGGGAACACCCAATGATATACACCACGACACCGCGCGCAAGGTGCCGCCTTATGCGGCACTGATCACTAAGCCGCTATGTATTTAAAGGCCGTTACCCTATGATAGGCCGCCAAGAAAAGTTATACCGCAATTCGCTCGTACGGGCATCGGCGATCACAGTAGGGCATGCGATGGAGTGTGCGCTGACCTGGAAGCTGGATTCCTCTGCGAAATTATAGATCTGAGTTTCGTAAATATGCTGACTGAATTTTTTGACAACTATGCGGCTTACGAATACCCACTTACGACCGTGCAATTGTTCCTGGCCATGCTGGGAATGGGCGCGCTGCTAACCCCGAAAGACTTCCTTTTGGAGGTGAAAAATCCAAGGGGACTCTTTGTAGGTCTTGGGTTTCAGTGGATGTTAGTGCCGATGATTGCCTTCGCGCTGGGCGAGTTATTGCCGATACCCGCTGGCATCGCCGTCGGATTGATTTTTGTTGCTGCCGCTCCAGGCGGTACCATGTCGAATATTCTCACTCTGTTTGGTCGCGGCAACATCGCGCTCTCTATTGCGCTTACATCCATCGCTACAGTGGCAGCTTTGGTCTCGACCCCGCTTCTTTTGAAGCTGTTGGCAGCAGACTTTCTGCCTGATGACTTCAGTATGCCGGTGGGAAGTATTGCACTGGATATTCTAGGCGCGCTGATTGCACCTTTGTTGTTGGGCATGCTATTTCGATTTAAATCTGACGCTCTTTTGGCAGCGCACTTTGCCAAGTGGATGATACGTTTCAGTGTGCTAATGATATTGATAATAGTGGTTGGAGCGAGCGGTAGTGGTCGATTGTCATTCGATAAATACGGAGTAACAGGTATTGTTACGTTGGTGATCTTCGCTCTGCTTGTGCAGCTGAGTTCATTGCTGGCAGGGAAAATACTTGGGCTCACAAAAGGCGACACTCTGGCGATATCTGTAGAGGCGACCTTCCGCAATATTGCTCTTGTCGTGGCGGTTAAGGCGATAGTATTTCCGGCTCAAACCGGCGTGCTCGACCCCATTGGTGATGCGGTCCTATTTGTCGCATTTCTTTATGGCGGTATCAGCATGTTTATGACGATGGTGCCGGTACTCCTTCATAGAAATCTGTCGAAAAAAACTGGGATGAATATAGCGTAAGTACTGACCTTGCGAATGGCCAAATTTTTACAAGACTGCTGACATAAAATAATGCCGGGCCCGATTCCTTATGCTAGTCTAATCGCTCTCTATTTGCCGACCGCGTAGTCTCGCGGTGCAACTTCATCTGGTTTCAGGAGTGCTGTGAATGACAATAAAAGCCATCGACCCCTGGGTGAACGTCAGTATGGGCGCCATGGTCGATACGCCGTTCATGCAAAAAGTCAAAGAGGAATACTTTAAGGCAGGTGACGACTTTTTTAAGAACATTGAGGCGGAGGAATTAATCGAGCGGATGGATGCCATTGGCGTTGAAAAATCGTTTCTCTCCGTCGACCCTTATCGTCCGGATCAGCGCGTGCTGGATTTCACCACAAAATACCCTGGACGATTTTATTTGGCTGCGTCACCCAGGTTGAAGAAGGGAATGAAGGCCCTCTGGGCACTGGAGGATCTTGCGCGGGACTATCCCGTGATTATGGCCAGAGTGACACCGTTCGAACTCGACCTGCCCCCGAATGACCCCATCTACTACCCCCTTTATGCCAAGTGTATCGAAATGGATATTCCAGTGGGGGTTAACACTGGATTACCGGGTCCACCGGTGCCGGGTGAGTGCCAGCATCCCATGTACCTCGACCGGGTGTGTTTACATTTTCCGGAGCTCAAGTTGATCATGCAACATGGCGCAGACCCCTGGTGGGATATCGCCATTCGGTTGATGATCAAGTATCGCAATCTGTACCTGATGACCTCGGCATACTCACCGAAGTATTTGCCAGAATCGCTATTGCACTATATGAATACTCGAGGCAAGAACAAGATCATGTTTGCGTCGGATCATC
Organism: Haliea sp.; assembly: GCA_002862985.1. Taxonomy (GTDB): domain Bacteria; phylum Pseudomonadota; class Gammaproteobacteria; order Pseudomonadales; family Halieaceae; genus Marimicrobium. The sequence continues at coordinate 10,659 of PKCY01000125.1, forward strand.
CGGTGCTATCGATGGACCGCTGCTTAGAAGAGGCACAGGCACTCGATTTGCGTCCGGGTATTCTTGAAAAATATTTGTACGAAAATGCCAATGCGGCGTTGTTCGGCGAACGCAGTCCTCGGCACGGCGCGTTCAAGTAGCGAGCTTTATTTGCGTTCCTATGAAAGGTAGCTAAATTCAACCTTCCGGGGTTACTTGATACCAGATAGGTGAGGTGTAAGCGCGTTCTTGCAATTCGGAAGGCTGATTAGAGAGAGGTGTCCGGTCGAGCGCGACCGCATCGTACAACGAATGTCTCGGGGTCGGTATTTCAAGTACACGGGCGTAGTAAAAAGCGCTTTGTGTCGGATCGAACTCGGGATCCTGCCAGTGCGTTTCCAGTGTGGCAGCACCGATGGAATTTTTATATTGGGCACTGTCGATATCCACTGTGTTGCCTACAGCAGGTAGCAACCCCTCCTCATTCGGGGTGCGAATACCGGACTGTTTTTCGGACCAGTCGACATCAAATATTCTTTCGTGACTTTCCCCCGTCGTATCAATCCAGCCCTTGATGATCTGGATACGGTCAAGGTTGGCACCGCTGGGGTCCTTCATGGCGGCGACATGGAAGAGGGGCGCTGCACCGGCCGGTGCGGGGCTGGGCAGTGTTCCACCCATCGGTACCGATGTATCAGTGGCCGTTGGAGGGGACACCATTGTTAGCGGTAATGCTTTCTGAGTTTTCCCGTTCTCTGGTTCTGGTGGTAAGGCCCAGCCACCGTCAAATCGTACGACAATTCTTGGTCCGGTGGTGGCGTAGACCTCCCGCCGTTGAAACGCCTGCAGGATAGCCTCACGGGTATTCTCCCGAGCCCAGACCGCTGCTCTGCCGGAAGCCGACATGTCCCACGGGGTGGCACCGTCGCCGGCATCCGAGTTTTCGATGGTTCTGTTGGGAGTGCCGTCTGAGGGCTTCTCTCCTTGGTAGTTGCGCTCTTCAGCAGCACTCAACCCCGTGTGAGAATCGGTGGAGCCTATTAGTCCAAACTGGTAGGGATTGATGCCATCAGTTCTGGCAATTTGCAGGCCGCGCTTAAGCGCCGAGCGGACAAAATCGCCCTCTTCGGGCTGGTAGTTAGTGGGCGCCGTCTGGATGTAGAACGTGAAACGTTCAAAATCGGCAAAGGGATCGGCAGGAGAGAGTGAGGGGTAGGTCTCCGAGTCGCCTTTCGTCTGTGTTGCCTCCACTACAGGCTCCCACTTGCGCCGCAGGCGTAAATATTCTGGTGTAAATCGTTTTCCGCGCAGAGTCTCAAGGGGGAACATAAATCCCTTGGAGATGTTTGAATTATGGGGGATAGAGACAAATTCGTCGCCGGTAGCTGCGCTGGTGATTTCCAGCCACTGCCACAGATCTTCCGGGTAGGGGCTGTCATCGCGGGAGTAGGGGATATAAGTCGCAGCAGTCTCCGCGTCCCCGTCGGTGAAAATAATCCGGTGCAGATTAGCGCCACCCGGAGTAGCGGTCCACTCCCAGCCGATAATCGCGGAAAATTCACCGGGTCGATTGAAAGAGTCGGCAATCTGAGCTTCTTCGCGCCAGGCGTTCCTCACAATCTGCTCCTGCCCGGGCAGTGAAGGCGCGGCTTCGGTGGCCAGTTTGTTAGCGGCGGCGCGGGGGGGTAGGGGGTCACCGATGAAGGAGGAAAACAAGTCCATACCGTAACCGTCCGCCAGAGCGTATTCGAACATCAACTCGGCTCCCCAGGCAAAAAGCGTATCCCCCGGACCCATATTAGAAGTGTCGACCCCAAACTGATGTATCTGTCGAATACCACCCAGAAATTCTGCGTGATCTGATACCACCAAAAAATCCAGTGGTGTGTCTATCTGTACGCGAGCGCCATGAAAGGGGTGCACTACCGGCTCACCCCTCGCGTAGCGGTATGCTGTTTCAGGATCGACAGTGAAGTTTCCGTAGAGATATGAATCGGCGGAATAGGATGAGTGCAGGTGCGTATCGCCCCACAATAAATGCTTCTGTGCTGGAACGGCGTGTGGCTTGTTCGCGACCAAAGTCACCACCAGAAAAGCGCAACAGATGACAGCGAGACGTAGGGCCGCAGTGGACATCATCACATGCTCGCTATAATCTGATAGCTTGTCAAATTCCATGTTGAAACTGGGGCTGCTGGAGTCAAGGAGCGAGCACTGGCATGGCACTGCAGGCGGACATGACGGTGAGGCGATGGATTTTCGACAGAAAATAGCAGTGGTAACAGGGGCGTCTTCGGGTATCGGGCGCGTAACTGCGATAACTCTGGCGCAGGCGGGAGCGACTGTGATCGCAACGGCACGTCGAGAAAGTTTGCTGCAGGAAGTCAGTACTGCCTGTCGCCAGCACACTCCTGATAGTTGCCATATCTCAGGAGACCTGGGCGACAAGGCATTTGCACAGCATTTGGTCGACGAGACCGTTGAGCGGTATGGTCGAATCGATATTCTGGTAAACAATGCCGCTGTCCCCATGCACCGCTCCCTCTACGAAATTGCAGTCGACGAGGCGGAAGAGGTGATGCGCATCAATTTTCTCTCCTGCTTGTGGACCAGTTTCGCTGCTATCCCCCATATGCTGTTGCAGGGTGAAGGTGGCGAGGAAGGAGGCGTTATCGTCAACGTGTCCTCCTTTGTAGCCACGGTGGCGCCCACGCACGAAACGATTTACGCCGCGTCCAAGGGCGCAATGAACAGTTTTAGCCGAGGTTTGTGGAATGACTTAGCAGGCTCCGGTGTTCATTGTGTGCTGGTTATACCAGGGCCTATCGATACCCCAATATGGGATAAATTTGAGGACGACAATGCTTACAGCGGCAAGCTGTATCCGCCACAGATGGTAGCGGATGAAATCGTTGCCGCTATAGGCAAGCGGCGTTTCGAAGTGACCGTGCCACGCAGAAACCCTTCTCTGGTTACCGCGCGAGTTTTGGCCACACTGGTTCCCTCACTGATACGCAAAGGCGTCGCGCGGATGAACCCGGTTTCAAAAAAACTGGTAGATGATGCCCGCGACCGGGCGAAGGCGGGTCAACGTATGGGTCTCGGTAAGAAGCCTTAATAGGGACCGAATGCATAGCCTCATGCCTGCCGGTAAAGGGAAATTGGTTACCTATGCCCGCAGGTGTATTTCGGTGCTAAAGCATTTGTCTTTTACGCAAAGGCTCCTATACTGTCGCCGCAAGCAGGGTCGAAAAGTTCTGTATCACTCTTTTTTTGGGAAGCCGCACCGTATTAACGGTTGTGTCTTCTCGACCCGCAATCTAATTCTATTCTTTGCAGGCGCTACTATGACCCAAGATATTCAACCCTTTACACCCAAGCAGGAAAAAATTGGTAGTTGGATTATCAAAAAAGTAGGGCGCTGGCAGGCAACTGTCTACGAATTAACAGGAGGCCGTTTGTGGAATACTTTCCTCGGTGGCCCCGTGGCCGTTCTCACTGTAGTGGGACGTAAATCCGGACAGGTTCGAAAAGTCCCGTTGCTCTTTTTAAAACAGGGTGACGATGTGGTGATGACCGCATCGAAAGGCGGAATGTCAAAATTACCGGTGTGGTATTACAACGTAGCCGCAGCCGATACGGTGGATATTCAAGTCGCTGCGGATAAAAAAACGTATCGCATGCGTGAAGCCAGCGCAGAGGAAGAGACAAAGTTGTGGCCGTTGCTTGAAAACATGTATCCGGATTACAAAGAGTATCGGCAGCGCACTGAAGGCGTTCGTCATATTCCGGTCCTGATTTTTTCGCCGGTTTAGACAGGGGAATATAGTGGCCAAGGAAACTCTGGATAAAACAGCCTTACTCAAGCCTGGGCGCTATCGTCATTTCAAGGGTGGAGAGTATGCCGTTGAGGGAATTGCTACTCATTCTGAATCGGGAGAAAAAATGGTGGTCTATACCCCGCTCTATGGAGAGGGGGGCCTTTGGGTCCGGCCTCTATCGATGTTTCTCGAATCGATTGATCGTGATGGTACCGAGCAACCCCGGTTCAGCTATATAGGGCCTGTACTATAGCAACTTCTTATGTTCCGGAAGTCGATGTAGATGAGTGCACAGGTATTCAAAGTCGCTGCCGTGGTGTCGCTATGCTTGGTGATTATCCTCACTTTTTCTGATCAAGCTACACGCTCTCTGGTGTAATCGGCAAGCGTTGTCGCACAGGCCTGTGCGGCTTCAGCGCCTTTCAGCACAAAGTGTTCGGCGAAGAACTCTGGTTGGCCGTTACTGCTAAAATCATGCGGCGTCAATACCGCCGAAAAAATAGGAATACCATTTTCAAGCTGCGTAGACATCAGACCATCGATGACAGCGCTGGCGACAAATTCATGCCGGTATACACCGCCATCCACAATCAAACCCGCCGCGACAATGGCCGCGTAATCTCCTGACGCGGCGAGAACTTTCGCCTTCAGTGGGATCTCAAAAGCTCCAGGCACTTCAAATAGGTCTACCCGTCTGCCGTCGAGATTTGAAAATTCTTTGAGAAAGGAATCACGCAAACGGTCGACGATGTCGCGATGCCAGCAGGACTGAACGAACGCCACGCGATCACGTGCCGCAATATCAAAACCATTCGATGGGAAGCTCATCTGTTGTTTGCCTCAGTTATCAAGTTAAACAACAGGGCAAACGAGGACGCTCATTCTCTAGGGACAAAAGTCCCCGTGAAAAGGCTCAACCTCATTCTCATAACCAGACTTTAACTGTCGGCCCCGGAATCACACCAGGTCTGCTTGTCCTCCCGTCAAACAATGTGAGTCGACAGGAGCGCCCGCGGGCTACGCTTACACGATTACCGCCGGTGGGGACTTTCACCCCGCCCTGAGAATTATCGCCTTAAAAGACGATGGGTAATTATACGCAATTGGAATTGGGCTTGGCCAGCGTTTCCTTACACCTGAGGCGAGCACGCGGTTCGTACCTCTCTTCCGAGCGTTTTTGACACTTCAGGTAGGCCTGTCAATATAAAGGTCCGCATGATGCTCTTCGCCTGCCGCGGCGGCATACGTTGGCATGGCTTGTGGTGTCTGTGTTTTGCGCAGCACAGGGTGTGTAGACGAGCACCGCACAACACCATTTTTTTACCGCTAATTCGTTATCTTTCCAGCTTTTCGGTATCCAGAGTAAACAGAGAAATGGGAGTGGACATGGCCGATTCGATGCATGTGGGCGGTTACAGTGATTGAACTTCTTATTGGACAGTCGCTTGGGTACCCGCTATTTTGTTGGCCTTGGCCGCTATGCTGGCGGGCATTTTCGGTGGAGGCGATTACGTGAAACTGACTCAGTGGGTTGAGCGCTATGGATCTACTGCTTTGGTGACTGGCGCCTCCTCTGGAATAGGAGAACAGTTTGCCATTCAACTTGCAGAAAAGGGATTTGACCTGTTGCTGACTGCGCGGCGTGAGCCCCTGTTGCGTGAATTGCAGTCTAAATTGGAGCGTGATTTCGGCATCAGTGTGACGTGCTTTAGGTGTGACCTCTCTGACCTGGATCAGGTCGATGCCCTGATTGCCCAGGCGCAATCACAGTCAGTTGGGCTGGTCGTCAGCAATGCCGGGTACGGCGTGGCCAAGGGAGACTTTCTGTCGGTGGCGCATGAGCACCAGGAAGCGATGTACCGAGCGAACAGTATTGCGCCCGCACGGATCGCCCATGCATTGCTGCCGTTTATGGTTGCAAGCGGACGCGGCGGGATGGTCTTTACCGGTTCCATGGAGGGCGATGCTGCATTTCCTTATTCTGCGGCTTATGCTGCCTCCAAGGCATTTTTGCATAGCCTGGTGTTGGCCCTGTGGTGCGAGGTGAAAGCGGATGGTGTGGACATATTGTTACTGGCGCCCGGGTCTACCGATACCAATGCCGCGCTCAGCCAGGGTATCAGTCGCGAGCAATTAGTCGGAGTGATGAGCCCCGGTGAGGTGGCACGGCAGGGGCTGCAGCGACTTGGTAAGCAACCGCATTTCACCCCGGGCGCCCACAACCGATTGTTTGTTACTCTTTTGAGATGGCTGCCCAAAACGTGGGCTATCAAAATGGCGGGCTATGGCATGAAGCGGGCTCTGGATCGGTCTGCCGCATAATATGTCCCGCGATTTTCGAGAAATCCCAGAAAGTGATCACTTGAGCGTGATCCAAGTCGGCAGCACTCGCGTATCCCTGTTAGATGCGTAATGGAAAGACATTGTTGCGACTTTCTCTCCTTTGGGAGTACCCATCCAGGTGTTGGGCCCGCGGCGATTTGCCGCGGGCTTTTTTTTAATTTCCAAGTGGGGCTTGCCCTCCCAGAACATAGTAGAGCGGGGGTAAATACGCCGCCTATTTTATTGCCTCGGAGATTTCTGCGTTTGATGGGGGGTGGAGTCGTCCCCGTTGGT
>PKCY01000101.1 GCA_002862985.1 Haliea sp.
GACTCGGGAGTGCATTGAGATTGCTCGCGTCGTCACGTCACGTTCGAATGCAAAGGTTAGAGGTATCTTCTTCTATCAGGGCGAAACCGAAGTCATCTTGTCGCATCGAACGGGCAACTCTGACTACGTGACGAACTGGCCCATCACCTATCTTCGTATTATAGATTACCTGCGCCAGGAATTTGGCGACCTACCAGCCGTTCACGCACAGCTGGCCATAACCTCAAATCCTAGTCCGGTATTGCAGCAATTCTGGACACAACTTAAAAGCTTGCAGGCTGCTGTTGCCGTGCCGTATTCGGCTTACATCATTACCGACGATCTTACACTGGTAGACGGTGTTCATCTCGATGAAGATTCGCAGCAGATAGCTGGCACTCGATTTGGAGAAGCAATGCAGGCTTTATTATCTCAGTAGTCTGAGAACGGGGCGAGTCTCATTTTCAGCAGATTTATACCGCCCTCGATCCTCGGGGGCCTGCTCATTGGCGCAATGCCCGTGCCATCATGCCAACCCAGCAAGACGCTGGGCACAATTATGTGACTGATGGGTCACATGATGTATCCATCCCATTCCTGGGCGGGCGAATTACTGCGCATACGGACGATTTTTCAAATCTATCAGAGGAATAATGAACCACATATTCCCCGTGTCCGCTTTCGATAAATAGGACACTTCAGGAAGGAACGAATATGAAGTGCAGGACCGCTGACAAAGGCAGGAATTTAGTGAGACAGGCAGGCTGGACGCGATATTTTCCCTCCAGGAACCACTTATTCGTGAGGAACTTTTCTCGCAACAGCCCCTCTATTTGCCCTATACTCCTGGGGCATCATGTTACTGATACTTTACTTTCATAAAACCATCAAAAGTGTATTCGAAAAAGCATTAAGTTGAAATCAGCGGGAACAAAAATTATGAGAGGATCAAAATTTTTAGCAAGCACTGTTATTGCGTTGGGACTTATTACATCGGTTAATACCAGTGCCGAAAAAAAAGAAGGTGAAGTTACTAAATCTGTAAAAGAAGATACGCGACCTAATGTTTTATTGCTAATTGGCGATGATACCGCTTTTGGAGACTTAGGAATGTACGGCTCTGAAGTGCAAACACCTAACATGGATAAGCTGTCAAAAGCAGGCGTTAGATTTTCGAACTTTCACGCGTCACCTGTCTGTTCAGTAACAAGATCTATGTTAATAACTGGGGCTAACAATATTGAAGCAGGTTTAGCTACCTTCGATTATTCTATTTATCCTCCATCGGAAGGAAAACCGGGCTACGAAGGGTATCTAACTAAAAACACTGTTGCGATTAGTGAGCTACTTAATGATGCTGGTTACAATGTATATAAATCAGGTAAATGGCATTTAGGTGGAGAAGCTCGCGGTGGAGAAGGCCCATTGGGTTGGGGGTTTACTAAAGAGTTTGGTATTTTGTCGGGAGGATCAAATCACTGGAATAATTTGTCTATGACTCCTGAACTTACAGAAGCGGGGTTAAAAGAAAGAAGAATAGAACCGTGGACATTAAATGGAAAACCTTACGATAGACCAAGTGGAATCTTTTCGGGAGAGTTATACACAAACCAAATGCTTGAGTTTATGCAAGAAGATGAAGAAAGTGGCAAGCCATGGTTTGCATGGATGGCTTTTACGACTGCGCACTTCCCTGTACAAGGGCCACCAGAACTTGTTGATAAATACTACAAATTATACCTAGACCTAGGGTTCAAAGGCTTAAAAAAGGCGAGATATGAAAGCTTAAAATCACATGGATTAATTTCTCATAGCGCTACGGAACCGCCTGAAAATAAACTTACTAAGGTTTGGGACGATCTACCACAAAGCGAAAAAGAGTACCAAGCAAAAGTGATGGCAAACTATTCAGCAATGATAGAAGATCAAGATAACAGAATAGGAGACATTATCCGTTATTTGAAGTCATCTGGACAATTAGACAACACATTGATTGTATATTTGACAGACAATGGTCCTGAAGGATTAGAACCAACAAATCCTAGTACAGGCAATGCTGTTTTCCAAAAATGGATAGAAGATAATTTTTCTACGGATTTTGATTCTGTAGGCACCGCTGATTCTATTAATACTATTGGTACATCATGGGCTAATGCAGCTACAGGCGGTTTGCAATGGTGGAAGTGGTTTATTGGAGAAGGTGGTGTAAGAGTACCAATGATGATACTCCCTCCAGGAGCTCTAAATGGTGAATATCAAAGAGCCAATGAAATTTCTAATGCAGTGGTTTCGGTTAAAGATTTACCGATGACCATATTAGATTACGCAGGTATCTCTCATCCAGGAACTGAATATAAGGGTAGAACAGTGGCGGAGCCCTCAGGAATGAGTATAAGACCATTTTTAGAAGGTAACTCAGATATTATTAGAACAGAAGACGACTGGTATGCATTCGAATTATTTGGAAACGCCTTTGTAATTAGCGGTAATTATAAAGCAATAAAAGTAAGAGAAGGAATGTTTAATGATGGTAAATGGCACTTGTACAATACTATTGACGATCCTTCTGAATCTCATCCATTGGAACAAAAAGATCCTGCACGATTAAAGAAAATGGTGGCTATTTACGATGCTTATGCCGAAGAGCATAATATTATTCCGGTAGATGAAGATTGGAGTCCCTTTGCCGCTGCAAGCGAATAATAATGTTTAAAAGAAAAGTGTAATTTTTTTCATTAAAAGCGGTAACTCAATTTTGATAGTTGATTTACCCTTAATTATCCTAACGCTTTCGCGCCTTTTTCAAAGCCGTAGTGGAGTGTTAGTTTCCCTCCCTGTGTCTGCATATATGTCGTCTTCATTTTAATAACATCTTAGTTAACCGGTGACGGCAAGTGACCCTGGTATTGGGTATTGCACCCCCAATCGTGCGCGTTTCAATGAGTGTATCTTCTACCGCCGTCAACCGCCCGCTCGAACTTTTGTTTCCGTAGGGCGTCAAAAGCGTCGTGTTTCCATGAATCTCCACTGACTATCGAGCCATCCTTGTGGAATGTTTGTCTTTTCTCATTAAATAGGGGCGCTTCATTGGAGAGACGCATAACGCCTCAAGCAGGGCGCCTGACAAGCCGTCCCGCCTGACTTGGCTTGTTAAGTGTTTTTATCCAACACAAGAATAAATGGAAGGTAAATAACTAAGCTCTGAGACGCTATATATAGAATCCAGTTCACATGGCGAACAGTTGGATAAAATCCTGCCCCTCCGTTCCCGTATATCCAAAAGTTTCCAATCACTGCGTCGGCAACGCCGGCAAGCATAAACCCAAGCCCAACCAACCAAGGACCGGTCGAAGCGTTTTTTCCTCCAAAAGAATGGATAATAACAAAGCCAAAGATACCAACAACCGCGATTAGAGCAGCATAGCCAGCAGTCATGACAGTAACGAATACCCCCGTACCAGGCAGGTGCATTACAAATAAAGATGCTATTCCTAATAGAGCACCTATTAAGACGGATAAGTAGATTACAGACGCTTTCACTTCATTATGGATTGAGACTAACGCACCATTTACCAGTAGCAAGAAATAACCAGGGCCAAAAAACAAAATAGATTCAGCTAAATAATCATGTTTTACTGCGCCTTCATAACGATGAAATGTGTTCGAAAAGTTTGCATTGACTATATCGCCACCCACACAAACTATAAGTGAAGCAAGACTCAACCAAGCAACTTTTCTATAGAGCGAGTTCGAGGTGTTATGGACGACCCAGTTTCTAATAGAGAAACTCAGTATTATCAGGCTCAGCAGCACACACCCTTTGACGAACCAAATAATCGACCCTTCAGATTCAGACCAATAACCTAACAACGAACCTGCAGACTCTACCGTAGCGACAACGAAAATTAGAATCCCAGGGATTATATATCTAGCTTGATTTTTCATAATCTCAAATTACCAAACTAATCAAAGCATTTCACGCCCTTGCCACGCGCCGATAAAAAGCTGGAAGCTTTTTTAGGTCAAGACAGCTTGCTGGCGTATGTGCGCAAGCTTGTTAAGTATTTTTAAAAAAATATTGATTCGTACACTCTGAAACTAATCCTGTTGAATTGAAACTTAACTTATTTGCAAGATTAACTGAAGCTAAGTTTTCTGGTTCGATAAAGGCCTCGATTTCGAATCAACCATTTAACTCAAGTACCCACTCAATCACTCGGTGACATGCTGCAGTAGCATAGCCAGACCCCGAATAATCAGGCTTTATGTGATACCCAATCTCAGAACACTTACCTAAACTATTAAAGCCCACCTTATTTTTTTAATTCTGCATACTTAATAAAAAATTAGGAATCTTGTCACTTTCAACTGTTTTTTTGCAGGTAGGCCAACCCGCAACCCGCTCTTCATCAAAACTAATAAGATCACCACTATACTTACAAACTTCTGGTGACGACCATAGCTTAAACATGCACCGCGATAAATGGTTGTCTGCAGTTCGTTATTTGTAATACATTAATAGCAAAAGTAGTGTTTATCCTGCTGATACTTCGAAAATTTTTTTCAAGAATGGCCGAGGAAGGTCTGGAGATTCCCCGCGACATGGAGCGAATCAATAAGATCACCGAGGAATTCAAGCTCCGTTTCGTTGGACCACCCTTGCCGGCTGAAAAATAGTAAAAGGTGGACGAAGGAAATCTGTCTACATTCCCGAAGTAGCTAACTTGGCTTCAACCTTGGAAGCCCGATTACTAGCGCGCACCTGCGAAGACAAATACATCAGGGTGACTATGACCCCAGCTGCGCCCGCAACCTCTCCAATCGCTCCAAAGGCTTCCCAGTTCATGGTTGTTGCTCAATCCGGCCAAATTTAAATTGCGTACCCATACTAACCGCTAAGAGGAAATTGGGGGAAACACGCTCAAGGATTGCCCAACTCTCGGAAAATTCCGGGCGGGGCATGGGAAGTGGGAGACCTGACCCCGCAGTCTCAGAAATTGAAAACCGTGGTCTACCCCCATTTATCCTGGGGGCGAGTCAATCTACTGCTCTGGATTGGAGCAAGTCGGCGCACCACAGGTCGCTACCACACACGCTGCGCCACACTCGGGATTCTGCAACGAGGGGGTCTGGTCGGGGTTAGCCACCGCGCGACAGTTGTCCACCGAGTCAGGCACACCATCCCCATCGGCATCCGCAAAAGGGGCCGGTGGATTATTTGCCAGCACACCGTTGATAAAGCTATCGACGAGGCCGTTTGCCACTGTCACGTTGTTGGTTGGTACATGGCCGAGACCAGGCAGGTTGGCGACCTGATGTGGGCTGTCAGGTTGAGCGGCGATGGTATCAATGAGTCCCTGTGCGGCCCATTCGCAATTGTTCTGACCCGCGCTGGCAGCTTCGGGTATGGGTGCGAGGTCCCAAAAACAGAAGGGGTCTGATGCGCCGCCGACGAATAGCAGGGGCACCTGATCAAAGCCCGCATCGATTCGGCCCTCGGGGGCGATAACATCACTGCGGCTGGTATCACCGTAAAAACCTTGTTTTTCTCCAACGCCCTCGTAGGTCCAGCCCGGTTGACGCGGCGCCTGTCCCGGGTAAAAGTCGAATAAGTCGAAAGCCCTTGGGCTCAAAATAGAATCCGCCACCACACCGGTGAGATATATGTCTTGCGCTGCAAAGCTCATAGCCAGATTGTAAACACCAACCGAACCGGCACTGGTACCGTGGGCAAATACCTCGGTGGTCGGGTAATTCGCTACAGTAAATTCAACCGCCGACATAGTGGCCTGCATACCGTTCACCTCGGCACCGGGGTTGGGATTGTTGAGATAGGGCGTGCCAAGACCGGAGTACTGGTCGTGGTCGCACATCGATACCATGACCACGCGATAACCCTCCTGGATGCGCCTTGTGAGCGTGATATCTTTCGGCTGTCCGTTCTCAACGGTGCGTCCCTGAAGTTGTTTGATCAGCAAGTCATCGAAGGTTTCTTCGCGGTTCCAGGTGACCTCGGTTTGGTTGCCGACCGCTTGGTAATCCCCATTCTCGTCATAAAAACCGGCGCCACCGCCGTGCAGGTAGACCCATAATGGCGCTTCAGTTGTCTCGTCACCGTTCGGCGGGTTGACGATCATGAACGTGTAATTGCCGCTAAGTCCGCAGCTGTAGGCATTGTTGCGATAGAAGTCAAAATCAAAATCGATGCCGAAGTTGGTCTGGTTTTGTTCGCCTGCGAGTACTATGCCTGCTGTAGTGCGATCTACGACAAACTTCGGCTCCAGGTATTGAATGACGCCCGGGTCGTTAAGGATATCCAGATCCTCAAACTCGGAGGCATTCACCCTGCAGTTCCCGGTCTCACCAACACAAAACCCCGATTGCCTTACCTTCCAGCCGTCAAAGTGCCAGCCGGGCGCAGGCTCGGCGACAAAGGTCTCATCGAAGAAGATGTCGCTGATGTTTACATCACACACCTGCCCGGCGGCGCAGTCTAGGGTCGCCGACACTGCGGTAACGCCACCCTCTAAGGGTGACTCGATGCGCAGTGTGCTGGCGCCGGCGCCCATGCTGAGTGAGAAGATGGCCGCGCAAAGCAGTTTTTCTTGCACAGTCAGTTTCATATACACGCACCTTGGAAGACGAAGACGGATGTCGGTTGCATTGTCTTACACTTATTTGACTATCTGATTTAGCAATAAGGGTAGTCTGTACGAAAGATAAAGTATAATTACTAATTGTGATTTTTTGATAACTAAATATTATCAGATGCACTGCCACTAACGATTGGGCCCGCTATAGACCGGGTCAAACACGTAGGTATCGAGATCTACCCCATAAATGGCGTTCAGCCAGATCAGTTCCGCCGTATCGATGAGAATGTTACTTCGACCTGCCGATTATGAGTCGGATGGTGTGTGGTGATTGTGGGCAGTAAGTTAAAGAAAGCCAACGGAAATTTCTCATGGGGTGAGGCAGTGTCGCTGAGACCGAACGAATGCTGAGCCAAGGGTGGGTCGGTTTGTGGGTTCGGTTGGAGTAAGTGGAAAAATCGTAAGCTGTTTACCGGACCGAATTTCCGAGTTAAGGCCGAATAGGCTGCTCTCTTGTTCCCTATTTGAACAATAATTCACCTTGTACGCGTTACGCTGTCTCGAGGAGTACTTGCTGGGTGCTACCTCCATCTAGAAGTATGTCACCGCCAGCAACAAATGACGCCGCTGGTGAGCAAAGAAAACCCGCAACGGCGGCAATTTCCTCCGGTCTACCCCTCCTGCCGCCGACGGGTGTGTTGTCGATAATGTCCTGCATGGCCTCCTGATGCTCTTTCATTTCCGCCTCGGCCATTGGTGTTTCGATAATTCCCGGAGACAGGCAGACGAGCCTGCCGCTCCGCTGTCCAAATTCATGTGCTCTTTTGCGCACTATTTGCAATACACCGTATTTCGACAGGCCGTATGCGGTAACCCCGTCCAGAATCTCGACACGCAGGCTGGCGGTAAGGCGATCGACCATGTCCGGTGCCCAAGCATCTGCGAGAATCTGATGTATTTCCGGCGTCACCGCTGATACCCAGAAATACGCCGCCTGAGAAGCGATGCAGACAACGGCAGCCCCGGCATTGGTAACAGGAAGAAGAGCATTGAGTAATTCAACGGTACCACTTCGATTGACCTTGATAACACTCTGCCAAGATGTAATCGTGCCGCCCAGGCCGGCCGCGTGATCACAACCAGCCAGTCCACCCTGCCTTTGAATAGCATTGGCCAATTTCTCCAGGTCCTCCTCTCAAGTGACCTCAACCACCAGTGATTGAATTTGTGCGCGCTCTATTCAAGGCTGGGACGATTTCGAGAGGGTTTTACACCTGGGCATTTTTCCACCGTTCGATTGTTTCTTGGCGTTGCGTACTCTGGTTTGAGCGCCTCTACAAATCAGGAAAATTAATATCGTCTATTGGGACATACGGCAAAATTCGCTCTGCCCACTCTTCGATGATGATGTCAGGTTTTTTTTCGCGTATGACCCCCATAAGCACGGCGTGACTAGATTGGGCTGTAATCTGCGTTGAACTTTTGAACTTTCTATTAAAATAGGGCTCCAGAGCGACGAAAAATGAGTCTCGGAGAATGACGGCATTTAGCTCCTGCCCATGATTGACGTTAGTAGGCAAGCTTCCCCTATCAAAATTCCACCTCTTTCCTTCTTTCACGACCTTTCCATCGCCTTCGAAATCAGGATAAGGAGAATAATGCGGGGGCTCAACTTTAATGCCGGCCATATGTTCCAAGCCCACATCGGTCGATACTTCCAACCTGAAGATTGAATCACCATATAACTCCGGCGATATTCTGGTTGGAAACATTCCCTCAATAACTTTCATTATCTCGTATTGGGCGATATTTGCACCTCGGAAATTCCAATGAGTGCCGGTCTTGTAGTACAACAGCTGTTCACCTTTTTCACGAAGCAAAGGTCCGCGTAAATCAACAACAGATACATTCGTGTAGGCCTTCAGGTACCCAACCAGCTGATCCGCAGCAGAGCGATCATTCACTTTATCTATGTAATCCGGGAGGTACTCCGAATAGATTGTATGCTTGTTGGGTGCAATCACCAGCACGTACTCGATATTTTGATCATTCAACCATTGTTTCAGCGCGGTCAGGTAGTCCCCTACTTCTTTGAGTTCTTTTGGTGAATAAAGCGTGGCGTTTCTGGCATCGCCCATTGGGTCCTGGTATCCAGCTATGTCACCTCGGATAGACCCAAGAAATAACCATCCATCTTTGCCGATAGTGTAGATGAGCGACGTGGAGTCACCAATGCTATATTTTGCGCGTTTATAGAACTTCGTAAACCAGGCCCTCAAGCCAAAATGATCCGCATAGTATTGATCAATCAGCTTTGGAATAGACTTGATCTCACCAGCAGCTCTATCGAGTGCAGGCAATGAGGCTAGGTTCCTATTCTCAGCAACAGAAAATTCAGCACCTTTGCCAAACGTCGTAATCAGCAAGGGAGTGAGTATGACAACAACAAAAACAGCGACAAGGAGGAAACTGCTTAGCCTGTACAATACGTGCATGGATAGTATTCGCTCTAAAACCTAAAGTATATAAAAGGGTTATACGTCGATGCGGACATCCTAATAATGCTTATAAATAGCAATAAGGCCAGTATTACAAATCTCGGAAATTCAACTAAACAAAATACCCGAATAACACTGTCGCCTGACAACACAGAAAATTTATTTCCAATATGCTTATATATTGGCGTCGCCAATACAGCTCCAACAATAAAAGCGAGTATCGCCTCGTTCGTCAAAATCATCGCAAATTGGTAATGCGTCGTCGACATATTATGAATATCAAACATCGCAGCGAGATATTCTGTGGCCAAGGATAAGTTGTCAGCTCTAAAAAAAACCCAGCCGACAATCACTATAAAAAGCAGATAAAGATGCTGCATTGGTTTCCACATACTGCCTATACCGCGCGATAGGCCGGCGCGCTCCACCACCAGAAAAAAGCCGTGAAACAAACCCCATATTAAAAAATTCCAACTCGCTCCATGCCAGAATCCAGTCAGTATGAAAACGATAAGTAGATTCACATATATCCTGAAGGTCGACACTCGATTTCCCCCAAGCGATATATAAATGTAGTCTCTAAACCATGTGGACAATGAGATATGCCAGCGTCGCCAAAAATCTCGAATAGAAGTTGCGATATAAGGGTAATTAAAGTTTTCTTGAAAACTAAACCCGAACATTCTGCCTAGACCAATTGCCATGTCAGAGTAGCCCGAGAAATCGAAATATATTTGTAGTGTGTACGCCAGAATACCGATCCATGCCAGAGGCATGGTCAAGTCTCCACCCGAAAGCGCGAACACCGAATCTGCGACTTCGCCAAGGGGGTTAGCGATCAGCATTTTCTTTGCGAGACCATAAATAAAGCGCTGAACACCACTGGCAACCAGCCCAATAGAATGAATTCGACCTGTAATCTGCAACACGACGTTGTGATACCGAATAATTGGACCAGCAATTAACTGTGGAAACAGCGAAATATAGAGTGCCAGATTAAACACACTCTTCTGCGGTGCGGCCTCTTTTCTATAGATGTCGACAATGTAGGAGATTGCCTGAAAGGTGAAAAAAGAGATTCCCAGGGGCAGATGCACTGGCGCTAGTTCGATCAAGGCTAGCCCCATCCAGGAGGCAACCATATCAAGGTTGTCGCTTATGAAATTGGCGTACTTGTATGAAGTCAGGAGGGCTACATTGACAATCACACCAAGGCAAAGAAATAGCTTTGATAGCTTCTCGCCATTTGGCTGTAATTGAGAATTATGGATCAGCAGTCCAAAAAGATAGTTGGACAAGATGGAGACTAGCATGACCGCAATATAGAAGACTTCGCCCCAGGCATAGAACAGCAAGCTTGCGAGCAACAAAAGAGCATTCTTTGTGCGTCTCGGAGAGCAATAATAGAGTAAAAGCGTGATCGGCAAAAAACCGAATAAAAATGTAGGCGAACTAAAAACCACTGAATTCCTCGAATACTTATTTCAATGCAACCCCATGCAATGCAGGCAGTGGTTCAATGTTTATATCTAAAATCTAAAAATTGCGGAGCCCTGAGCATCCCCATCACATGATAATTTATGGTAGATATAGTACAAGTACTCTTTATGTCATCGCCAGCTTTATTATTTCGACATTAAAAATTGCGATCCTTGCGTTGGCAATGCCAGAGTCATCGTTTGCATTGAGGATCAGGACATCATTGCCAGGATCTTGGCTGACGGAGTCTACCCAGAAAAACATCACGGACATATGCGGATTTGCCAATTTCGGCAGTTTGGGAATCATGATCGGCGGACTAACAGCGATGTATCCCGAACGCACTGCTCACATTTTACGATTCGCGCCAAGATCAATCTGGTCCGGCCTTCTCCCCACCTGCATAACTGCCTGCTTCGTCGCACTGATACTGTAAAAAGCGCAGGCCACAAGGCATGTTTCAGCCTTTACGATACTCGACGACACGCTGATCTCTCGGATGATTCCAATCGCCGATGTACTCTGCGGAGTAACCGTTGTCTTCTCCGAACGCCAGCATTTCTTGCTTGGTATAAGCAAAGTAACCGTGATCATGCGGTTTAACGGGATTTTTCCTCGCGGTAGTCACCTCAAAATAAGTAGCGTAAAAAACGCCGCCGTCCGCGAGACAGGCATGCAGATTCTTAAAGCAATGATTAATCATGTCCGGAGGCAAATGGCTGAACAGTGACTGGGCCATTGCAAAATCTGCTTTCTGTTCCAAGCGAGAGAATTCAAACGCATCAGAAATAATAATGCGTGGCGCTTTCTCAGCCTTCACAAAAGGGTCTATTTCTTGCTCCAAACCCGCTTTGACCAGCCCGGGTTCTTTTTCTATACCTAGATAATGGCCTGCCTCCAGATAGGGAATCGCCTTGACGCCAAGCCGCAGGGAACCGCAGGCTATATCAAGCAAAAAACTTTCCGGTTTCAGCCCTTTCGCTACAAGGAAATTAAATTGTAGCGCTCCTATCTCGTCCCAATTCCCGCCAATATATTCGCGATGACCTACGGCTTCGATACCCTTATTTCCCTCTGGATAGAGAAAAGCAAAGGTGTTGATTTTGCGTATCAAGCGAATAAAAAAATACTTCACGTATAAAAGCCCCGCTCTTAGTCTATTAACAATTATAGGGCTTGTGACGAATTATGCTGCTCAAGGAAGAGGCTGGCAGGGCCCTATATCGCTTAAGAAAGTTTCTCTGGCAAAAGACACGACGCTAATGGATGGTTTATGGCTATTGGGTTCATTGATAACACTAGTTAATAGCCCGGACCGCGATAAATGGTTGTCTGCAGTCCGTTGTTTGTAATACGTTAATAGCGAAAGCAGCGTTTTTCCTGCTTATACTTGGGTTTCCCCTTTTGAGTCATCCTGGATCACGCAAAACCCATCTAGCGAATCAGTCCGGGACGAGATCGCACTGTTGCTCGACCAGGGCCTCTCTGCACTCGGACATGAACCTGTCTATCGAACACAGTGGCGACGACTACCGCGTGATCACGTTGCAGTTCTGCTCGATGTGTCGCATCGTCATCACTGACTAGCGACGGCGACAAGAGCGAACTGGCCAGACATCTGGATCAACAACTTCTGTCTGCTGTGCACCTTGGCAGCTAACCGAGAGCGCTGAGGCGACGCCAGGGTTTGCATGTGATGGCATTTTTAACTCGCTGCCGCGCGGGTACCCTCAACGACGATAATGGCGCTGAGGGAAACCGATCAGGCTTGAACTACCTGCAAGGGACCGTGGTTATCACAGTGGTCGCCGTGCGGATGATGCAAATGCCCATCAACGAGATAATCAATGTGGTCTCCATGCGGCACCGCCTGATGACCGCAACCATGACCGTGAACGTGGTCCGCTTCATGGCTGCTGCACTCATGTGGAGCGCAGAGATCGGGATTGCTATCTGAGACCGCGACACTGTGCTCGTCATAGTGGTCTTCATGGGCACAGTGCAGGTGTCCATCATGCAGATAGCCTAGATGATCGTCATGTTTAACTGCCACGTGCCCGCAATCCGGACCGTGCTTATGATCGTGATTCTCATGCATGTTACAGGTCATCGTTCAAATCTCCCAGTTTCAGTCATCAAGATGCTTCGGATCCGCATGATCGAGGACATTGCGGATAAGTTTATCTACATGGCAATCAGCCAATCGGTAAAACATGTCGCGGCCCGCTCGTCGGCGCTTCACTAGGTTCTCTTGCAGAAGCACCCGTAAGCGCTGCGAGGCGGTGGACATCTCTGCACCTGTTCGCGCCGCGATCTCAGAAACCCGGTATTCGCCACTCAGGAGCAGCTCCAGAATACGCAGCCGCTCCGGGTCACCTCCTGCCTGGAGCATCCCCGCCGCCCGCTCAATAATCGATTGCGCCGCAGGGGCGACATGGGCCGAGTCTCTTGCACCACCTGAGTCAGACAACCGCTTTCCTTTTATTTAACCATCATATGCACATATCAACATATGTTCAATCAAAGAAACTATCATATATCGAGATTAGGCAAGAGTCAATTTGGGCAGATCCCGACAAATTAAGCCAACTGAACTGCCAAAATCGTCGGGTGTGCGCCGGCAAACGCACGCACTTGCCGCCTGACTTTCCGCCTACCCTCGCAAAAGACACGACGCTAATGGGTGGTTTATGGCCTTTGGGTTCATTTATAACACTGGCTAATTAGCCTGGACCGCCATAAATGGTTGTCTGCAGTCCGTTGTTTGTAATAAATTAATAGCTAACGTAGCCTTTATCCTGCTTATACTTTCTGATTGTCCTATACTTTCACATCTAAGACCTTAATTTGGAGATAGCATTGAAACAACTCTTTTTATGCGCGATTGTCGCGCTAGTTTTTAGCGGTTCGGCAGTAGCGGACTCTACCTTGAGCATTACCCATGGACCAACGCCAGCACCTACGATTCTCGACATGGGACAAAAGGGTGATTCAGTGGGTGATGTGCGGATTTGGCGGTTTAGCGCCAAATCGTCTGATAATCAGGACGTCATGATGGATTGGCTGATGACCACTACCGGCTATGCAGCACACACAAAGGAGCTTGAAAGCCGGGTCACACTCTCGGTTGTTTCTTTCGATGTTAAAGGCAAGGATACGATTCAGCTACAGGGCGTTGGTCTGTATCCCATTACTGGATCGACATTAAAAACTGAGGATATTTTGGAGCGTGCAGTGATTGGAGGAACCGGAAAATATGCAGGCGCTAGCGGTGCCGTTACCTCAACACATCTGGCTGATGGTTCCTGGCGGCATGTCTTTCATTTAGAGTAACCGTGAGCTGTGAAGGTCGCCCCTGAAGGGGCAAACATCATCGCTTGAAGCATGTTACGATCCGATCGAAGGGGCGCAGGACAAACATAATGAGACGACTGCTGACGTTTCTGATGTGGGCCACTATCGCCCTACTGCTGGTGGCGATGGCCGCCTACCTTCTGGCCCGTTCCGAACTCAAAGACATGGACCAATCTGCCAGGCAACAACTGGGCGGTGACTATCTGGAGACTCCCCGCGGCATCCTCTCCTACTCCCGTCTCGGCGACGAAAAAGCCCCTGCTATCATTTTGGTTCATGGCTTCAGTACACCAAAATTTGTCTGGAATCAGATCACGCCAGAGCTTCTGCAAGCCGGCTATCAGATTATCGCTTACGATCACTTTGGCCGGGGTTTCTCTGATCGTCCGGGAGGCCCTTACAATGCCGGCCTCTACCGGGACGAATTGTCTTCACTGATCTCTGGCCTACAACTGACCACACCCCTTGTTCTGGTGGGTTACTCCATGGGTGGGGCGAACGTGGTTGACTACGCCGTCACCCACCCAGATCAGGTAGAACAGCTCATACTCATTGCACCAGCGGGATATATGGGAGCGACAGATTATGCATCCGTTCTTTTAGCCCCGGGTGTCGGCGAGTGGCTGTTTACCGTATTCGGCCGATATTATGCTCACAGCAGTATCAAGGCAGAGGTAGAAGCGGAACGAGCGCCCGAGAATATGCTCGCATTGTTTGATGCACAGGCTGATTATAAGGGCTACTCTGACGCACTGCTATCAACGTTACGCCACTACCCCATGGGTGACTTCGGCGAACGCTACCGAGCGCTGGGCGCAACGGACATTCCCGTGACCGCGATCTGGGGAACGGCAGACAACATCGTACCCTATACCGGCGCGGCACTCATGGCCGATGCGGTGCCGCAACTGAAACTGATCACGCTGGAGAACGGTAACCATAATATAACGTTTGGCCAGCCCGCCGCCGTCGCGGACGCGCTTTTGAAGGCTCTCAAGACACCCTAACCACGCTGTGGGGAATTGCATATATCTCAGCCTGTTCCTCCAAGAACCCCAACTTTACCACCTTGATCCCCAGCTGACTAAGGGCAATACTTTATCGCCTCAATCTTGACAGACACTCCGCCGATGCGAGCTGAGATAGTGCGACTTTTGTGCCTCAATCCCAGAACCCGTAACCCTGCGTCAGGAAATCAAAGACGTTTTGGCTCTCAGGCAGAAATGTACAGGTGTATACATCTTTTTTTTGCGGCGGATATGATACCGGCACTACGCCTCCGGAATCACCACAGGTACCCTCCTCCTGTAGCGCCGGAAAAGCGAGAATCTCCAGCTGTGGCAAATCTGTCAACTTGATGTTCTTTACGATGAATTCGCGACCGGTATAGCGATCGCCTACGCTTTGCTCAGACCAGGGCGTACACGCGAACGGATTAGCCGACGTGTTGAAACCCAAGCCAACACCCGTGTTAAACGGATTAGCGTCTTGGCAAAAAGCCAGGGCGGCACGAAGCGGCCCTACCAGTACCGAGTACTCCATGTTGTTTGCCAGATTGGGAGCGAGGTAGCTGTCATTAAAACCGTCAAAGCATTGTTTTGACGAGATCGCACAATTCTGGCTTCCCACTTTGCACGCTGGCACACTCTCCCCTGTATTGAGTGGTACCGTAAAGCCCAATGCCATCTGCACCTCCGGGCTGCAGCTTCCGGGGTTCTCCGTCGATGGCCAGTCTCGGTTGGGATAAGTCCCCGAGCCAGCGCATCCGGTTAACTCCGTAAATACGTCAACAACATTTTCCTGAGCGGACATTTTGGTATAGGGATCGACCATGAGTCGACCCAGCTCCAATGGCACAAAAACCTCGAACTCCTCCTCAAGGATTTTGAACCATGCTTCAAAGGAGGGCACTTGCACCTTAGAATCTGGTGGCAGCGTATATGCGGCAAGAATCAGCGATGACACCGGATTGTCCGCGACGTATGGCCGCACGTAAACCGGAAAGCCAATAAAGGTGTCAATTGCCGTGAGCATTTTTATCAGAATCGACGGGTTATTAGATTGTCCCCATCGTCTATTGAGCTCGAGGTAGCGATGAGCGTTGGTACTGCCGTTGGCCCAGGCATACTGATACTGCTCCGGATAGAGTCTCTCGCCGCCCTGTAAAGACGTCACATAAAGATCAGGGGAGATGCAGTGTTCCGGAGTGGTTTGAAAACTTGCGACTGCCGCCGCATAGTCAGCGGGTGTCTCGATTCTCAGCGAGCACGCCACCGATGGCTGATCGATTGGCTGTTCACTGCAAAATACTGGCGGACCGTCAGCGCTTGACGCGCTGGAGTTGCTATTACTATCGCATCCACACAGTAATGCCGCCACTGCTAATACAATGAAAGACGCAAACCGTCTCGACGTTTGTTGATATGAAGATGAACGAAACATGGCCTTATCTCGGATGGGTGATACTGGTGAGAAACGCGCAAGACAGATTGAAATGGCAGACAAGCAAAATCCAGAAATCGTGGTATAGGCAGCGCTTGGCTGAGTTCTATTCATGTGCATTGCTCCTGAGAGCAGCTTATGGGTGATGGCGAGCTCGATCGGAATATAATATCCATCGTTGAGTACCCTTCGTTAGCTGCATTTATAAACATGGCGAGTAGCGAAGAATACCAGAAAATTCATGTCCACCGGGAAGCCGGCCTTGCGCATCAATTACTCGTGGAGTGCTAAAGAACGCCAGTAATTGGATCAAGTCAACTCCCCCACTAGTGACTGGCGAAATCTCCGTTAGAAAAAACCGGCCGATTCTGACAAGCAAAGTAGCGTTTATCCTGCTTATACTTCAATACGCCTTTTAGATTCCCCACGACCGCTGATCCCAACGAGGGTTTGTCCGCTTCGGAACGTATAATCAATGAGCAGATGGAAACCGGCTACCAGAAAATTCAGGGGACCAAGCCACAAACGTTGGGCGTAGGTCTCAATGATTCACCGGCCGGGCTCTGCGCCTGGATTACAGAAAAATTTCATAGCTGGAT
>PKCY01000242.1 GCA_002862985.1 Haliea sp.
CCAGTTGTTGGTAGTAGACCTGCGCCTTTTCAATATTACGAACGAGAAGACGTACTGCGTGCCCACCGCACATCAGTTGCCGACAGACGTGGGAACCGACGAACCCTGTCCCGCCTGTTACGAGAATTTTCATGCAGCGCGCAACTAGTCTTCCAGCACGGTAATTACATGGTTGGGACAGTACTTCACCGCCTTCATTACTTTTGCTCGCAATGCTTCCGGCGGGTTCTGAAGCAGTATCCTGACCTGGGGATAACCATTGTCTTCTTCAATAACCTCAAACACCTCAGGTGCTTCACCCAGGCAAACACTGTGACCCTGACACAGCGCTAAATCGACCATAACCTTCACTGCTTTCTCCCCCTACACGTTATCCGTAGCGCAAGCTTATAGTTACTTGCGCCGCTTGTAGCGCAGTCGACAGGGACCATTGGGCTTCAACACAATCGCCGAAAAATCGTCCTGATAGGAATCATCAGGATCAACCAACTCAAACTCATAGCGCGGCAGAAGCGCCGCAAAAATAGCTTTTAACTGCATCATCGCAAATGCGTTACCTGCACACTTGTGCGGCCCTCCCCCGAAGGGAATATAGGCAAATAAGGTATCAGGACTGGAGCGGTGCGGATCGAAGCACTCGGGGTCCGGGAAGTAATCCGTATTGCGGTGCGAACCATAAGTCGATATCGCCACCGTTTTGCCAGCCTCAATCAGCGTACCATTATAATCAATGTCCTCAATCACTCGCCTCATCAGCAGAATCAAGGGTGGATGGAGCCGCAGCACCTCTTCGATAAAGTGCTCCAGCCGCGGAATTTCTCGCAGAGATTCAAACGTGATCGGCGCACCGTCCCCGAACAACACCTGCAACTCTTGCAATACTGCACTCGAGTACTTTTTCTGGCGGGCAAGCTCCGTGAGGGTCCACGTGGCAGTACCGGAACTGGTATGGTGTCCGGCAAATATGGTGGCGATCACTAGGCCCGTAATCTCGTTGTCGGTGAGAAAGCTGCCATCGGCATAGGTTCCCGCCATAAAAGTTTCCAGCGCGTCCTCATATTGCACGTCGGTGTTGGCGCGACGCTCAGCGATAATGGCGCCAATGAGCTCCTGCAACCGTTCCCGCGCTTTATCACGCGCCTCAAAGATCGGTTGTTGCATGTAGGGGTCGACGAACGCAATCGCTTGCAAGCCCTTCTCGAGCGCGTGATAGAGCTCCCTGAACTCATCGGTTAACTTGTAGCGAAAATCTGTACCTAGCAGACAGTGCGTTGCCGTGTGCAGGGTCAAATGCAGGAATTCTTCAAGAAAATCCAGCTCTCCTTCGTCGCCCCAACCGGCTACCCAATCTTCCACTTCGCGAGAAATAATCGCCGAATAGTTTTTCATCTTCTGGAAGCGCAGCGCATCAACTTGAATCTTTAATTGGATTTTCATCTTGTCTGGCGGCGCGTCAAAAATAACCCCTTTGCCGAATACCGGAACAGTCGCCTGGTAAGCGGCGGCACGACTGAGCTTTTGATCAAGCGTCTTTAAAAAGGCTTCCTGCGCAGCCGGACCGCTCATTAATACCGTCTGCTGGCCACCCATATTAAATTCTGCCAACTCGCCACATTCTGCATTGCAGCGCATTAGAAAGCGCGCAAAATTAGCCCCAAATTCCTCCATATGCCCTACGTCAGGTTTTTCACCACTGACTTTAGGCGGAGACTTCTGCGCCGTAGTGGCTGCGTCGCTCATTCTGTTTTTCCGCCTGAAACCTGTTCACTGGACATTACCGGCATTTCCTTGAGAACTCCCTTCTCCACACACTCTTTGATGAGGTTGATGATGTTGGTGTAGTCATACAAATCCAACTGCTCACTCCACTGGTAGTCTCCGCCATACTGAAAGTAGGAGGCGCCTATGACTTTCATCGCAGAACCATCCTCACGCACCGGCGCACCTGGAGGTGTCTGCCACCAGGTTGCCATAGCGGTACCACGGGTTTCATCGATCACGATCTTGTCATAGGGGTAGGTCCAGCCCTTGTAGGGGTCCATGGCAGCACCAACGCAGGTTTCGCGAATGGTTTCACGCCCGCGGAATTCGTACTTGCCATTTGGAGTGTCCCAACCATACAGGCAGTCCTGGGTATAGAAGTCGGCCAGGTGTCGCCAGTTGCTCTCGTCCTCCGCCTTCTCATTGACCGCCAGCCAGCGGCGCATCATTTCTTCCATTTCCTCGCGACTATAAGCGGCCATACATACACCCTTCTAAAAAACCAGTTTGAGCTTGCTGAAATACTATTATGAAGCGCACAATAACCGAGCTAATATATAGTTGCAACTATAATAAAGGGTGTGAAAAAAGACGGCTGACTCGTCTAATCAGCAGACGAAAATCCTGCTGTACCTGTATGCTGTCTGCTCAGTCGATCAGGGTTCCGACCCTCGCAAATGCTCACTCAAGGAGCAATGTATGAAGTTTTGGCAGTCACTGGCCTTCGTCGAAATGGACCAGATGGTCGAGCTTGCACAATTTTGTGAAGACCTCGGGTTTTACGGCGTATCCTATGGTGATCATCTGGTGACCACCAAGAATCAGATGGATGAATACCTTTACCAGGATAGCGGCAACATACTCTGGAATCCGGACACGCACTGGCCGGACCCCTGGGTCGTTACTGCGGCACTGGCACAGGCAACAACGCACCTCAACTTTCTATCCACCATCTATGTGTTGCCGCTAAGGGAGCCTCTCAGCGCCGCCAAAGCGCTGTCCACAGCTTCCTATATGTCCAACGATAGAATCACCCTGGGTGTCGGTGTAGGTTGGCAGAAAGCAGAATTTGAGATGACAGGACAAGACTTCCACACCCGCGGTAAACGCGCTGACGAAATGCTGGAGATCATTCAAAAATTGCTCTCCGGCGAAATGACTGAATACCACGGCACCTACTACGACATTCCCCCGGTCAAGATGTCCCCCGGCACACGGCAACCTATGCCCATCATGATTGGCGGCTACGCACCAGCGGCGATGCGCAGGGCTTGTCGTTTCGATGGATGGATGGCTACCTCTCACGAGGAAGCCCAGATCTACCCGCTACTGGAAACGTTGCGCGAAACGCGCGACGAAATGGGTAATGCTGACAAGCCCTTCAATATTTGGACGGGCGTACAAAACCCGGGTGACGGCACCCACGAACGGCTGGCTACTGCCGGTGTGACGATGGTTAATGGATGCAATTTCCTGGATGCCGATGGACGTACGGCGCTGTCTGGTATCGATGATAAAAAGCGACGCCTGGAGGCTTTTGCCCAGCAGTTTAAATTGCGTCGATAGCTGCCGGTGTCAGCTGCTGCCAAAACCGCGCGTGAGCGAGGTTTTGATTTGTGCTGCCCCTGTTCTCACAATGGATCCAGAGCAAGATGATCAGCATCTTTTAGCAACCCCATGTTAGTGATGTAGATATAGCGTTCCAGCCCTTCTTCAGCCTCCGATTTGCTCCCAAACGGACCCTCAAATGTCCCTTCCCGCGTTTCAAAGAACCAGTTTCCATCTTGCTTGATCATCCGTTCAGACCGGAAGCGGCTATCTTGGGCATCTGTATCGTTTTGGCGTTTGCTGGCCATGACTCTTAGCCCCTATTCAGAGAACATACGTTAGCATTTGTAATCGTATGTATTGGTTTCACTTCTCCGCATCGTAGTTTTTCGATAATCGATGTTCAAGACCCCCGGTCCAACTTATCTCGATTTCGTGACGCAAGTCCTACTTTAACTGATAGTTTACTTCAATATTCTCGCCGGTTATATCCAGATATTCGCCAGAACGGCCTGTTCGGAGACAGCGAGCAGGGGACGCCCGGCGGGTCGCTGCCGCCATGAAGGACGTTCACTTTTTAGTCGTGGCGGCTGTTCTGTATAAGCGCTGGCCCTTGACCCAACTTTACACCTGTAGCAGTTGAATATGATCCTGCAGCTGCGTTCGATAAAGAACGGTGCCTTTGGCAATTTGTATCGACAGAGGCTCCTCGATATCGGCATCAACATCATCAATGATAATGTCCCAGGCTCGCCCGCCAGCCGCACTGTGCTCGACCCGCGCGCGACGATCAACGCCCTTAACCAAAGCGTCAAGACCACCACTCATACCGCGCATTAGCAGTGCAGGCCAGCCATAGGGCATGGCTTCCTCACAGGCGGGGCAGTGGAGCAGCTCGAAACAGGCGCGGTGATCATCTAACTTCGTAATCGCAAATCGCCAGTATTCGGTGGGCTGAAAGGCAGGGTGGACCTGTAACACGGCAATAACATCGTCAATTCCGGCGCCCTCACAACCCAGCAGCTTGACCAGTCGATTACTCATCACCCAACAGCTGCCGCACATCTGAAATTCGCCAACGGCGAGTGCCGCCTCTTCTCCATAGCGCTGAGCGACGGAAAACATCAGGCCGGTTACCAGGAGATGAACCTGAACCGCCAACTCACGGCACACTACCACCAGCGCATCATGGGAAAGCTGCTCCAGCTGTAATTGCTCAAAGATAGGACCGGAGTAATCAACCAGACCACCGGGTTCTGCCGGTTCAGGGCGCTCAATCGTTACATTCGCGAGCCGGGTGCCGCTCATTACCTGCGCAATTTCAGGCTCCTCTAAAACGTCCGCTTCCGGATCAATAAATACCGACCACTCACAGTGGGGGACGCGATCAACCGGCGCTCTCGGCGGCCTGTGTATTGGCACCATTCGCGCCCGTGGGTTGGTCGCCATTGCTGTGGCGTTAAACGTAGGATCTTCAATATCGTGACACATCGTTTTCACAGCATCCTTGCCGCGCGGTTCCGTCTCCAACAGAGCACCACAACTGTTTAACCAAAAGCGGCCGCTACCTGCGCCTGAAACCTCAAAGTGAACATCAAAATACTGATGAGTAAATCCACATTCCAACTGCAAGCCTTTGAAAATGGTAGCCACGTCGGTCCCACCGGCGAACCCCATCGCTGTCTGCATTCGTCTGGTATACACAGGGCTTGCACCCATCCAGTTTTCGATGGCCACATCTTTATAGGCGGTATCGCCGTGATTCATTCGCAGAGCTGCATAGCCTGTGCGGCTATTGAACTGTGCGCACAGCATGAATTCGCGCCCTAACTGCGCGAGCTGTTGTCGACTGAACTGCTGTAGCGTTCGTTTTTTTTCGTGCTTCATCGACAATTCACGTACCGACTGAATGGAGTATGCTTGTCAATATATCCGCAATATTTTATAGTCACAACTATTTTATGCGTTGCACAGTACGCGATTTATCCCTTCAACCGCACGGATGCAAGCATGACACAGACCGCAAAACTAAAGAAACGCGAAGTCACCCGTGAGAAAGTAATAAGAACCGCCATCGACTGTATCTATCGCGAAGGCTTCCATGCAGCACACACCAATCGCATTGCCGAACAAGCGGGCGTGAGCTGGGGCGTGTTGCAGTACCATTTTGGCGATAAGGACGCCCTGTTGCAGGCGGTCATCGACCACATATTTGACGATTTTACCGCCACGCTGGAAGCGACTTCGCTGGCGGGCGACGACCTCCAACAGCGAGTAAGACAGTTGATTGATGTGGTCTGGGCGCTCGTTAGCAAGAAGGGGTACCGGGTTAGCATCGCCATCCTGCGCAATGCGGGCAAAGATGACTCTTCAAACATTAACGGACAGAAGCAACTTTCTCTCTGGGCGAAGAAAACCTCCCGGCTCTGGGACGAATTATTTGCAGATAAAGTCCAGGAACCGCACCGAAGTGAGATCTCCCGCCACCTGTTGTTTGCGACACTTCGGGGCATGGTCGACGAAATCAACCCCAGAAGCATCAAGACAAAAAAATCAATCAAACTGGAATGTGACGCGCTGAGTGAAGCGATTACCTTTTTGCTCACTCGCAATTAAGTCATATCTCAACAGGCAACACCATCGCGCCCTCGACATGCTTATACCACATCAAATTCAATCGGCATTTTTTTAATGCCGTGAATAAAGCTAGAGCGCAGCCAGTTAATATCGCCTTTCAATTGCGGGTTCCGGATACGCTTTAGAATCTCCTCAAAAATAACTTTCAATTCCAGTCTCGCAAGGTGTGAGCCCATACAAAAATGTTCCCCGATACCAAATGCGCGATGACTATTTTTCACATCCTCTCGTTGCGCACGGGTTATATCGAAAGTATCAGCATCACTAAAAATGTCCTCGTCAGAACTGGCTGAGGCATAGTACACATTGATCTTATCGCCCTTTTTTATTAACTGGCTACCCACCTCCACATCCTCTGTGGCAGTGCGGCGAAAGGCAATAATAGCGGGGTCAAAACGCAGAATTTCCTCGATAGCATCCTCCACTAAATCTGGATTATCTACCAACTGCTGATACTGCTGGGGATGCTCCATAAGCAGGCGCATTCCCTGAGATGTCACTGTACGGGTCGTCTCATTCCCAGCCACCATCAGCATCAGGAAGAAATGACAGAACTCCTCATCAGTGAGCGGCTCATCTTCCACCGTTCCGTTAAGTAGCACATGCACGATATCGTCCTGGGGGTTATCGCGATGCTTTACTGCAAGCTCGTGGGCGAGGAAGAACATTTCGGCCATCGCATTCTCACCGTCAGCCTCGGATGTCGATAGCTCCGGGTCGGACATTCCCAACATGATATTGGTCAACTCAAACAAATGCTGGCGCCTGTCAATGGGTACTCCCATCAGCTCGCAAATAGCGATCAACGGTAACTCGGCCGCGACGTCTTCCACAAATTCACACTCCCCTCCAGCCACTGCCCGGTCGACAATGCCTCTGGCGATCTCACGAAAGCGAGGCTCGTAGCTATCGACTTTTTTGGGTGTGAAGGCATTGCGTACCAGACGCCGATACTTCAGATGCTGCGGTGGGTCCATGTTAATTAACTGCTGACGCATTAACGCGACGCGCTCCGGATCAGACTCCCAGGGTAAACAACTCTTTTGTGCAGATGAGAACAAAAGCGGATTCTTGGAGATAAAATCCAGATCCTTGTGCTTGGTTACTGCCCAGAAACCCGTGTCGGTCTCCGGATCATCATGCCAATGGATTGGCTCTTCCTCGCGCAGGTATTTGAAAATCTCTCGTGGAACGTCACCGGTATAGGTTTCCGGAGCGGTTAGGTCAAAATGTGGGCAACCAGTCATACTCATACCTCAAGACAATTCTTCACGTGTAGAGACTACACCCTAATAGTCTATAGGTACAAGAAGCCTCTCCTGTTCACTGGGCCTTCAGCTCCAGATGCAGCTGGCCCAGCCGTCGAACAAAAATACTAGGCACATGTTTGACCGGAAACTGACGATCCAGACCGAAGGAGCTTGTCTGCTTTAACATTTCCTCGAGAATAAGCTTCGCCTCCATACGCGCGAGCCTCGCACCGATACAAAAGTGAATGCCGTGACCAAAACCCAGGTGCTCATTGGTATTGCTGCGCTCGATATCCAGCTGGTCCGGATCGCCAAACACCGCCGGGTCACGGTTCGCCGCTGCCCATAACAGGAATACTCGGGCTGAATCGGGAATGATTACACCTCCCAATTGCGTCTCATTCAATACCGCCCGGTAATGCCCCTTGAACGGAGACTCCAGTCGCACCACCTCCTCGACATAGGGTCCAATCAGCTCAGATTGGGAACGCAATCGCTGCTGCAATTGCGGGTTCTCTGCCAAAATACGGATAGCACTGCCGACCAGGCTCGAAGTAGACTCACCCGCAGCACCTACCAGCACAATAATAATGGCCACTGCATCCTGCTCCGAGATGGCGCCCTGCCTGACCCCCTCGACCAGCTCCGCCATGACATTCCCCGCCCCATCCGAAGCAGAGGATTGCTGCGCTGCAGCAAAGTGTTCTTCAAGATACGCTTTCATCTCCCCGGTGGAGGCCGCCAACTCAATCATGCGTTCCAGGTTCGGAGTTCCCGCAAGGATATCGCCGCCACTGAATGCCCACTCTAGCAGCTGATCAACATCTTCAACCGGCAGGCCAACCAACCGCGCCATCACCTTGACCGGAATTGCATTAGCCAATTCACCGACACAATCACCTTTCCCGGCGGCAACAAGTCGCTGCACGCCATCATGCGCCCAGCCGCGCACCTCATCCTCCATTGCGGCGACTTTACGGGCGTTGAGTTGCGGAAGAACCATCTTACGGTGCACCGAGTGAAACGGCTCATCGGCATTGGCAATGGCGTCCACCGTGCCGCCGAATTGGGTTAAATCAAACAGCGCCGGGTGTCCCTGTTCATCGCTAATGAGGATGCCGGTAAGATTGGCGGAGTAGTCCACTTGATTCTTCAACACCTCGTGTATCAATTGCCAACTAGACACCAAAAAAACTTCAGTTCCGGGCACGCGATAGACCGGCGACTCTTTCACCAACGCGCGGTAGAAAGCATAGGGATCCTCAATAACGTCAGGATCAAGAATCTGAAAATTGACAGAGGGCTGCACGGCTGGGTTGTTGATGGTAATCTCCTGTGGGTATTGGGTGTAGTGGGGACAACGGCTTACCTACTGTACTTTAGCAAACATGGAGCAAGCTTCAATGAACATTCGCTACGATCAACCCATTCCCCTGGGGTGGTTTGCTTTGGAATATTCCAGCAAACTGGCCGCAGGCGATGTGATGCCGCTGCAATATTTCGGTCGCGACCTGGTGTTGTTTCGCACTGAATCGGGGCAGGCTCGGTTACTCGATGCCTATTGCCCTCATCTGGGCGCGCACTTGGGTCACGGTGGTGTGGTAAAAGGAGACAATATTGCCTGCCCCTTTCATGGCTGGCAGTTCGATGGTGATGGTAGGTGTCGCGCAGTGCCCTATGCCACCAACATACCGCCTAAGGCGACGGACAAACAGATTGTCGGCTCATACGCGGTGGTCGAACGCAACGCTATGATCTGGGCCTGGTATCACCCCAATAATGAAGCACCCGGTTTTGAAGTGGAGACAATTGCTGAAATCGGCTCACCTGACTGGACCGACATCGAGGTGTACGACTGGAAAATCAACACCATCATCCAGGAGGCAGGCGAAAATGGCGCCGATGTGGCGCATTTCATGTTTGTCCACTCCAGCCCGGAAATGCCACAGGGTGAAGTCACAATGGATGGCATCAGGCGATCAACCTTGCTGCTAAACAAAGTACCGCGCATCAACGAAGCCGGCGAGACCGATGACAGCGGTCAGGACTGGGAATTCATCGAGGTCAATTCCGTCAATGTGGGCCCGGGGCAAACTATCCAGCGCATTACAAGGGCCTTTGAAGTCGTCATGATGGGTACCATCACGCCCATTGATGAGCAGAGCATACATTTGCGCTTCACGTTCACTGTACCCAGATCGCAAACCGACATGAATCAGACTCTTGCCGAGGCAACCCGAGACAATATCGCCGGCGGCGTGGAGCAGGATATCGTGATATGGAATAACAAACGCTACGTGGAAAATCCCATCCTGTGTGACGGAGACGGGCCCATCGCCAGGTACAGAAAATGGTTTAGCCAGTTTTATGCCACCTAAGTTGCCGCTTGGGCCAGCGCACTGTGCCGTCAGCGCATCACTACTCCGGGAATGATACGACTACAAACTGCCTTAATCTGTCTCTTGTCGGTTACATTCGCCTTGAGTCCGACCGCTCATGGAACAGCCCTTAGTATGCACAGTCAAGCGCCAACGTCAGACAGTCACATCAGCATGTCGGCCATAATTTATCTTACTCATGGCCGACAAACCGGTTATTTCCTCAACGAACAGTGACAGATTACCGAATTCTATCCATTGTCTGACGATTTGGTCGCAGCTAGACTCTTGTATTGGTTTTAGTTAAGGGGCCTTCGACGTGTCATTTTTTCATGCTACCGCCCGGCGGATCGAAAAGAAGGAGTATGGCATCCTGGCACTCGCACTAGGCTTCTGCCTGGTGGTCTCCGCGTTCCTACCTATCCAGTTCACACAGGCAAATGCCTCTGCGGACATCTGGATAGCCGTCGACACCCACGATCTGAGCCTTGTCATCATGCAAGGCGAGACCGAGCTTAAGATCTTCGACAACATTGCAATTGGCAGCAATGGACCCTCGCTGGCCAGGAAAAGGGGCGACGAAACCACACCCTTGGGCGATTTCACTATCACCCATATCAGGCCCAGCAAGCGTTTCGAGCTGTTTATGGCCATTGACTACCCCAATCTCGACCACACAGAGCGGGCTTTCGTAGATCAGCGGATCAACGTCAGTGAGTATCGAGCCTTGCGGCGTCAACTGGACCAAGGGCGCCCACCTCCCCAAAGCACCAGTCTGGGAGGGTATTTGGGAATCCACGGTCTCGGTGAGGGGGACACGGAAGTACATGAAACCATCAACTGGACTGACGGGTGTATAGCGCTCACCAATGAGCAGTTGCAGGAACTGGCCGGGTGGGTTGACGTCGGCACCAGGGTGATTGTCCGCTGAGTGGCAAAAAGTCGCGTAAACAATCACTTGCGATTAGTCGCCGTATCTCTGAAAATAGAGGTCGGAAGTGCTCGCCGACAAGGTTTGGCGACATTGCCCCAACATGCACCACCTGACCTGTCTTTGTCAGGGAACAGTGGTCTGTGCTGGAATAACCTTAAAAGGCCGGGTAACGGCTTACCACTTAGAGGAAACTATTATGCGTAATACGCTCAAAACTACGGCAGCAGCATTCATGTTGGTAGCTGTAACAGGCATTTCTGGCTGTGCCACTACCAGGGATCTGGACAAAATAGAGTCACAACTGGCAAGCATTCAAGCTGCTGCCGACGCTGCTGCTGCTTCTGCTGCTTCTGCACAAGCCGCTGCTGATGCTGCCCAGGCGTGTTGCAATGCCAATACTGAAAAAATGGACCGCATGTTCAAGCAGTCCATGGCTAAATAGCACTACGGCCATCTTCTTGCCGGAGCGACCTCTCCTCGTGGTGAGGTCGCTGCGGCGATTTCCGCTCTCAACGTCCGGTTGAAATCACAGTCGGTAACCCAGTCTGCTGATTGACCTCCCTATCAATGACAATATTGTTCAACTCAATAGGCCGCCTAGCGGTGGCGTCATCCAGCGCCAACATCACCTCCTCTACCAATGCGCCTTTATCGTAGTGCTCCTCCAACGGTGGATGAACCTCCAGATATAGCTTGCCACCGTACCAGCCCGCCTTGACCGGTTGATTGATTATCGACACCGGGGTGCCAACGGGAAGCTGAGGAAATAATTTTTCAATATCTTCCGGCAACATTCGTATGCAACCGTGGGACACCCGCATACCTACACCGAACGGTTTGTTGGTGCCGTGAATCAGGTAACTCGGGATCCCCAGACGCAGGGCATAACGCCCCAGTGGATTATTGGGCCCGGCCGGGACCACGCGCGGCAACGGATCACCCCTTTCGGCGTGCTCACGGCGAATGTTTTCGGTGGGTCTCCAGGCGGGGTCTTTTGTTTTTGCCGTGATGGTGGTCTTGCCTAGTGGCGTAGCCCAGTCCATACGCCCGATACCAATAGGATAGGTCTGCACCTGTGGCAACTGACCCGCTTTTTTGGGCGGATAGTAATATAGCCGCATCTCGGGCAGGTTAAGCACCACCCCCTTACGCGGGCCGGCCGGCAAGATATGCTTGGAGGGGATGATAATCTGCGTCCCCGCACCGGGCAGCCAGCGGTCGACACCGGGGTTGACGCGTTCCATCTGATCCTGGCCAATATCTGTTCGCCTGGCGATATCCAACAGGGTGTCTTCGTGTTTGGCTTCCACCATACTAACTGTGCCAATGACGTCGAAATACTCCGACGGAAGCTCGTAGGACGTAGCCAGTGCATTTATTGAAAGCGAGAGCGTAAACAGCGTAATTAAAGTCTTCATAGCGCAACGATAATGCAGGTTGAGGGGGAAGTACAAGCGACAGATCGCACAAGCGTGACACAAATATCAATTCCGTGCCTTGGTCGGAATTTGTGTCTGAGCAGCTCGAAAGCCGGACAAGTTAATCCCTATACTGGAGTGCTTATTGCTAAAATAGGATAAGAAGGGGTAATAAACCGCGAGGATAGATGGAAATAGAGTCGATGCTTCTGTGGGGGATACTCTTGGCGTCAGTTGGCCTGGGGTACTTTATGTACGGCCGCAAACAGCAACTACTGATTACCAAATACTGCGGTCTATCCCTGATAGTATTTCCCTACTTCGTGCCAGATGTGTACTGGTTGGTCGGCATTGGAGCCGCGCTGGTCGCCCTACCCTATTTCCTGCGCATATGACTAAGAGCTAAATTATGGCAATTAACTGGTATCCGGGTCACATGCACAAGGCCAATAAGGAGATGACCAAGGTTCTGCCCGAAGTGGACCTTGTTATAGAGTTGCTGGATTGCCGTTTGCCTTACAGCAGCCAGAACCCCGCAATTGCCAGACTTGCGAAAAATAAACCCTGCATCAAAATTTTAAGTAAGTCTGATCTGGCAGACCCCGAAATCACCGCCCAGTGGCAGACCCATTTCGAAACCGCGGCGTCCACAAAAACCCTTGCCACGTCATTGGAGCAGCCCGATAAGGCGCAAAAACTCATCCAACTGATTCACAAGCTGATTCCCGGGCGGCCCAGAACAGGCGCCAATATACTGGCCATGATCACCGGCATTCCCAACGTGGGGAAATCCACCCTGATTAATGCAGCAGCCGGTCGCAAGGTGGCGAAAACCGGCAATGAACCGGCCATTACGAAAGGTCTACAAAAAATACGGCTAAACGAGGGTATTGTATTCTTGGACACGCCCGGCATTCTGTGGCCAAAAATTCACAACGAGAACAGCGGCTACCGGTTAGCGGCGAGCGGCGCGATCAAAGACACAGCGATGGAAGTTGAGGATGTCGCACTGTACCTCAGCGACTATCTTCTTAGCCAATATCCAGAATCGCTACTGGAGCGTTACGAGCTAAACTCGCTCCCGGCAACCGATATAGCGTTTCTCGAGTTGATGGGTGCCAAGCGTGGTTGCCTGCGCAGCGGTGGTCGCGTCGATCTGGAGAAGGTTTCTTCTATCCTGGTAAATGAATTCCGTGGGGGTATATTGGGATGCATTTCACTGGAGACGCCAGACATGATCGCGGAAGAGGAAGAGATCGTAGCGCAGCAACGCCAGGAGAAAGCGGAGCGGGAAGCGCTGTTAAAGGTAAAGAAACACAGTTCGCGAGACATGCCCGCGAAGCACCACTAACACGCTGGGTACTTCTCCCGAATTCGCTTATTAATATTCGTGCTGTCAACCATTGCCCCGACATTCCAGTCCCGGCATAAGTAAAGGTCATCAGCCACTTCGGTGATGACTTTGCGTAGCTCGAGTCGCTTCAACCACGGCGCAGGTATGCCCTCCTCTCCCAGCATCACACCGAGTAAACTTCCAGCCATAGCGCCGGTGGCATCCGAATCTCCATCGTGATTTATTGCCAGGACAATTCCCTCGGGCATATCGGGGACTCTCAGCACACAGTAGGCAGCAATGGCCAGAGCTTCGTGCGCTAGCCAACCACGGCCCAACTGAGCAATTGCCTGATCATGGTCAACACCGGCACGATCCAGTTCCACCGCCAGCTCCAATGCCGCAGTAACCTCCTGGTGGCCCTCCTTATCGGCCAGACACTTCAGTGCGCTATCAATGGCATCCGGTAATTGGGCGCCCTGCTTCAATATCGTAACCATCACTGCCATGGCGCCACCCGACAACCACCCCGTGGGGTGACCATGTGTCTGAGCGGCCAACTGGCAACCAAGCTCAAAACTCTCTTCTACAGTCGTTGCAAATAAGCCCGCTGGAGCCACACGCATCACTCCCCCACAGCCCTTACTAGTATTCAGCGCGGACTGGCCTATCGCAGTTGCACTGCGCAGGGCTGCTCTGCAGGTACGGCCCGGCGCACGCCGCGAATGTAGCGCCTTCACGTCGTATAGCCAGCCGGA
Source organism: Haliea sp. (assembly GCA_002862985.1). GTDB lineage: Bacteria > Pseudomonadota > Gammaproteobacteria > Pseudomonadales > Halieaceae > Marimicrobium. The sequence goes on from PKCY01000242.1 coordinate 14,018, forward strand.
GGTTGCGTCTAGTGAACTGAGCCCATGCTCGTTGCTTTCTCCCTGCGTTAGCAACCAGCGCTGGTAAGCGATTGCCGCGTGGTAGCTATAGCTTGAGTTTGCCTCTGATGTCTTATGCAGCGAGCCCCGAATCAGACCTTCTGCCGAGAATAACGCCATCTGAGTCTCTTCGGATATTGCGCCTTTGCGCCCCGCGAATTTCACGTAGTCGCGGATACCGGTGCTGCCGAACGTGGTACAGATTCGGCTGAGGCTCATATATTCGACAGGCGCCCCCAGGGCATCTCCCACAGCGCCTGCCAAAAGACAGCCGCGAAAACGACTTTGATTATCCATGTCCCTTACCCCCCCGGGCGCGAACGCTGTAGGAGCATTGATGTACCCCGTGCGCGCACAATATTATTCATGTAATGGCCGCTGGTTACATTTAGCCCGCAAAGGCAGCCAGCTTACGCCTTACCTCAATTCACAAGAAACGCATGTGAAAAAACATTATCAGGATCATATATCAGGGACCTGTCTCCATGGCGACACCCAGGCAGGTGCGTGTTTTTTTTGGGACTCAATTCACAGTACTAGGTCACAACTTAGCCAGCCGAAACTATTCTTGCGCTCTTGCTATAGTTGAACTTTTTAAGGGAGACTGCCATGGCCGCGCTTACCCACAGTTATTACTGTGGTGCATCGAACACCCAGATCATTTATCAGACGATCGGTAATTACTTCGACACCATCTGTGAGCGATACCCGGAACAGGAAGCTCTGGTGGTCTGCCATCAGGGAATCCGTTGGCGTTACCGGCAACTGCAAATAGAGGTCAATCGCCTGGCAACAGGACTACTGGCACTGGGGCTTGAACCGGGTGACCGGATTGGCATCTGGGGTGCAAACAGCTACGAGTGGACCCTGGTGCAGTATGCCACCGCGAAAATCGGCGCCATTATGGTGTGCATTAACCCCGCCTACCGGCTCTACGAACTGGAATACGCACTCAACAAGTCATCCTGCCGGGCTATCGTCAGTGCCGCACAGTTCAAAAGCAGCGACTATCTCAGCATGCTAAAGGAACTGGCACCGGAATTATCCGCCTGCGCCCCCGGCAAACTGCGCTCGGCGAAACTGCCACACCTGGAAACGGTTATTCGCATGGGCGAGGAAGCCACGCCGGGGATGCTGAATTTTTCTGCGGCATGCAGCCTCGGGAGTATCGGCGATAAGCATCAATTGGACGTCCTTAAACGAGAATTACGCCCGGATGACCCGATCAATATACAGTTCACCAGTGGCACCACCGGCGCGCCCAAAGGCGCAACACTCACCCACTGTAATATTCTAAACAATGGCTATTTGGCTGGCGAGGGTATGCGCTTCTCGCCAGAGGATCGCCTGTGTATCCCGGTCCCTCTCTACCACTGTTTCGGCATGGTGATGGGCAACCTCGCCTGCATGGCCCATGGCGCCACGGCAGTCTACCCCGATGCCGCGTTCGATCCACTTTCCACCTTAAGGGCGGTGCAGGAGGAGCGTTGCACGGCGCTGCACGGCGTACCCACGATGTTTATCGGTGAGCTTGATCATGCGCAATTTGCAGAGTTCGACCTCACAAGCCTAAGGACGGGCATTATGGCCGGTGCGCCCTGTCCAGTTGAGGTCATGCAACGCGTTATCGGCCAAATGCACCTGGGCGAAATCCTCATCGCATATGGCCAAACAGAAGTCAGCCCCATTAATCACATGACCTTACCCGACGACTCCCTGAAAAAACGCACGCAAACCGTCGGACGCGCCGTCCCCTGGGTGGAGATTCGTGTCGTTGATAACGCAGGAATCGTCGTTCCCGTTGGGGCAAAGGGTGAAATTTGCACCCGGGGCTACTCGGTAATGCGTGGCTACTGGGACGACGAAGAGCGTACGCGGGCGACCATCGATCCTGCCGGCTGGCTGCACTCTGGTGACCTCGGTGTGATGGACAGCGAGGGTTATATGCAGATCGTGGGACGCATAAAAGACATGCTGATTCGCGGCGGCGAAAACATCTATCCTCGGGAGATTGAGGAGTTTCTCTATTCGCACCCGGCGATCGCCGAGGTTCAGGTCTTCGGAGTGCCCGACGAAAAAATGGGGGAAGAGGTCTGCGCCTGGGTACAGTTACATGCCGGCACTAGCCTGACCGAAGACGTGCTGAAAGATTTTTGCCGGGACAAGATAAGTCATTTCAAAATCCCCCGCTATATTCGCTTTGTTAAGGAATACCCGATGACCGTGACTGGGAAGATTCAGAAGTTTGTCATGCGAGAGCACATGGCATCGGAATTAACAGAAGGCGATTAAGCCCTCAATCCAGTGCTGTGCCAGATCCAACAGATTCCTCATTGGATCGGTGCAACCACCTGACATCAACGCTAGCCAATATATCGCTCGCTCTATACACTGGCTCTTTTCCAGTCAGGAATCCTCAGATGAGCCTCTCAGTAAATCTGCTCGACCCCGCCATCATGGGGAACGAATCCTCCATGTATGAACTGTTTGATCAGCTACGTGAAAACGATCCCGTCGCCCTGGTTGAACATCCGGACTTCGAGCCTTTTTGGGCCATAACAAAATACGAGGACATCAAGACCATCAGCCAGAACAATGCTGAGTTTCTCAACAACCCACGAACAGTGCTAATACAGCGGGAGTTCGAGGAGGCGTTGCTGTCACAGTTTGGGACACGCAATGGGCTGGAAACATTGATCCATATGGACAACCCGAAACACCG
>PKCY01000290.1 GCA_002862985.1 Haliea sp.
GCATTCAGTGCCAAGCCAAGTATTGACTTAGAGGTAGTCAAATTGGCTGAGTCTCTTGGGTTTGATTCAGTTTGGGCTGCAGAGGCATACGGCTGCGATGCTGTTACGAGTGCTACCTGGTTGGCAGCGCATACATCAACAATAAGAGTCGGTACTGCGATCATGCAAATACCTGCGCGTTCACCTGCTTCTGCAGCGATGACAGCTATTGGTTTGGATGCCCTGTCCAGTGGTCGTTTTAACCTCGGGCTCGGGAGCTCGGGTCCGCAAGTTGCAGAGGGTTGGCATGGTGTTGCGTATGATCGCCCCCTTACTAGAACGCGAGAGTATGTTGCCATCGTACGTAAGATTCTTGAACGTAAGGAGCCACTCGTGCATGAGGGATATCACTATCAGTTACCGATGACTGGTCCCAATACCACTGGTGCCGGCAAGCCTTTAAAAAGTGTGGCACATCCCAATGCAGAACAACCGATATTCCTCGCTTCTATCAGTCCCGGCGGATTGAGGTTGGCGGCTGAAATTGCAGATGGTGTTTTATTATCGTTCATTGATCCCAATAACACTGGGGATATAGTAGACCGTTACCTCGCTGAGGGATTCGCCAAGGAAGGTGCCAGATGCACGCGGAAGGAGTTTACGGTGAGTACCTTTGTCAATGTAATCGTCCACGATGATGTGTCTGAGGTGCAGGAGATGATGAAGCCCGCGCTTGCGAGGCAACTCGGGGGTATGGGTTCCAAGGGGAAGAACTTCTACGCCGAATTTGCGCGCCGTATGGGCTACAGCGATCAGGTAGAGCAGATCCAATCGCTTTATCTGAAGGGCGAGAAAGAGAAAGCGGCCACCGCAGTGCCGAGTGAGCTGATTGATCTTACTAACCTGATTGGGCCCGCAGAGCGTATCCGAGAGCGCCTCGGTGCATGGAAAGCTGCAGAGAAGCGCGGTTCATTGGATATGATGCTTATTACCTCCCCTCAACCGGAAGCTTTGAAACTGATGGCAGAAGAACTCCTGTAGCTGCCCCACCCTATTCCAGGCTGTGCTAATTTTGAGGCCACATAGACACAATTTGTCCGCTTGCCGGGTCACTCCGGCCGGCCAGTACCGTTTGATACGTTTCCTCAAGAGCTCGAGAGCCGTAGCTATGATTGATCCCGAGCCATCGCTCGCTGTCGGCGCGAAAGTCGACGTAGTCTTTACCCATGCTGGTCATTAACTCGGTGGCACCCACTTCAGCGCTGCGTGTCTGGATATGCCCTGGCGCGAAAAAAAACTCCGGCTTTGCACCCGGTAGATCGTCGACAGCCCCCATTTCTTCGTAGTGTGTTGCGCCAATCTGGCAGGAGTATTTCATGTTCTCGCCATAGTGATGATGAAGGTCACTGAGCACGACAGCACTGCCGGCCATGTCTACTGTGACAACCGGCTTATCCGCATCGAGACTTGTAATGTTTTGATAGGTGATTACCTTGTCGTAGCATCCCAGTGATTCGCAGAATGCGACATTGCCTGCTGAGGTAATACCAACACTTTTTATTGCTCCATGTTTTTTTACGCAGTAGCCCAACGCTATACTGGTTTTACTGGAAGCACTGGTGATAAGACACGCACTTGCGCCGAAGCATTTATTTACCGTCATAAAATCTTCTGCTAGCCAGGACGTCATAAAGAGACCGCGCAGTAGGCTGTCCCGATCTTCCCGGGTGGCATCGTATATGGGATTGGTAGAGGCCCGTTCAAACCGGGCGTAGATCGGCGCGTACTCGGCGCGGTGTTGGGAGATATCGTGAAAACTGTCGGGTTTCACCTCTCCTGCAAGAATTTTAATATGGGTGCTAAACGGGAAGAATCCCCATATTCTCTCTCCGGGCTCAATGTCAGGGTGCGCTGAGGCGGCCACTTCAGCCCAGCCCATCGCGGGAATACGACCCCAGCCCTCCTCGGCGGGGAAAAACCCCCAGTACCCCAGTAACTCTCCAGCACCGGCATAAGAAATGTTGTTGGCGGTCAACGCGAAGGAGTCCACTTTGAGCAATACTTCATTTTCATTGAGCTCGCCTGTCAGCGGCTCGGAGACAACTCGGGTTTTACCCCACCCGTCCTTGCGAACTTCCAGCGTGTTAATCATCTGATCTTTAACCATCATGTGTGCCCTTGTATTGAAGTGTTTTTTTGTGTCAGTAACCTGAAGTGCCCGCAACCAGATGCTGATAAAATTCTACGTCTAACATCTCGTAGCGGTTACTACGAGGTTTGCGAACGTACAGTGTGTCTCCACCAACCTTCGCCAGATGGAAAGCCTGCTCGCGTAAATCTCCCTTTAGCAGTTTAAACGTCACTGTCGTTTCAGCTGATTTCAGGATTCGAATGAAGATGGGTTGAGCATAGGACGGAAGTTCGTGTTCGACCAGCGATAGGAATGCGGCGAGATCAAGCTCGGCCCCCTCCTCCAGTTCAAATGCCACCATGCCAGCGCGGCCCTCTACGCCCGGCACTTCAACGCCGTAGACATTTGCCATACTGATCTGCGGATGCAGGTTAAGAACTTCTCCTACCTCGTTGGTTGAAACATTCTCCGCCCGCCAGCGGAAGGTATCTCCGGTTCGATCCACAAACTGGTAGTGCTTCATGCCCAAGGCAAAACCAACATCAATCCTGCGGATCAGGTCGCCAGTGTTAAACCAGCGATCGGCCGCAACCTGCACGTTCTCAATAATTTTGCTCCTGGTGGCTTCGGGATTGGTGTATCCCTCAAACTCTGCCCTGTCGTTTATCTGGGCCAGTAGTAAGCCGGCTTCACCCTTTGCCACCTCAATGCAGTGACCTTCGCTGTCTCGTAAAATAGAGTCGGTTTCGATATCGTACTTCACGAGTGCCACTTTCGTAATCGAGGCGCCGATAGTTTTTTCTTTGTTGAGCAAGTTCAGGAACGCAGCGTTGCCCTCGCTTGAGCCATATATTTCGCAAATCCGCGTAACGCCGAATCGGTGCTTGAAGGCATCCCATACATCCGGCCGCAGACCATTCCCCAGCATTTTATCCAGCGGGTTGTTCTTCTCCTGCGCTCCTGGCGGAACATTAACCAGATAGCGACAAAGCTCTCCGACGTAGACGAAGCAGTTGGTCTGGTACTTCTGTACCTCGTGCCAGAACGTTGAAACGGAAAAATTTCGGCGTAGATAAATTGAGCCGCCGCTACAAATAAAAGCGCAAAGGCCGGGACACATACCGGTAATATGGTAAATGGGTAGGCACAGATAAAGTCTATCTGTGGACTTGAGTTGAAAGCCGATACGTCCCATCCCCAGGCTTGCGGCATAGATTTTTTTGTGTAGAACAACGGCAGCCTTGGGCATTCCTGTGGTGCCTGAGGTGAATATATACAACGCCGTTTCACCTGCGGTGATATCGCGTGTTACCGGAAGGTTGTTGCTGGGCATAGCCGTCAGGGCAGCACCGACATCCTGCGCCCAATCCGGTGCTGAGCCCGGCGTTGAGTCAAGACCGGAATCGGCCATCCATAGGTAATCGTATTCCTTTTGTAAATCCAGGTCCTGAAGCACCTCAGCCATTATGCTCGCCCGCTCCTCGCCTACGATGCAGGCCTTTGCCTGGGTCGCGCGGATGCAATGCACGAGGCCCGCTCCAGTAAGACTGCTATTGATTAAGGCGGCGCTGGCCCCGAGTTTTACCAATGCCAGCATGGACATGACAAACTCTACCCGATTCTCCATAAACAAGGCCACACAGTCACCGCGACTAATGCCTCGTTCCTGGAGTAGGTGCGCAAATCTGTTTACGGCGACATTAAATTCAGTGTAGGTCCATTGCCGTTCCTCGAACAGCAGCATGATGTTGCCCGGATGAGCCGCAACCGCATCTTCAAACAAGGCGCCGAGTGACACGCAGTCTTCACTGCGCGGCATCTTGAACGTCCGCAATACTGATAAGGCTTTTGACGCCTCCGCGAGTACTCTTCCGACTTCGCGGGTGTTCGCAACAAGACCCATATCAGCTTGCCAGGTCACGGATTGTGAGCTTGCCTAACTGCGACATATGTACCTCATCGGGTCCGTCGGCGATTCTGCAGAAACGCGCGGTGGTGAATACAGAGGGGATCAGTGTGTCCTGACAGACGCCCATGCCACCAAATACCTGCATAGCGCGGTCGGCAACTGACTGCGCCATACTGGGTGCAACAATTTTCAACATCGAAATGTGTGCCATGGCTGCTTTGACACCCTCACGGTCCATGATTTCCGCAGCGTGCAACGTTAACAGACGACACTGCTCGATCTCGCAACGACAGCGTGCTATTTCATGCTGCACACTGGTTTTCTTACTCAGCTTTTCGCCAAATGCCACACGCTCTTCAGCCCGGGCACACATCAGCTCGAGGCAGCGCTGAGCCATGCCGACAAACATCATGGCGTATTGGAATCGGCCAGGGCCGAGACGCCCCTGTGCAATCTCAAATCCACAGCCCTCGCCCTTGATCATGTTGCTAACCGGCACACGTACGTTTTCAAATAACAACTCAGCTTCCCCGCCTGGAGAATGCAGGTTATCGAAAACTCGCAGTGTACGTACCAGTGTGATGCCGGGTGTATCCCGCGGCACCAGGATGGTTGAATGTTGCCGGTGACGATCGTTTTCGGGATTTGACTTGCCCATCACCAACACAATTTTGCAGTGTGGGTTGACGGCACCCGTGGTCCACCACTTGCGGCCATTCAACACGTACTCCTCTCCATCACGCGTGATTTCCAGTTCCATATTGGTGGCGTCCGAAGACGCGACCTGCGGTTCGGTCATGGCATAGGCAGATCGAATTTTCCCATCGAGAAGCGGGTGCAGCCACTGTTCCTGTTGTTCCGGTGTTCCGTATTTAGCCAGTACCTCCATGTTGCCTCGGTCTGGTGCATTGCAATTGAATACGGATTGGGCCCAGCTAACTTTGCTCATGGTCTCAAATATGGTGGCGATTTCTATATTGCTTAAGCCTGGGCTCCAGGGTTCGTATTCATGGGGCAGGAACAGATTCCACAAGCCCTGTGACTTGGCCTTCTCTCTGAGTTCGAAGAACCAGTCTGGTGTCTGCCACAGATTGACGGGGTCTTGGGTGAACTCGTCCCATTCATGCTCTCGTGGATAGATGTGTTCGTCCATAAATGCCTGTAGTTTGGCGTTGATCTCCTGAACACGTTCGCTTGCTTGGAATCCCATTGTGTTTGATCTCCTTCGTTTGGTTCTATGTTGTTGGAGTTTGATTGCAATGACTATAGCAGTGCGGGATGTTGTTGGGGCGAGTTGTCTATAACCTCTGGAAGCCTTCCGGGAGCGGGTATGTCCCGGCTAAACATCCACCGATACTGCGGTTATGCCGCGATTTGTGCCATTCTGAAACTACCTGCTGACACCTTAGGCCTGGCGTGAATCACGTAGCATACTGCCCCGCCAGATCCCGCATAATCTCCCGAAACCCCGACACCGTTTCCTCGACAATCTCCTGAGCACTTTTAATCGAATCTATCCGCCCGCACACTTGCCCAGACAGTGGAATTGCCGCTTCCATATCGCCACCAAAATACAGCGACTGCAGATCCATCATATTCTCCATCACATTAAATTTACCCAGCGGCGCCAGAGCCGCAGTTCTTTGTGTGCGCAGTGCTCGCAATGCGGGTCGCGATTCCTGATTCAGAAAAACAGTGTCTGTTTCAGCAGCATTGATAACGGCCCGCTTCCAGTTGTCATGTACTGGTGATTCCGCGCAAGAGAGCATGCGCGTGCCCATCTGCACACCTTCGGCACCTAGCGCGAAGGCGGCAGCCATTGAGGCGCCATCAACCATGCCGCCAGCGGCGATGATGGGTACATCAACGCGAGAGCGTATCAGTGGCAGCAGGACCATAGTGGAAACCGGGTTAGGGTTTTTAAAACCGCCACCCTCTCCGCCTTCCACCACCAGCCCATCCACTCCGGAATCGATTGCCTTGAGTGCCATTTCCAGTGTCGGCACCACATGAAAGACTTTGATGCCCGCCGCTTGAAAGTCGGCAGTACATACCTTCGGGCTGCCTGACGAGGTCGTCACGAACTTGATTCCTTGCTCGATGACGAATTCAATGATGTTGGAACCTTTTACATAGGACAAGGCCACATTCATTCCAAAGGGCCGGTCAGTCAGGGTACGCATTTTTGCGACTTCGGCCTTGATATTGTCTAGCTCACCTGAGGACGTCTCGATGATGCCCATGCCTCCGGAGTTGCTCACAGCTGAGGCCAGTTGTGCGCGCGCTATCCATCCCATTGGGGCCTGGATGATCGGATAACGGGTACCTGTCATTTGGGTGACGCGATTGTCAAATGGTGTGTCGTTCATAGTCTGTACTTAGTCCTTTTTAAATGGAAACGCCTGTCTAGCGATCTGATAGCAGGGCTTCGCAACCCGTTCCGGCCAGCACTGCGTTTACACGCGTTTTATCGGAGTCACTCAAAGTGCGGTATTGTTCATTGACCCAGCGCAGACATTTAGCCTGGTATGGAAAGGTCTTCTGCGTCCAGAGCGCGCCATCGATCTCGGCTTCCCAGGTCTTCTCGCCTGCCTCCACCGATTTGGCATTGGCAAGTAACGCTGGGGTATATACTCTACCAATTTCATCCAGCAGCCTTTTTAATGTTGAAGGCATATCTTCGAGTCGAGTCCAGTCGCCGTCCTGCGGCTCAAGGCCACATTGATCTTCCATCAGGTCAACCCAGGCGACCGTGCGCGGTGATACCTCGTGTGCCACTGCGCGTGGCGTTGGGTCAAAGCCCACCAATTGAGTCAATTGTCCAAACATGCCGAAATCCCCCGCGCCGGGGCGATTACCGAGCATAAAGGGTTGTTGTTCCAGGTGTGCTTCCAATGCCGCCAGGTAGCGCCGGTAACTAGCGTCGATCACCGGTGCTGTTGTGTCGTTGGAGCCCACCACGTACAGGCGATCGATTTGTCGTTTCGAGAAGAATTCTTTAAATGATTTGTGGTTTTCAGACGGGAGGCTGACGCCCATACCGAAGGGTAGAAGCGTTCCCGCGTTGTCGGCATCTGCTGCCGGATACCACCGGTAGTGAAACATGTACTTGGTGCACCACTCATCAGCAAAGTCCTCGATCAGATAATCAAGGAAGGCCAGAGCCGGGTCGGAAGGTATGACACTGCGGCCTGCGTAGAGTTTCTCCAGCCGGCGTATGATGGGGGTGGAATCGCACGTGGCCTGTAGGTCGCCATCGTCACTCTCGAACAGGAAGGTGGGAAGAAACGTGGGCTTTGGCTTTTCGATGCCCATGGCATCGAGAGTCTCAGCTGGATCTGCCCAGATAATACTGTAGGGAATCTGCCGGTAACGAAGCAATGCAACCATCTTGCGTGTATAGGGTGAGCCGGTAGCCCCAATTAGTCGTAGTCGTTCTGGCGTGGACACCGCAGATTCTCCTGTTAGTTCAATTCTTTTGTTTAAGACGTCGATAACGCGCACATGCAGTAGACTTTATATTGACACATTCTATGCCATTATGTAACTCTCGCTGGAACAATCACCGAGAGAAAATAAGATATGTATCGTGGAGATTATCGTCTAATAGGTACAGAGTTGAGTATGTTCTCGCGCAAGCTGGAAGCACAGCTGCGCTTCCAGAAAATCCCCTGGTATTGGGATTTTAAAACGCAGGAGCGCACAGCTGAAATAGAAGCCCGCACTGGTACGCACTTCATCCCTGCCCTCCTTACCCCTGAAAAGTGGATGATCCACGACACTATCGCATTGGGTCCGATGTTGAACGATCGATTTCACCAGACTCCCGTCATTCCCACCACACCGCTGCAGCGCGCCTGCTGTTTTATTCTGGAGGATATATTCAATCACTGGTTGGGCCGCATCGCTGTTCATACCCGCTGGTGCTATCCAGAAAATGTTGCGTGGGTGGGTCCCCGCTTCGGCGCAAATACAGTTATGAATCGGTCGATAGAAGAGCCCTTCACAGAGCAGGAGTTGAAGGATTTCGCACCGATAGGCGACATGATGTGCGAGGGCTTTGGAAAAAATGTTTGCGCTTATAATGGTGTGGGGCCCGATCAGGAAGAGTCCGTACGCGGTGACTACATGACTATGCTTCGCGCACTGGACACACATTTTGCCAGCAACGATTTCCTACTGGGGGCTCGTCCCTGTCTTGCAGACTTCGCCCTGGCTGGCGCCTGCAAAGCACACTTTGTCACCGACCCGACTCCCTGTAGTTGGCTTGGAGAGTTCCGTGGTATGTTGTTTGATTATACTGATCGCCTGTTCGGCGAAAAAAATTACAGCGATTGCGACTGGTCGGAGAGCGACAGCGTGCCGGACTCACTAAGTACTGTGTTGGACTACGCTCAGGGTACCTACTTCGAATTTGCGCGGGCCAATATTGCCGCTGGACTAGCGGAGGAAAAGTATTACGAATATGACTATGGTTTTGGTCCAACCCGGGCGCGTACTCAAAGGCGCCTGAATCTCGCACGACTTCATGTGCAGGATGAGTTGCTGGAGTGTGGCGCGGCTGATAAAAAATCTGTAAAGGCGTTGTTTGCCGGACGCGGAATTATGGAACACTATTTGAGTTAGGTTCCTCACGGTATAAACACGTTGCACGGCGCGCTGACACTTTTAAGGGAGCTGGCGAACCAAAGATGTTCACACTGTCCGCAATTGTTCTGGTTATTGTTATGCTGGCATCTGTCTGGCAACATTTTCTTTATTTGCGTAAACGACGCACCTCGGCTCAAGACCTGCAAAGGCTATTGCATTCGGGTGCTACCTTTCATATTTTGATATTTTTCAGGATACGCGGTGGTGAAAAAATAGTTGAGACCGCCGCTCGATTCAAGCAGCAGGTTATGCTTTCTGGGAAGGCTCGATTGGTTTATGCCGGACAAGCAGCCTTCAGCATAAAATCCGCACAACTGGGAAAGCGCGACTGGGATGGCGTTTTATTGTTTGAGTATCCTTCTCGCCTCGACTATGAAGAGAGTTTTGCAGATCCCCAGACCTGCGAGGCCAGGGAGTTGTTTGCCGATAGTTATATTCACGGAATGCGACGAAACTGCAGGGCCAACATGGTCACCCCTCAGCTTCTACTGCAACGTCGCCTGAAGGATCTTCTCAGGGGGAAATGGCGTATTGAACCGCTGCGGCCCTCGGCCCCATATAGGGCTTCGCCCGATTCTGCAATCTGGCGCAGCAGAGTGACCAGGCTGAGGGCTCTGTACGAAATTAATAGAGAGGGTCTGGTCGTTTATAATCTGGTCAAAACAGGAACCGCACAACAGCGCGCAGTAGATCAACCTTATATTAGTGAAATGTACAGCCGGATAGCTGCGTTGAAATACGGCCCCCTGCACAGAGGCCGTTCCGTTGCACTGGAAGGTGGCCTGCGATTTAATGAGGTGCATATAATTCACTATCCTAATGCCCGCTACTTTGCTGATCTCATTGCCAGCGAGAGTTATCAGCGCGTTGCCGGGAATATACTCATTAGGGATACGATCATTGTGCCCACGGCGCCCATCACCGAGCATGTGCTGCGCCATCCTTAACTACTGAAAGGCCCTCCTCCCCTTCTTTCATTACAGGAGTTACCGCAGGGCAGACATGCTTACACCCGAGGAGGCCGTCCACCTGCTGCTATGTGTTGAGAGTTATAGCTTCGGTGCGTCCACCGTTTCGATATTTAATTGCCCCGCTAAGCCCGCTGACCTGTGCACGCTGATTTCCGCCATTTCGGGCAGTTGCATCATTTCTAACATGGCGCTGCGACTGGGATACATGGCGATCGCAATATCGTCCCAGAGCTCCTCGATTTCGCCCAAGGTTGCGCGACGTACACTGCCACTAAAAGTAACCTCGCCACCAACCTTCTCCAGAAGCTTTTTCACCCCTTTGGAATAGAGGTAATACGCTTCTTGGCCGGTTAAGTCCGTTACACGGCCATCGGCATATTCGGCCTTGTCTTTGTATTTGAGTAGATTGACCATATAGACAGCCGCACCGTCGTCGGGCGCGAGGAATCCTTCCATTTGTTCTTTATTGGGCAGTACTGTGTTGATTACTTCCATGGTTGCTTCCTTTCGCTGTACGATTCAATGGCAAGGTGACATTATAAATTGTGGCAGTTATTATGCCAACACATTGATCGTCGTAGGGGATTAAATCATGCAGTTAGAAGGCAAAATAGTCGTTGTTACGGGTGCGGGCAGTGGGATTGGCAAGGCTCTGGTGAAAAAGTTCATCTCTGAGGGCGTGAAAGCTGTTGTTGCTGTGGATATTAATGCGCGGACGAGTCTGCAAACTGCCTCCGAGTTGGGTTGTATTCCAATGTCTGCTGATGTCGCAAAAGAAGACGATATTATTCGGATTATTGAAGATACGGAGAAAGAAATCGGTCCGATAGATCTGTTCTGCAGCAATGCCGGAATAGCGATTGGCGAAAGCGAACAGGCCTCTAACAAAGAGTGGCAAGCGATCTGGGAGATTAACGTGATGTCTCATGTATACGCCGCCAGACACCTCGTACCGCGCATGATTAAGCGTGGGGGCGGCTATTTTCTCAATACGGCTTCCGCCGCAGGTCTTTTGAACCAGATAGGCGGTGCGGCCTACGGGACATCCAAACACGCAGCGGTTGGGTTTGGCGAATGGTTGGCAATGACCTACGCACACCAAGGTATTAAAGTTTCCCTCTTATGTCCCCAGGCAGTGCGCACTGCGATGACGGCAAATGCTGAAGACCACGGTACTAAAGCGGCTGCCGGTGATGGAATGATGGAGCCAGACCAGCTGGCGGATATTGTGGTTGAGCACCTGGAGCGAGACGCATTTCTTATCCTCACCCACCCGGAAGTGAAAACCTACATGAAGCGCAAGAGCTCTGATTACGATCGTTGGATTAGCGGCATGAACCGGTTACAACAAACGCTCGCAGAATCATAAGATTAAAAAGAGCAACAATAATGAGTTCAGTTAATAGTATTTTGAGGTCTGCCGCCTCATATGCAATTATTGGAACATGACAGGGCAACTGATACAGGGAAAATCACCATGAGAAAGTCTGTAATTATTTTGGCAGTGTTCGCGGTGGTAGGCGTAATTGTTTATAACCAGCGTGCAAATATTTCATTGTTTATTATGAAACAAGGTGCCGAGCGAACGATGACATTCGATATGATCGCAGAGTTTGAAGACGGCCTGCATGTAACATTGTGCGGAGCTGGTGGTCCTCTGCCCGACCCTAATCGTTCCGGTCCTTGTGTAGCGGTCGTTGCGGGTGAGCAATTATTCGTCGTCGATGCAGGTTCTGGCGGGTTGCGTAACCTTGTCGCTATGCGTTATCCCACAGGTAAAATTGAGGCGGTATTGCTGACGCACTTCCATTCAGATCACATAGATGGTCTTGGAGAAATGGCCACCATCCGCTGGGTGAATGGAAGTAATACGCAGCCCCTGCCGATTATCGGTCCCGAGGGTGTGCAAGAGGTGGTTGAGGGTTTCAATCGCGCCTACCAGCAGGATTCTGTTTACCGTCATGATCACCACGGCGACAGCGTAGCAAATTTGTCTGGTGCCGGTATGGAGGCGGTACCGTTTACTAAACCTGCTGAGGGTGAACTGCAATCGGTTTATGAAAAAGGCGATTTGAAGATTCAGGCGCTGGCGGTTGAGCATCATCCTGTCGATCCGGCTGTAGGCTACCTCTTCACTTATAAAGATCGCACGGTGTTGATCAGCGGAGACACGAACAAATCAGCCAACATTGAAAAATTTGCACAAAATGTTGATTTGCTGGTGCATGAGGCGTTGGCGCCGAATCTCGTTGGCACAATGAACGAAGTTGCTACAAACGCCGGGATTAATAACCTCGCAAAGATAACCGCTGATATCCTGGACTATCACGCCAGCCCAGTGGGAGCGGCTGAGACTGCCCGCGACGCCAACGTGGGCCACCTGTTGTACTATCACATTGTTCCTCCACTGATCATTCCCGGGATGGAAGCCGCCTGGCTGGAAGGAGTGGATGATGTTTTTGTAGATTACACACTGGGGCAGGATGGCACTTCCATTTCGCTACCGGCCGACTCAAACGATATTATTATCAGCGAAGGTATGTAGTGCTCACAACAGTGGCGTATAAGACTATGCGCCACTGTTGATCCTCGGCAAATTTCTAGTTTGGCGGTCACGCAGCTTGTGAGTTCTGGGTGCTCTGATCGGAAACTGAATCATTGACCAATTTGGCAAACAACTGCTGGTGATAGTCGGCATCCCCGAACAGCGTGTTGATAATCATCAGACGCTTTACGAAAAACCCAACCGACAGCTCGTCCGTCATGCCCATGCCGCCGTGAAGCTGAATGGCCTCGCCTCCAATCAAGCGCCCTGCCCCACCGGTCATTACTTTCAGCGCCAGCATACTGCGCCGGGCATCATCATCCCCTTCCTGCGCGGCACACACAGCTCTATACAAGAGCGACTTCACGTTCTCACAGGCGCCAAACATGTCTACCATGCGGTGCTGTAGTGCTTGAAATGAACCAATCGCAACGCCAAACTGCTCACGCGTCTTGCAGTATTCGAGCGTCAGCGCATTCAGTGCTTCCATCGCACCCAACGCGTTGGCACAGACTGCCGTGCACGCGGAGTCGATGATCGGGCCCATCAAGGCATGGCCATCACCAGTAGTACCGATCACAGCTTCAGCTGTCACATTGGACAGTGTCAAATTGGCCGCTTCCTGACCATCAGTCATACGGTACACCGTGCTCTTGAACCCATTGCTGCCTGCATCCACCAAAAACAGGGTAATGCCGGCCCGATCAAATTGCTTTCCGGAGGTGCGCGCCGCGACAATCAGCTTCTGTGCTGCGCCGCCGTTCAAGACAACTGTTTTCTCGCCATTGAGTATCCAGGTGCTGCCTTCCTGACGTGCTGTCGTGGCGATGTCGGTCATTTCATAGCGACTCTGGCGCTCTAAATAGGCGAAAGCACCCTGCAACTCTCCGGAAATGATCTTCGGAATATACTCATCCTGCAGCGCAGCGTCTGCACCAGACTGCAGGAGTCCGCCGAACAGCAATACCGTCGGAAGATAGGGTTCTGCTACTAGTCCACGTCCGAACTCTTGCATAATCAACATCGTATCGACGGGGCCTCCACCGAAACCACCGTGGGCCTCAGCAAACGGAATCGACAACCAACCAAGTTCAGCAAACTGCTGCCAATGTTCGGTACTGAAACCGTGGTCCATTGCGACAACGGTATTACGTTGATCAAATCCGTAGTTTTCGGACACAAAGCGCGTAATGCTGTCGCGAATCAAACTCTGCTCTTCACTCAAATTGAAATTCATGTCTTATCTCCTACAAGCCAAGTACGTACTTGGCAGTGATGTTCTTTTGGACCTCGTTAGAGCCCCCGTAGATCGATGCAGCTCTTCCTCGGAAGAAGTTTTTTTGTGCGGAATCAGCAAAGTCGTGGCCCAGTTGGTCGGCGCCCAGATCTCCCTGCAATGTGCCGCTGTAATAACCAGCCACATCCATGCGGAGTTGCTGGATGGTTTGTTGGATTTCCGTACCCTGCAATTTCAGCAGTGAAGATTCCGGTCCCGGCTCATCGCCCTCTGCAATAGACGCTAGTGCGCGTAGCTCGGTGAACTCCACTGCCATCAGTTCGATCTCTACATCGGCTAACCTTTTTGCAAACAAGGGATCTTCCAGCAAAGGTTTACCTCCATTGACTTCGCCTCTGGCTAATTCACGCAATTCCGTAAGAGCACGCTTTGAGTCGGCCACCTCGGCAATCGAAAGACGCTCCTGAACAAGCAGTGATTTCGCATAGGTCCAGCCTTTTCCCTCTTCGCCGATACGATTCTCCACCGGCACCCGCACGTTATCGAAAAACACCTCATTCAAGTGATGAAAGCCATCAATAGTGTCAATGGGACGTACCGTAATACCTGGTGTTTTCATGTCGATAAGCAGGAAGGTAATACCCTCCTGCTTGCGTCCCGAGCTATCAGTTCGCACCAGACAAAATATCCAGTCGGCGTACTGGGCATAAGTTGTCCATATCTTGCTGCCGTTGATGACGTATTCATTGCCGTCCAGGTCTGCACGGGTTTTTAACGAGGCAAGGTCAGAGCCCGCCCCCGGCTCAGAGTAGCCCTGGCACCACCAGTCGTCGCTTTGAAGTATTCGCGGCAAAAACTTTGCTTTTTGCTCATCACTGCCGTAGTCGATGATGACAGACGCCACCATTGTGACTCCGAAAGGGACTGCCTCAGGCGCGCCGAAGGTCGCGCGCTCTGAGTTATAAATGAATTTCTGGGTAACACTCCAGTCAGTTCCACCGTATTCCACTGGCCAGTGTGGCGCCATCCACCCTTTCTTGTAGAGCCGGTCTTGCCATTCTTCAACACCCTCCTTCATGGTCGCAGGATTACTGCAGCGAGCGCGCACTTCGTCGTCCCAGGATTCGGTGAGGAACTGGCGCACCTCTTCCTGGAATGCCAGATCTTCTTCATTTAATCGAGTATCCATTGTCTATCTCCTATCTGTAAAAATCATGATGAGGTGTGGCGACCAGTTACATCTAAAATAGCCTGCACACATAATTGGGGTTGTTCCTGTTGCACGAAGTGTCCTGCATTTTTAATTGTTCGGTGTGCAATGTCCTTCGCACCCGGCACTTCTTGTTGAAACCTGACTTCACCGCCGGCAGTGATGGGATCGCGATCGGAAAATGCGGTCATGAAGGGTTTATCGAATCGACGCAATACCTTCCACGCCGCCTTGTTTTCCTCCACCTCCGGCTCATCATTAAACACCGGTACCAAAGACGGAAATTTACGCGCACCCGCCATATAGCTCTGGTCTGGAAACGGCGCGCTGTAAGCGCTTTTCTCCGCCGGGGTTATCTGCGTTGCGGCAGCACTCTGCATAACTTCGCCAATGTCGAGATCGGGGCTCTCTGCGCAAAATTTTCTCCAGTACAGAAAGCCGGGGATCCCGGAAGTATCATTAAGGCGCTCGCCCAACTCCTCCGCTTTGACGACAGGCAAAGTCTTGTAAGCTTCCTTGAGTGGTTCGGTATATTCGTCCGGGATCATTCCGGTCGGTAATCCACCGTTTGATAACACCACGGCTGAAAAATACTCGGGATAGGCAGCCACTAGACGCAGCCCGATGAGGCTGCCCCAGTCTTGACAGAACAGTGTGATTTCCGCGATATCCATCGCTGTTAGCCAGTCGCTCATCCATTGAATGTGGGAAGCGTACGTATAGTCTTCGATTTGCGTAGGTTTGTCAGAGCGCCCGAAACCGATGAGGTCCGGAGCCAGCACGCGAAAGCCTGCTTCCGCAAGCTGTGGAATCATAAATCGGTAGAGGTACGACCAGGACGGTTGCCCGTGCAGTAGCAACACCACTGGGCCTTCAGTAGGCCCCTCATCAAGATAATGAAGGCGCAGCTCACCCCCTTCACCATCGGCGATTTGTCTGTAATTGGTCGCAAATGGGTAATCTGCCAGCTCTGTAAACCGTTCGTCGGGAGTGCGTAGAAATTTCATAGGGTGATCTAGTTCCTGCGCCTAGTGGGGGTAATTACGGACTGGAGGTGGGAGTGGATCTCAACTAATGACATCTTGTAAGATTCCAGAGAGGTGGTGACAACGTTTATCAATGCGCCCGGGGCTGATCACGCCGCTGATGCCGCCGCGTGCGAGCTGATCATTTCCACAAACTCCAAGAGCAGCGGCTGTGGCAGGTCATGGCCCATCCCCTCAATCAGTTCCAGTTTGGCGCCGCGGACCAGTCGCGCGGTATCAATTCCGCCCGACACTGGCACCAAAGGGTCGGCCTTGCCATGGATGACTAGCGTGGGCGCAACGATCTTTTGAAGTATCGAGACACGATCACCGCTTGCTAGAATAGCAGCCATCTGGCGGGCATGTCCTGGGGGGTAGTAAGATCGGCGAAAACCCTGCGACAACTTTTCATTGAGTACTTTGTCGCTGGGCTGATAGGCGGGGCTGCCAATCAGTCGCCACGTCTGCATTGCATACTTTTGTAACGTGTCGGCATCAGCGCTGGATGGTCGCCGTATCATGTGCAGCGCAATTTTGCGATCAGCACCGGGGAGGGATCGGCGCCCGCTGGTTGACATCATTGAAGTCAGGGACAAAACGCGAAAAGGAAAATGGCCGGCTACCAGTTGCGCGATCATGCCGCCCATGGACGCTCCCACGATGTGCGCGGACTGGATATCAAGAGCGTCCATCAGGCCGATAGTATCCCGGGCCATATCTTCTAACAGGTACGGCACTTCAAAAGGTATGTTTAGGCGGGCGCAAGCGGCCATCCTCAGCATGTGAGGCACGCGTTTGCCGTCCATTTTCTGTGACAGTCCGATATCACGATTATCGAAGCGGATCACACGGTATCCCTGTGACGCTAAACCTAGGCAAAATTCTTCCGGCCAGGCAATCATCTGCGTGCCCAGTCCCATAATAAG
>PKCY01000113.1 GCA_002862985.1 Haliea sp.
AGCAATATTTTTCCCCGGATACTCCGTGACTAGTAGCGGCGCCTGGGTCGGTGCATTCTGGGCTTTCGTATATTCCGCGGCTCTATCATCGTTGAGTTACCGATTTTATGGGCGTGTATTGGGTACGCGCATTGCAGACATACTACTGAGTACCCAGCCCTCCGAGAATCCAGTACTAAAACCATCTATTCTGCGCCTGCATGGCGTTAGCCTGGGGTTGGCTATCGGTGCTATCGCGGCCTTAGGACTCTTTCTATCAACCTCCTGGTTGGTTGTTCGTGGTACAGCATCGGAGAGTGTACATGCGGCTTTGTTGTCGCACTATATTCCAGGGTATAGCGTCAGTATTTTGGGGGGGTTATTGGGCGCGATAGAGCTGTTCTCGTTTGTCTTTGTCGGCTGTTTTTTACTAGCTATCGTTTATAACAAAATTGTGGAGATTCGCCATCGGCAGTCTTAATGGCATCATTGATATGAATAACAAAGAACATGTAGTAATACTTGGAGCGGGTCCAGCAGGATTAGCCACTGGACATGAATTAAGTGTCAGCGGGGTGAAGGTAACAGTCTTTGACCGCAATAATTTTGTTGGCGGCTTGTGTAATACCAACGTGCACAAGGGTTACAAATTTGATCTAGGTGGCCATCGGTGGTTCAGCAAGAATGAAGACTTGAATAATTGGTTTCGCCGGCTAATGGGCGATGAGGTCGTCTGGGTCGAGCGTATCAGCCGCATTTATTATGACGGCGGATATTATACTTACCCGATCAGCATTCTTAACGTAATCAAGAATGCGGGTATCTTCACTATTATGTACGCTGGTGTTACTTATCTATTGTCCGCATTGCAGTATTCGATTTTCAATAAGCCTATCAAAAACATGAAGGATGCCTACGTCGCCCAGTTTGGCACCAAGCTGTACGATATGTTTTTCCGCCGTTACAGTGAAAAGGTCTGGGGCCTTCCGTGTGAGAAACTTTCATCGGACTGGGTATCTCAGCGAAGTGCTGGATTGTCGATTTGGACAGTAATCCAGGAGTCGCTGTTAAAAACCAAATCAGACAACGAAAGCCTCATAGAAGAGTTTATGTATCCCCGCGACGGATATGTGCGAATTCCGCAGCGCATGGCCGAAGACATCTGTGTCAATAGTGAGTCCAATTCCGTGTTACTGGATTCTACTGTAACGGGAATAAAATACCGCGGGCCGAACGATTTTGAGGTTACTTATAGCGACAAAGAGGGTAAGAAAACTTCCGTCAATGCGAGCACGGTCGTCTCCACAATTCCGTTGGGTATATTGCCCCGAATTATGGAGCCAGCTTGCGATCAGAAAGTAATTGATGCAGCAAAAGGGCTTACTTTTAGAGCGCTGATTACGGTTAACGTTATCCTGAAAAAGGACAGGGTGTCGATTGACACCTGGCTTTATGTTCAGGATGAGGACATCTTGTTCGGTCGGCTGCATGAACCCAAAAACTGGAGCCCTGCAATGGTGCCGGATCAATCGACAACCTCGCTGGTCCTGGAATGCTTCTGCACGAAAGATGACCATATCTGGAATATGACGGATGAAGAAGTAGGGCAGCGTTGTGTGGAGGATCTGGAGCAGAAATTGAAGTTTATTGACCGATCTGAAGTGATCGATTTTTCCTGTGTTCGAACTCTGCAGGCGTACCCCGTCTACGATCTCGAATACGGCGAAAAAATTGCTACTATTCACGAATACCTGGCCGGATTTGAGGGTTTGCATATCGTAGGCCGAGGTGGAACACACCGCTATAACAATGCGGATCACTCGATCGAAATGGGCTTACTACTAGGCCGTAAAATTCTCGGATACGATGTTGATTACATGGGTGTAAATACGGAGCCGGAATACCATGAGATCAAAAGTTCGACGGAGCCAAAGCGCGACGCCTATAAATTGGAGGAAGAGGAGTGCAATTGATCATGGCGGTAGCGTTTTCGTAAGATATCCTCCCTGCTTGGATAGTGCTGCCGGTATTTTGACCAGTTAAGATTGTGCCTCATAAGAATAAGAAAGGTGTTATCAGTGAACATTGGAATTGATGCAACCTGCTGGTGGAACAATCGCGGGTTTGGTCGATTCACTCGCGAAATGTTGACCGCCATGTTCCGGCTGGAATCCGCTCACAGATTTTATCTCTTCGTAGACCAGCCATTAGGCGAGCTATCTCAATTTGAAAATGTGCAGGTAATAGAGGCTCGGTCGTCTCGCCCTACTACCGAAGCAGCTGTAGCTGATGGCAGCCGGTCGCCCGTTTCGATGTACAAATTGTACAGGGCTGTTGCAAGCTGCCCCCTGGATATTATGTTTTTTCCTGCAGTGTACTCGTGGTTTCCAGTGCCGCTGCGGGTTCCTGTAATGGTCACACTGCACGATGCTATCGCAGAGCGATATCCAAAACTGATATTTCCCAATTGGCGAGGTCGACTGTTTTGGGCCATTAAAATGAAGAGTGCAGTTTGGACAAGCCGGCGTATCCTGACAGTCTCAAGGGCCGCGAAAGCAGAGATTATTCAGTATATTGGAGTTTCCTCCGAAAAAATCGATATTACCACTGAGGCGCCGGGTCCTGCATTCCAGCAGATTGATGATGAGGCGCGTAAGCGAGATGTTCGGCGGCGCTATAAGCTACCCCTGAATGCCCCTATTATTGTTTTTGTTGGTGGTCTGGCACCCCATAAAAACCTTCACGGGTTACTGGATGGCTATGAGAAATCGCTCAGCAGTAGTCTTGTAAAGGACGTGAACCTGGTCCTGGTAGGGGACTTTAAGGGGGCTGGATTCTATTCTAACTACGATAGCCTGTATAATCGTGTGCGTTCCAATCCGCAATTATGTAAACGGGTTCATTTTACCGGTTACGTCCCGGAAGAGGATTTGGTATCGCTGTACAACTCGGCTCTTGCAGTGGCGATGCCATCCTATTCTGAAGGGTTTGGCTTGCCTGCAGTAGAGGCTATGGCCTGTTCCGCGCCAGTGCTGTCGAGTGATAGGGGGTCGCTGCCAGAGGTTGTCGGAGAGGCTGGGATATACTTTGATCCCACCGATGTTACCGACATTTCTCGCGCCATTAATGAAATGGTAGAGAACGATGTCCTGAGAGAGCAACTCTCACGTAATGCTCTGGCAACCGCGCGTGGTTTTACTTGGCAGAAAGCCGCAGCACTAACGTTAACTCACCTCGAAGGTATGCGTCGAAGATGATGAACGACTTGCGAAGTAACAATGGGAATTCGGAAATTGATCAACAGCGAGAGACGAAGTGACTGACCGCGTTGAAATGGATCCCGCGACGGCCGACGACTCCCGGTCTGCGAGTATTAGCGTCATTATGCCGGTATATAACGGTGTTGATTTTATCCCCAAGAGCTTGCCGCCATTGCTCGAAATGGCAGAGAGGGGCGAGGTACTGGAGGTCATTGTTGTTGATGATGGCTCGACAGACGGCAGTGATCGGGTTGCTCAGGAGATGGGTGCACGCGTGTTGTCCTCTGGGGGCAGATTGGGACCTGGAGGCGCGAGGAATCATGCCGCCGAGCTAGCTCGGGGCAACGTTCTATGGTTCGTTGATGCCGATGTTGTGGTGCATGGCGATGCAGCCCAAAACCTGACCAGTGGGTTCGATCATCCACAGATCGTTGCTGTATTTGGTTCGTACGATGACCACCCCCCCGCACAAAACTTTTTTTCGCAGTACAAAAACTTAATACATCACTACTATCACCAGCGGGCGAATGAGGAGGCCCACACATTCTGGTCAGGCTGTGGAGCGGTGTGGCGCGAACCCTTTCTTGCGCAAGAGGGCTTTGATGTTGAGCGCTACAAATACCCTTCGATCGAAGACATAGAACTCGGCCATCGCTTAATAAAGGCTGGCGGACGAATACGTATGTTGCGAAACGTGCAGTGCACGCATTTGAAGATTTGGCGATTCGGGAACCTTATTCATACTGAAATATTTCGGCGCGCGCTGCCCTGGTCCAGGCTCATCGTAAACTCCGGAGATAGGATACCCAATGACCTCAACGTTGGGACGGCTGAGCAAATGCGTGCGGTTGTCGCGGGGATTCTGTTACTTTCGATATTAGTTTGTCTGGCTGGCTTCGTGAGCCCATCTTTGCTGTTACTCCCAGTGGCTTTGATGCTGTTTGCTAACAAAGAGCTATTGATATTCTTGTATAGAAGGGGCGGGTTGCTGTTTGCGATAGCGGCATTGCTTTATCATCAGGTTTACTATTTATACAGTGCTTCAGCATTTGCCTGGGTTATCTTTGAGAAATTTTCGCTGAAGCTTTTACGCAAAAAGTAGACTCTTATACGCAGCGTATCTTCGATTCATTAGTCCCTGGGTCTCTTCGTCGCTGGTAATCTAGCTCCTCGAGAACTGTTTTCGTCTGTAATTCTTGCAAAAGCGTATACTGTGTGCCGTTTGCCAATCGATTGAAGCAGGTTTTTCTTCGCCAGTGAAAATGCTACCCCGAACAGCGCTAGGCGAGCTACTGCGGTTGTCGCTGCCCATGATGGTGTCGCAGGGCGCTTTCGCAGTAATGGTGTTCACCGATCGTCTGTTCATGTCATATCTCGATGCCACCCACATTGCGGCGACATTGGGGGGCGGCGTGGCAGCCTTTCTCTGTTTTTCTCTTTTCATTGGCTTGATCACCTATGGCAATGCGCTGGTGGCGCAATACTACGGAGCCGGCCAGTTCGCCAAGTGCCCGTTAGTTGCTACTCAGGGGTCACTCATTGCTTTGTGTAGTACACCTTTATTGCTGATAATGGCGTACTACGGAGGCAGTGCTTTCGAGCTAATTGGGCACGATCCCGCGCAGGTGCGGCTTGAGCGAACGTATTTCACCATTTTAATGGCGGGTAGCATTTTCACTCTGCTTAAATCTGTATTGGCCAGTTACTTTTCCGGCATTGGTCGGACTAGGGTTGTTATGGTGGCCGATCTTCTGGCTACTGGTCTTAACATTCCGTTGTCGTGGGTTCTGATATTTGGCAAGTTCGGCTTTCCAGCGATGGGAATCGCCGGGGCCGCCTGGGGCACTATCATTGCAACAGTATTCGCGATCGGTGTATTTCTACTTTTTTATCTTTCAGGGAATCATCAGCGCCAATTTTGTGTTGGAAAATCGCTGCGTTTTGATCACGGGATAATGCGCCGCTACCTGCGCTTGGGAATGCCTTCCGGGTTGGAAACACTGATGAACGTTTCCTCCTTTAGTTTATTTCTGCTGCTGTTTCAGTCCTATGGCGTGGTGCAGGGTGCTGCCATGGCCATTGTGTTCAATTGGGATATGCTTTCTTTCATTCCGATGATGGGCTTGAATATCGGCGTCATGAGCTTGATCGGTCGATTCGTGGGGGCAGGGGATATACGACGCGCGGACCAGGTGATTTCTTCGGGGTTTTTGGTCGCCCTGGGGTATTCCGGCGTATTGGCTATCTTGTTCCTGATCTTCCGTGATTCTCTGGTAAACGTATTCGATACCCAGGAACCAAATTTTGCGGCCATCAGTGAATTGGCCGGACACATGATGATAGGTCTAGTGACTTACATGCTGGCGGATGCGGTCATTTTGATTAGCGGAGGTGCGCTTCGCGGCGCCGGAGATACACGCTGGTTAATGGTAACGTCGATATCTGTGCACTGGCTAATGTTGGTAGCCCAATACTGCGTGATAGTGGTGTTCGGGTATGGGCCGAAGGTATCGTGGTGGGTCTTTGTAGCGATGTTGATCATACTAGCGTTGCTGTACCTCGGGCGCTTGTTCGGCGATACCTGGCGCCGTCCAGAGCGGCTGGCGCGAGTAATGTTGGAGTAATACAGCTAGAGAGTAAGAAGGCGGCGTAACAGACTATCTGAGCCCTTATGTTGCTCTCTTGTGAGCAGCAACTCGGTCAGCTGCGTTTCAATCTGTTGGGCTACCTTTGCGCGAATGTTTTTTAGGGATTTCTTAGACAAGGTTTGTCCCTTGTAGCGGTCGAGTTTAATGGGTCGTCCGAAGCCGAGGTAGCAGCGTTGGGGTTTTGGAAATGGGGTCCCCAGACTACCAATTGGAACAGGGGGCAGAATATCAGAACGAAAATTCTCATCCAGTAGGCCCAGCCGAGTGGCCAAACGACCCACTGCTGAATTAGGTAGTTCCTGTCCCTCCATGATATGACCGTAAAATTCATCGGGGCCCACCAGACCAAAGGGCATAATAGGGTAGCCATGACTGGCTGCCAACTTTACAAATCCGTAACGCTCCTTCCATTGCAACTCATAGAGTTCACTGGCAGGTTTAACCGATTCATGGGCCCCTCCGGGAAAGACAAGCAAATCCTGGCCATCATTCATTAGTGCGCTGCAGACTTGTGGGTGGCCCATCACAGCGCCATTTCTGATTAATATGTCCGTGCTCAGCTGATTACTGAACAGGAACTTGTCACCCATACTTCTGGGGAAGCGGCGCAATTTTTTGAGTAGCACAGGCATGATTACCACGCCGTCAAGGGCGAACAAGGAGTGATTGCCGACGAAAAGGCAGGGTCGATCAGGAATATGCTCCATACCCAGTACCATTGGGTTGAACAAACCTTTGACCGTGCGATAAGCGATTTCAATCTCCAGGGTGGAGGGGGCTTTCACTGCCAGCGCACGGTCAATGTGCTGTTGCAGGGCTAGCTCATCGGCCAGGGGTTGATTGTCTTTATTGAATACACTCATGGTTTTCGCAGCCTGTGAAAAATCGCGTCAGTATAGCGCCGCGGTTTGCGCAATTGTAGCGCGTCCTATAACTTGTGACATTTAATGTCTGGCGCTGGCTTAGCCCGGATGACTGTTTGATCGGATCCCTTGCGGCCAGGTTACTACCGGAGTTGAGGAGTCCACTGGAGGTATAGATGCAAGGTAAGCAGGTAGCGGTTACGGGTCCCACAGCGGGAATTGGCCGGGAAGCGAGCTTGGAATTTGCGCGCAGGGGCGCCCAATTGATCCTTTTTTGTCGTAATGCACAGAAGGCGAAAGAGTTGCAGCAGGAAATTGTGGCTGCAGGCGGCCTTGAACCTACAATAATCCTAATGGATATGGCTGACCTCAACAGTGTGCGCCGTGCCGCCGAGTTATTTCTCGCTTCAGGTGGCGTATTGGATGTACTGCTCAATAATGCCGGAGTGGTGAATACGAGCCGTAAGGAAACGATAGATGGATTTGAGGAAATGCTGGCTGTTAATCATTTTGCACCCTTTTTACTGACTGGACTGCTGTTGCCGCGTCTGCAGGCATCATCGGGCGCTCGAATCGTGAACGTGGCATCACACGCTCATGCTTTTGTAAGGGGTATGGGTTTTGATGATATGCAGGCGAGCAAAAAATTTAAAACCTTTCGAGAATATGGGCGTTCAAAATTAGCCAATATTTTGTTTACGCGGCGGCTCGCTGTACTCTTGAACGGACAAGACATTACCGTCAATTGTCTGCATCCGGGAGCCGTTGCAACCTCATTGGGCACCCAAAATGGTGGGTTTTTTAGTCGAAATTTGCCGCGCTTATTGAAGCCCTTCTTCCGCACTTCGAAAGAGGGCGCGCAGACCTCAATCTACTTGTGCTGCAGTGACGAGGTCGCGACGATCAGCGGAGAGTATTTCGCCAATTGCAAGCAGGGTAAAGCCAAGCCCTGGGCGCGCGATGATGCAGCCGCGGATCGGTTGTGGACCTATACTCAAGAGTGCCTCGATTATGAGTTCCCCACTTAGTGCGCACAACTGCCGTGGTAATTACAGTAGGTTAAGACGTCTGTTTTTAGCATAGTTCTCTTTCAATATTGTAGTAATCAAAGGACAACACTTGTGCGAATTCTACTAATTTTGGTTGTGTACCTGTTTGTTATTCCCGCTTTCGCGGCATCACATGAGCCTCGCAAACTTCAATTTACCTATGAGTTATTGCCACAGGATTTCCCTTCTGACGAAGCGGTGGACATCTATATTCCACTGCCCGCGCGAAATGACGGTCAGCGAGTCAGAGTCGAGTCGCTGCAGTCTTTTGTGCCGGCAATTCTTGGAGAAGATACTGTTCATGGAAATACCTTTCTGCATCTGCGCCGCCCGGCGAACAGTAACACGCCTCTTACAGCAACCCTGAGTTGGACGATAGATCGCGATATCGCAGAGGCCAGCGGTGCGAGTGAGCTTGCTGCGGCTGAAAGAGAACAGTATCTGGCACCGAACGCATTGGTGCCGGTAGATCACGAAATGCTCCAGCCTATACTGGCCGAGATTCATCAGCTGCGCGTCGATGACTCGCCTGCCGCTACTGCGCGAGCAATTTACGACTGGGTAGTAGACAATGTCGAGTATAAAAAGGTCGGTACCGGTTGGGGCAATGGCGATACTTTTTGGGCATGTAATGAACGCTACGGTAATTGCACAGACTTCCATGCGCTATTTACTTCACTCGCACGTTCCGAGGGTATCCCGGCCCGTTTTGAAATAGGATTTCCAATTCCACTGGACCGTAAAGCGGGGGAGATTGGTGGATATCATTGCTGGGTTCAGTTTTATCTGCCAGAGCGCGGATGGGTTCCCATCGATGCTTCTGAAGCTGCCAAAAACCCTGAGCTCCGCGACAAATTATATGGTGGGCAGCCAGCAGATCGTATTCTATTCACCACGGGTCGTGACTTAATCGTGTCGGAGTTCAGCGGCAAGGCGCCGTTGAACTACTTCATTTACCCCTACGTCGAGGTTGGTGGCAAGCCTTGGAAAGGGACCATGCCGACCAGGTTTTCATTCCTAGAGCTTTCGTCTTCTTAGCGAAGGTGTTGTTAGCACAGTGACCCCTTGTATAGACATTAGGTCCACACCACGGGTAGGCCACTGAGCCAGGGGTGCAGATAGACCACGACCGCAACAGTAATAGTGGCGATAAGTACATTTATCATTTCTGTACTCCAGTCTGGAGTATCCTCCTTGATCCAGGCACCTTCGCGCTTGTTAATAGCGATAATCTCTATAACAGCCCAGAGAGTTAAACCAGAAAAGAGCATCACAGAACGATTATCACCGTTCATCAGCAGGTGGCTGATGCCCCATAGGGCCACCCCTGAAAGCTGAGGGTGACGGATGAAGCGTCGCAGTCGAGACTTTCGTGAACTCACCGCAAGGAGCAAAAAAGCAAATAGCACCAGCCCTAGCGCAAACGTATGTAAAGCGGCTGGAGGAATATAAACGACCTCTGGAATCGCACTGCGCCAGCCAAATATTATGAGTGCAAAAGAGCCCAGCAGCGCTGACGAGAATATGCCTTTATAGCCCCCTTCGCCCATCCGCTTTATAGCGTTGGCTTTGATATTGGGTGCCATAGAGGGGACGAAATGAACCAGTGCGAAAATCAGGATGCCCAGTGTGAGCAGCGTCATTCTTGAAATCCTCAGGGGTCATTGAAACATTCTACAAGCATAGCAGCCTGCTATTTGAAAACCACATCTGGCGACTATCGGCGCTGAATTTCACTGGCTCGAGCCCACATCGGTGGCGGTCACAGCCGCAAACTGACCCGCACAGGTTAGCTGAATTCGTAGCCTGGGAGACCTGGCTCCGTTAAGATTGTGCGATGTATCCCGACGAAGTCAGCCATCTTCCTATCTACGAGGTTCTCTATCAGCTGAAGCTGCGCATGAACGTGGTAAATGAGGTGGTATTGCAAGCAGCGCCTGGTGCTGGAAAAACCACAGTGGTGCCCCTGGCAATGCTGGATCAGGACTGGCTGGGCAATCGTAAAATCCTGGTGCTGGAGCCTCGACGAATGGCCGCAAGGGCGGCAGCGGCAAGAATGTCCTACCTATTGGGAGAGCCTCTGGGCCAGACTGTCGGATATCGAATACGCATGGAAAGCTGCGTGAGCGACAATACCCGCATAGAGGTCATTACTGAGGGGATTCTCACCCAACAGCTGCAGCGAGACCCGGGGCTGGAGAAGGTTGGACTGGTCATTTTCGATGAATTCCATGAGCGGAATCTTGATTCCGATTTGTGCTTGGCGCTCTCGCTTCATGGTCGAAACCTGTTTCGGGACGGGCCTCCCTTAAAGTTGTTGGTAATGTCAGCGACCCTCGATGGCGAGGCGGTCTCGACGCTGCTGGGCGACGCGCCAGTGATCCGCTCCAGTGGCCGTCAGTTTCCGGTTGAAACACGCTATGGCGAACCCCACCGGATACAAGACTCGATCACCGCTCCTGCGGTAGGAGCTGTCTTGGAGGCTCTTCGAGATCAAACCGGGAGTATTCTCGTTTTTTTACCGGGTCACCGGGAAATTAGCAGTGTAGCGCGTAGCCTGGCGGAATCTCTCAAGGGCCATCATGAGCAACAGATTCAGATCGCACCCTTGTACGGAGGTCTGTCACTGGAGCGGCAGCAGCAGGCTGTTATGCCGGCTCTCGAGGGCGAGCGGAAAGTCGTGCTGTCCACCAATCTGGCTGAAACCAGCCTGACCATCGAGGGAATATCTGTGGTGGTAGACTCCGGTCTGGTCCGGGAGGCAATATTCGATGCGGCCAAGGGGATGACTCGTCTGACAACCCGCCGAATATCCCGTGCATCTGCTGAACAGCGACAGGGTAGAGCAGGGCGGCAGGGCCCCGGCCATTGTTACCGGCTGTGGAGCGAACAGCAGCAGCGGCGTCTGGTCGCCCGCACTACACCCGAGATACTACAAGCTGATTTGGCTCCAATGGCCCTGCAACTATTGTCCTGGGGTGTTGAGGACGTCACTGAATTGCGCTGGCTAGATCCACCTCCCGCCGTACCTTTCGAGCAAGCAATCTCTGTGCTGGAGCGATGCGGGGCTGCCTTCAGAAACAATACCGGCCGTGCTCAACTCTCCCCTCATGGGGTGCGCCTGGCGCAGATGCCCCTGCATCCACGTCTGGCTCATATGTTGTTGGTGGGTTGCGATATCCACGCCACCGAAACCGCCTGTTTGTTGGCAGCAATTCTATCTGAGCGAAATCCGTTGGCAGGTCGGGGGGTCGATATTGTCACCACGGTAGCGGTGCTAATGGGTGAGGGTCGCTGTCCGCCCGCGCTACAAAACTGGTTCAAGCGGGTCTGGCAACAGACTCGTCGTTACGCTGCATTGGCGAGTGATATTCATAAGCCGCGCAAGTTTGCCATCGACGTGGAGCAACCGGACGTCATTGGGGTGCTGCTTGCCAGTGCCTATCCAGACCGGATAGCGCGATTGCGCACGGAGGGTCAGGGCGGTCACTATCAGCTAAGCAATGGTCGCAGTGCGCAGCTGCCAAAAAGTGACCATCTTAATGGTACTGAGTGGCTGGCGGTGGCTGACCTAGGCGGGCAGGTAGGCGAGCCTGTGGATCGAATATACAGCGCCAGCGCGTTGAACCCGAATAGCTTCCGTGACATTCTTTCGTTGCTCGTCAGTGAAGATGAGCACGTCGAGTGGGATTATCGTAAGGAACGATTTCTTGCGGAAAAGCGCAGATCGGTTGGCAGTATTCTCTTGTCTACCGATAGCCTGGATCATGTCTCCGACGAGGCACGCGCAGAGGCACTGTTACAAGTGGTGCGTAAGAAGGGACTAAAACTACTTCCCTGGAGTAAGAATCTGACCCAGTGGCGTGCCAGAATCATGCTGTTAAATCGCTCTGCTCCTGACACTCAATCCAATCCCTGGCCGGATTTGTCAGATCCAGGCCTACTGGAGACGCTTGAATCCTGGTTGCTGCCTTTTCTTGGCCAAGTGACACGTATTGAAGATTTCCAGAAGCTGGATCTCAAGCCAATGTTACGCGGACTACTAACGTGGCCGTTGCCCCTGGAGATGGAACGCATGGCACCGGAGCGATGGGCAACGCCCTCAGGCTCCAGCGTTGAGATAGATTACAGTCAGGATCCGCCGGTATTGGCGGTCAAGTTACAGGAAATGTTTGGTTGTGAAGAGACCCCAACCATTGCAGATGGCCGCATTACCCTTGTGCTACATCTGTTGTCGCCATCGCAACGCCCCCTGCAGATAACGCAGGACCTCGCGGGTTTTTGGCGGACTGGTTATCAGGAGGTGAAACGCGAAATGAAGGGGCGCTATCCAAAGCATCCCTGGCCAGATGATCCTTTGCGAGCTACTGCTACTCGCCACACCAAAAAACGCGCTGGCATTAATTAATAGCGCTCTTCTGCAGGTCCGCTGCCAATGAGTCTCTAATGTCGGCTGACAGTTGCTCACCCGCAATCGAGTAGGCAGCGTGATCAATCCCGGCGCTGATGCAGGCGCCTGCGTGAACGGCAGCGATCATCACAGGTGTTAGTTCAAAGCGCAAAAAATGTACCGAAGAGGTCTTGAGAGCATTGTCCCTCTCCAGGTCTTCGTCGGCAAAGGGGTAGACCCGTTCACAGTCCTCTACCTGAACCCATATTTTGTTTTCGACACCAATAAGACGGGCCAATTGTCGACCTCTCTCATCGGGATCCTCGTATTCGATCATGAACGTAGCTTTCCAGTTGTGACCGTCGGGAATCAATGGGTTGTAAGCGTCCAGTTCCTCGGTGATAGCGGGAGCCTCGAACAGTTTTTCGATGCGTAGCATTTCCTGAACCTGGTATTTGATTGTGAGGGAATCCTCAAAATAGAGCCTGGCGTTATCGCCAAGGGGCACCTGCCGGTTCTTCTTGTGGGCCATTACTTTGGCCCGAAAGCTGGGCCTCTGTTCTGAGTATTCTTCCAAAGACCACAGATCAGCGCGCGAAAGTGCGGACATTAAAACCTCCTGACTAAAGTCTATAGGCCATGCGCAACAGCGTCATGGGGTGTTCTGGTTTGTCAACTTTTTCCGCCAGATTGGCGATGTGGGTAGCAGCCATGGGGCAATCGCTTATGAAGTGATCGGGCTCTTGCTGATCTACTTTGCGTACGACGGGCCGCGCAATTTTGACTGATTTTGCGTGCGTTTCTTTCTTGACTGCGTAGGTGCCATCATGTCCGGAACAGCGTTCCAGCGCAGTGACTTGCGTATCGGGCACGAGGTTGAGTACGTCACGGGTTTTCAGCCCAATGTTTTGAACTCGCTGATGGCAGGCCACCTGGTATGCGATGTCGCCCAGTGCATTTGGAAACTGTGTGTTTAATGCATCACCCTTGTGGCGCATCCACAGATATTCAAAGGGGTCAAAAAATGCCGCCTGCACTTTCTTTACATCCCCATCGTGGGGATAAAGCAGCGGTAGTTCCTGCTTATACATCAAGACACAGGATGGGATTGGAGCGGTAAGATCGTAGCCTTGATCAACCAGCTTAGCTAGCACCGGAATATTCGCTTCCTTCAAGCGAGCGACTGATTCAAGGTCTCCCAGCTCCAACTTTGGCATGCCGCAGCACTTCTCTCGAGGTACCAAATCTATGTGAATGTCATTGTGTTGAAAAACCTTGATGAAATCGGTGCCAATGTCAGGGCTGTTGTAGTTACCGTAACAAGTAGCGTAAAGCGCTAGTTTCCCGGTGGTTCCTCCAATGACTTTGGGGTCTAACTCTCGAAGTAGGGGCTTAACTTGTTTGCGGAGAGTTTTGCTGTGGAATTTCGGAATGGGTGCCTCGTGATGGATGCCGGCGGTAGATTCCAGCACCTTGCGAAATCCCGCGTTGTTGTTCAATGCGTTGACCGTGATATCCACCAAGGGTATCGAGGTCATACTGAACACTGAGTCGGTGCTCGTGAGCACGCGATCCCTTAGTTTGGCGCCCTCCTCTTTGAATTTTACCGCCTTGGCCCGTAGCATCAGGTGCGGGAAATCCACATTCCATTCATGTGGCGGGACGTAGGGACACTTGGTCATGTAACACAGGTCACAGAGGTAGCACTGGTCTACCACTTTGTTGTAATCGGCCTTGTCGATGCCATCGACCTCCAGGGTGGGGGACTCGTCCACCAGGTCGAATAGCGTCGGAAAGGAATCACAGAGACTGACACAGCGACGGCAGCCATGGCAGATGTCATAGACCCGCTCCAATTCCTGCTCCAGGCTTTTTTTGTCCCAAAAGTCATCCGACTGCCAGTCTATAGGGTGTCGCGTTGGCGCCTCCAGACTTCCTTCTTTCACAGTTTTGAGTCTCCGTAGACAATTCGGGGAAAGGGGTAGGTCAGCCGAGCGGCCAACCTATCGGAGGTCTGCTCAGCCGTCCAAGGTGTCCAGCGCTTTCTGAAAACGGTTGGCGTGGCTTCGTTCGGCTTTGGCCAAAGTTTCCATCCAGTCAGCGATTTCATCGAAGCTTTCGTCTCGAGCGGTTTTCGCCATACCCGGGTACATGTCTGTGTACTCGTGAGTTTCGCCTGCTATAGCGGCCTTCAGGTTGTCTGAAGTAGCGCCGATAGGCAGTCCTGTGGCCGGGTCTCCTGTTTCTTCCAGATATTCCAGGTGACCGTGGGCATGTCCCGTTTCACCTTCTGCGGTGGAGCGAAAAACAACGGCGACATCGTTGTAGCCTTCGACATCCGCCTTCGCGGCAAAGTAGAGATAGCGACGGTTGGCCTGTGATTCTCCGGCGAAGGCATCTTTAAGGTTTTGTTCGGTCTTGCTGTTCTTTAAGGACATTATAAGTCTCCTGGTACGTGCGCTTCATCACCTTAGGCGGTGTACCCTAAAAGTAGCTCAGTGTCCGGTATCTGACAAATCAATTAAGGCTAATAGGCGGATAGAGTTTATCTATTTATAAGAAGCCGCATTTACTGACCCATTTGGCGGGAGTTAGCGTGCGTGATTCCTGCTGCGGCGCGCCTGGCGACTGACATCCTCAAGTACCAAACAGAGGCAAGGTACAAGGAAGAGCGTGATTAGGGTGCCGAACAGGACGCCAAAGCCCAGTGATACCGCCATGGGCTTGAACAGGGACGTGGAGATCGTAGTATCTGTCATCATGGGTACAAGCCCGACGAAGGTGGTGATACTGGTCAAAATAATGGGTCGGAACCGCACACTGCCTGCATGGGCCACTACTTTTACAAGGCAGCTGTCATCAGTGCGTTGCTTATTGATGTAATCGACAAGGACCAGGCTGGAGTTCACTACCACGCCTGAAAGAGCAACGATGCCCAAGAGGGAGAAAAACACCAGGTCCATGTCGAGTATGTAGTGGCCGATAATCGCGCCGACGACACCGAACGGAATCACACTCATTATAATTAGCGGTTGGAAATAGGATTTGAGTGGAATAGCAAGCAGGGCGTAAATAACCAGCAACGCCAGCAGGGCACTACTGAATAGGGCGTCCATGGACTCACTGCGCTCCTCGGCTTCACCCGATAGAGCGTAGCTTACACCCGGATGACGCGCCAGAATTTCAGGAAGAACACTGTTTTGCATATGGCTGATGATAGCTTCAGGTGTTGTTACCGTTCGATTGACATCTGCTGTTACGGTGACTACTCGCTTTCCATCGACGCGCCGAATAGTTGTGTAGCCCCGTTCCAGTGTAGCTTTGGCGACACTGCTAAAAGGCACCTCCACGCCCTGGGCGGTCCGTATCCGCATGCCCTCGAGATCGCCGAGTGAGCGACGCTCTTTAGCGGGGTAGCGTACCATGACCCTGATATCGTCCTTGCCGCGCTGGATACGTTGTGCCTCATAGCCGTAAAATGCCTGCCTGATCTGTTGGCCGAGGTCGTTGAGCGTAAGTCCCAGGTTGCGTGCGTCCGGTAATAACGTGAGTTGTACCTCCTGTTTGCCTCCACGAAAAGAATCGCTGACGTCCATAACACCATTGAATTTTTGCAGTGCCACGCGCAGTTCCGCGGCTGAGGTCCTTAACGCATCAAAATTTTTGCCATACAGTTCAATGGAGACTGCCTTGCCGAAACCAAAAGACTCGGAGGTAAAGCCAAGCTCTACCGCATCGGGGATGCTTCCGGTGAGTTCCCGCCAGCGATTAGCGTAATTACTGGTTGATATGCCCGCGTAATTTCGCGGCAAATTGAGCTCGATTCCAACTTCTGCGAGATTGCTCGCCGATACCGCTCTACCACTAATACTGCCCTTGGCGATAAAGGCCCCGATGCTACTAATGACATGGGCAATCTTGCTGGGCGCGCCTTCTGCCAATTCCGCATCCAGTTCCAGGCGCAACCGCTCAGCTGCGGCCTCAATACGTTTTACCGCGTGGGAGGTA
>PKCY01000090.1 GCA_002862985.1 Haliea sp.
TCTCTGGGAGGCTTATATGGCAGGCGATGAAAACACGCCACAATCGGATGAGCATACATCCTTTCCCAGCCTGCGCATTCGCGGTGAGATAGCCTTTATCGGTCTGTCGACCGCCTGTCCCAAGCCACCTCTGATGGCGACAGGTACAGTGGGTGCAGCACAATTGAGTCGACTACCGGCACTGTTAAAAAGCGCCGGGGACCAAAGCCTGTTTCGCGTGGTCTATCTTCACCACTGCCCAATTGTGGGCCGGGAAAAATGGCGAAAACGACTAACGGACGCCGATAAGCTGCAGGCCATACTGCAGAAACATGGCGCTGAATTGGTATTGCATGGCCATGGACACCGCGCACACTACAGCGAATTGCCCACACAGCAGGGCAATCTACCAGTGATCGCCGTGCCCTCGGCTTCCGCCCTGGGATTACACGGGGCAGATATCGCGCACTACAATCGCTATGCTGTGCACCGCATAGCTCAAGGGTGGCAATTACATATCGCTATGCGGGGCTTCGAACCTGGATTAGGAGAATTTAGGGAGGACCAGGAAAAAACGATCGAACTAAGACGCTAGGGAGCCTCAAGCATCCTCAACCGCAGCTTTTTCCAATGCACCCTGAACCAACATCAGATCGGCGATAGAATCCACATCGATCGCCGCATTCGCATAGGGCAAGATTACCGCGCGCATACGCAAACCCAGACGTTTGCTGAGTTTCGCCAGAGCCTCTTCCAAAGACAAGAGCCCGAGGCGATAACGAATCACCGCCCACCAACCCAACAAGCCGATTACGACCAGGGGCTTTTTTCGCTCCTGCTCAATTTTGCGCCAGAATTTGGCAGCGCGCCGACCCTCGGGGGTAATAAAGGCAAACAGATTGCAACCGCAGAAATCCCCATCGCTGAAATGCAGTACAGTTTTGCGAATGCCCGGGTAGGCCTCAGCCACCAGCGCGTAAGGCGCAAGGCCTACAGCAACATCAACATCATCCGCCAGGCTCTGGCGGCCAAAGGCATCGACGATTTCGGGGGTCAGCAAGGGGTGGTCTGCGGTGGTTAATAGCACTGCCTCTTCGGCGCCCAAGCCCTGCATGGCCTTATAGGCACTGGTGCTGGGACTGGCGGCGGGCTCGCTCCAATTAATTTCGCCATCGTCTATCCACTGCTGCAGCGCTGCATCAGTTGCCACTTCACTGGCCTCCGGCCCCGCCATAAAAATACGGTTTACTACTCTGGAAGTGCGCAGTGAGTTGAGCACCCGGCGCACCATGGGCGAACCGTCCAGATCAATCATGGCCTTGCTGCCGGCCTTAGTGTGATTGATCAGAGAGTCCGTCTTGGTGCGATCGCCTGCCAGGACGATAGCGGTCATTTGATGCGTGTCGGGATCCAGCTGCATAACTACAATTCTTTTTGATATACGCGGTAGCGTTTATACGCCTCACCGCCAATGGTTTCAATGATATTGCACATGCCGTCGTTGTCTTCGAGTATCCAGCCCATCTCCACATCTTGCACTCCGCGCGCATGCAGCGCCTTACGCACCGCGTCTATGACCATGAAAGCAAGAGTGGGACCCAGCCGCGAATGCTGCAAGCTTTTGCGAACACCCATCAATGGGACCCGGGCGGTTTTGGGATGACGAACCTTGAGTCGCCACAGGAGTTTAGCCCAGCCAAAAGGCAGCAAGCGGCCATTGAGATCACGCGCGGCCTCATTCAAGTTGGGCAGGGCGACGATAAAAGCGACGGGCTCGCCGTCGTATTCCGCGATCTGGATGTAATCATCAGGCATCAATTTGGTGAGCATTGAGACAGTTTCGGCCCATTCCTGGGCCGCAAGTGGCACAAAGCCCCAGTTGTCCTGCCAGGCATCGTTAAAAATATCCAACATGATAGCGGCGTCTTCAGACAGTTGCTTGCGGCGTAAGCTCCGCACTCTCACACGACCCGATACCCGCTTGGCCAGGCGCTCCATGACTCGGGGGGCTTCAAAGTCCGGCCGCACGTGATAGGCCAGCAAATCTTTTGCTCCGCTGAACCCGCCGGCTTCCACGGCAGCCCCATACCACGGCAGCGCGTGACCCATCATAACGTAAGGTGGTGTCTCGAACCCCTCAACCAACAACCCCACCTCGTCATTGACGTGCAGGTTGAACGGCCCCCGGACCTCGCGCATACCTTCCGCTCGCAACCAATCCTGGGCGGCAACCAACAGCG
Organism: Haliea sp.; assembly: GCA_002862985.1. Taxonomy (GTDB): domain Bacteria; phylum Pseudomonadota; class Gammaproteobacteria; order Pseudomonadales; family Halieaceae; genus Marimicrobium. The sequence goes on from PKCY01000090.1 coordinate 2,220, forward strand.
GCGCAACTACAGCCACATCCACGGCCTCCAACATACCAAAATAGCCCACTTTGTCGTTGTGTTGCTGCAGGTGCATCTCATCAATCTGAGCGGTGATGCGCCCTGCCGGCTCAGTACCACGGTAGGCGACCCAAGCGCGCCAACGGGCGTGATCAAAGAAGTGGTTAGCCTGGGACATTTGCTCACGCTTCATGAAATTAAGCGGTGCAATCCATGCTGGATCGGAGGCGTAAAGTCGATGGGGCAGTGCCAGAAAATCACGCAGCTGTTGACGCTGGCTTACTACCTGAAGGGAGACGGGCGCATCTGGGGTATTGCTCATGGCAGTTGTAAGGTTGCGCCCTGTGTTCATCACAAGAAGCACAGTATACAACCGAATGCCATCCGGAGAAACAAGCCTACAATTAGTCGGCAAAAGCCTCGAACATGCAACCGTGAGGGTGCCTCAGCCAAGTTCTTCAGTGTATAATCACCCGCTTGATCATCAGAGCGATTGGCCCTGATGACACCTGCGCCCGCGATTTCTGGAGCGGGATACTAGATATCCCTGACAAAACATATTGACCATCTCCGATAACATTAGGCGCGTTTTTCCCTTTCTGCTGCTAACCGCATACGGAATTTTCACGTGCAGTTATTTCATATTCCCCGAATACAGTGACCCCTATCGGTTTTTCGCCCGGGTCGTCTTCGCGCTAGGAGTGTTTGTTTTTTTCAGCAGCACGAAACAACTCTGGGGACATTTACCGTTTAAGGCGATCGTTGCCTACCTTTGCTACCTGCTGCTAAGCGGCTTTTGGAGCGACCCCTTCGACTGGTTCCTCCTGGGACAGAAGTTTACGATAGCGGTATACATACTCTGCTTTATTGCCATAACGCACTATTTGGTGCACTGGAATAGCGCGTTGTATGAACGGATGTTGCAAACCTGCATTCTGTTTGCCGCCCTCGCAGCCACAGTCAGCCTAGTGTGTTTTTACCGTGAACATGAGTTTCCCTCTCAACGGCTAATGCCCATGGGATCATTAACCAATATCAACGAGTTTTCGAACGTGTACGGCATCCTGGCGATCCTGGCGATGGGTTTTGCCTTGAAGGTTCACAAACTCCAGCACAAAACCCCATTTTTACTGGCAGTCGCGGTCTTCATTGCTATCGCTTGGTTTGGCCAGAGCCGAACAGCGTTTACCTCCCTCATTATTGCATTGGTCCTGACTGGGGATTTAGTATTGAACAAACGGAAAGGTCTCTATGTCGTGGCACTTATCGTGCTGGCGGGGTCGCTGGTCTTAATATTTCCCGATGTCATCGAGCAGGCAATACTCAGAGGACAAGGTTTACGCCCATTGATATGGTCCACTGCCTGGGATCAGGCCTTAACGGCGCCACTATTAGGCCATGGCCTCATCTCGCCAGTGGCAATCCATGTGGACGGGCGCGCATTTGCAACCATACACAATGCCTACCTGCAAATATTCTGGATCGCAGGGAGCGTCGGAGTATTATTATTCCTGGTGCTGCTCGTGGTCGCATTTCGCTCAGCCTGGATTTGGGGTCGCCAACACCAGGACTTTACAATTTTCAGCATGTTACTGTTCGCCACTTGTGTAATGACAACGGGCGTTGACACGTTGATTGATAGGCCCCGAGATCAGTGGATGCTGTTCTGGTTTCCACTGGCGCTGTTACTCGCCTACCAGAGCCTGAGTCCCCGACTCTTGCCAGGCAGCACCCGCGGAGCCCATGCCGCCTCAGACAAGAGTTCCGGGAACCCTGCCTGATGGTGACAAGCCCCTTGGCGACAGAACACCGTGCCAACCGGATTGCGGTGGTCCTCCCGTCGCTTGAGGGCGGCGGCGCTGAACGCTCCATGTTGAACCTGACAAAAGGCCTGCTGGCCCAGGGTCGCAAGGTTGATCTGGTGCTTTGCCAGGCCAAAGGCGCTTACCTCGATGAAATCCCCGATGGCGCGAACATGGTAGAACTGGAGCCTTCCGGCGCGGTGCAGGCGCGCTTGATCGCAGCCACGGGCAGCATCAGCGATTTCTGCGCACTGCTGCGTCCCGTTTTGCTCGCGGGCAAAGTTGCTCCCGAAACCGCGAGGATTCGCTCACTCCAGCACTACATACAACAGACTCGCCCGGATGCCATTCTATCTGCACTCACATATGCCAATCTAACAGCGATCTGGGCAAAGCGACGATCTGGCTCTGCGGTTCCGGTGATCGTCAGCGAGCGTATCGCCCTGACGTCCTATTGCGCCGCACCATCCAATTTTCGCAAATGGCGATGGCGCTATTTGCCAGCAGTGGTGCGCCGCACTTACCCAAGCGCCGATAGGGTCGTTGCAGTTTCGAATTTTGTGGCACAGCAGCTGATCACTGAAGTCGGCCTGGAAGCGTCTTCCGTCACCGCACTGCCCAATCCCGTGGTAGATGACAACTTACGCTTGAGCGCCGCGCAGGACCTCGACCACCCCTGGTTTGCAGATGGCGCACCCCCGGTGATTTTGGCCGTGGGCCGCCTGACCGAGCAAAAAGATTTTGCCACTCTTCTGCGCGCATTCGCCTTAATTCAAGCGCAGCAAGAGGTACGCCTGGTCATCCTGGGTGAGGGCCGGCTGCGCGATGAACTGCAGGCCCTCGCGCGCCGACTTGGCGTCCAGGCCAATCTGGACATGCCAGGCTTTGTCGAGAACCCCTTTAAGTATATGAAGCGCGCATCCACACTAGTCCTTTCCTCACAATACGAGGGCTTACCCGGCGTTCTGATTCAGGCCATGGCCTGCGGCTGTCCGGTCGTAAGTACCGACTGCCCGGGCGGCTCGGGAGAAATTCTTGGTGACGGGGAATATGGCGCTTTGGTACCCGTCGGTGATGCGAAGTCCATGGCAGCGGCGGTACTGGCCAGCCTCGACAAGCCCACCCCCCTAGATAAGCTGCTGCAGCGGGCTGAGGACTTTTCTGTGGAGCGTGCCACGTCAGAATATCTTGCAGTGATGGACTCTGCAGTCAAACAAGTTGCAGTGAAACGCTAAGGGTAGACTGGCCATGTGCGGAATTACCGGGTTTATACAGTACAAGGGCGGCCAAACCGAAGACCTCGCTCGGCGCTGTCAAAGTATGGCTGACACCATTGTCCACCGCGGACCGGACGCAGACGGAGTATGGGTAGACCCCTCCTTCCCAGTAGCGCTGGGTCATCGCCGTCTATCTATTATCGACCTCTCCAAGGCTGGCGCTCAGCCTATGGAGTCCGCTTCTGGCCGCTATGTGCTGTCGTTCAACGGCGAGGTATACAACTTTTCCCGGCTACGGCAGGAACCAGAATTGTCCAACTACCCTTTCCGGGGACACTCTGACACCGAGGTTATACTCGCGGCGATCCAACACCTGGGTGTGGAAAGAGCCGTGGGCAAACTCGAGGGAATGTTCGCAATGGCTTTATGGGACAGAGAAGAGCGCTGCCTGTGGCTGGCGCGTGATCGGGTCGGAAAAAAGCCGCTCTACTACGGCTGGTGCGGAAACAGCTTCCTGTTCGGTTCGGAATTGAAGGCTCTGCGTCAGCACCCGGATTTTGAAAACGATCTGGACCGGGATGCGCTGGGGCAGTATCTGCAGTACGGCTGGGTGTCTCAGCCAAATTCCATCTACCGCCATGTGCGCAAACTGCCACAGGGCAGCGTGCTTAAAATAACTAAAGACTGCCACGCCTGGGCTGCACAGCCTAAGAGCTTCTGGTCCGCCAAAGACATCGCTGAGCGCGGCCAGAGCAGCCCGTTTACCGGCAGTTACGAAGGTGCTGTTGACCAACTAGATGTGGTACTCAATGAGGCTGTGAGTGACCGCATGGTCGCGGATGTAGAACTCGGCGCGCTGCTGTCGGGGGGCATCGATTCATCGATGATTGTCGCTCTGATGCAAAAAACGGCGGACCGACCGGTGAAGACCTTCAGCATCGGATTTTGGGAAGAGAAATACAATGAAGCTGAATACGCTTCCGCGGTGGCCAAGCATCTGAAAACAGAGCATCACGAGATCTATGTGACACCGGATCAAGCACTGGATGTCGTTAGCGAATTGCCGCAAATCTACGACGAGCCTTTTGCTGACTCCTCACAGATTCCAACCTATCTGGTCTGCAAGCTCGCCCGCGAACAGGTGAAGGTCGTCCTCACAGGCGACGGTGGCGACGAACAGATGGCTGGATACCGGCGCTATAAAAACTGCCTATCCCACTGGCGGGATGTGCAGCGCCTGCCGCTGATCGCCAGGAGCATGGTAGGTCCATTCACTAGTGCACTGGGCAAGGGTAGCTGGAACTGGGCTAAAAGCTACGCAGAGGAGGGCAAAACCGTCCCGCGCTGGACCCGCAAACTTGGAAAAATCAGCCAGCGTTCTTGTAACTGGGCCACTGAATCACCACAGGAAATCTTGGCCAACAAATTTACCGGATGCCTGGCAGTGGATCAGTTTGTCACCAATGCAGTACAACCCGCTACGCCTTTAACCGATCCAAGCTACTGGGCTGACGTTGAGGACCCGCTGTTAGCCATGCTCCACTTTGACTACATTGGCTATCTTCCCGACGATATTCTGGTGAAGGTTGACCGTGCAAGTATGGCCGTGGGCCTAGAGGCAAGGGCTCCCTTGCTCGATCACCGGATTCTGGAATTGGCCTGGTCTCTGCCACGGGGATACCTGTACGACGGACAGACAGGCAAACGCGTGCTGCGGGACCTGCTGACTCGCTATGTGCCGCGCTCACTGATTGATCGGCCCAAGCGTGGATTTAGCGTCCCGGTAAAAGAGTGGCTCGTGGGACCTTTGCGGGATTGGGTAGAAGACCTCATTTCAGAGAAAACACTTCGAGAACAAGGCATTTTCGATGTGAAGAGTGTTCGCGATGCCTGGCATCAACATTTGTACGGCTGGGCCAATCACTCTGAACTGATATGGTCAGTGCTTATGTTCCAGGCTTGGTGGAGGGCGCAGTCCGGCGAATCATAACCCCTGGATAAGGAAACATTCAGGCGTTACGGCGAAACAATAACTCGTGACAACCGGTATTGGAGTTTTCGATCAACTTCTCGAGCTTGAACCCATCCTTCTCATAAAAATCAGTTAACGCTTCTACCGAAGCAAACTCGTAGGGCAACCCGCCCAGCCAATCAATCATATCGTACACGCGCGACATACCGCGTTCGCGCTTGTAGGTAGTCCAGCTTGCAAAATATTCAGAGGACTTGCCCCTCTTGATGGATTTGAACATTTTCTTGATTTCATGGGGCCCGTAGATGGACAGGAAATAAAACGGCTTCAGTAGCTTGGGCAGGCTGCAGTAACGCTGCTTACGCTTGAGCCACATCTGGCTGGTTTCGCCACGATCGTTGTAGATGGCGATGTAGAGCAGTCCATCAGGTTTCAATAGGGGCTTGGTGTTCTCTAAAGCTTTCCACATAGCGCCTGTATGATGCAGAACGCCCCATGAATAGACGATGTCATATTGCCCCAACTGGCTCAGGTAATCATTGTCCAATACCGAACCACCACCGATCGCCCATTCAGTATCCGCTGACGCAAAATGCGACTTGATAAATGATGTTGCAGCAACGGAGTCGGGGTCAAAATCAAATGATGTCACTCTTGCACCCATCTGCCGAGCCGCAAGACTATGGAGCCCACTGCCGCTTCCAATATCCAGGAAATCGCGACCATTAAGGTCAACTCCCAAGAACTGAGCCAGTCGCAACCTGGCTTCCTCAATCCGTTCCTCGTTGACGTTTTTGAGAAAGCGCTTCCAGTTGCGACCAAACCGAAAGCGCTGGCCTGCTTCAACTTCAGCTTCAAATGTACTACCCGAAGGGGGCTGGGACGGGGGCATTAGCGGTACCTGAAGAGGCAAGTTCGCGCGTACAATACCATAATAAATCGTCAAATCTACGAAGTATTGGACCAGCCAGCGGACCAGCTAACTCGCCTTCATTGTCATCGTTCAAGCTGACGGAGGAGGCTCGTCAGCCACCGAATGTCGACGCGAAAAACCCCGCGGTTATCGCTGCGGTGACCCGCTTGGGTAACACCATAATTTGCGTCAAAAAACCACTGTGCCGACGAAGCTGGATGCCGCAGCCGCGGCGAGTAAAAATTCCCACAACGCAAAGAAGCTTTATCCAAATATAACAGCTAGTTATGCCCTATTATGATGGATATCAAGGGCCCAAATTTACCTCTGCTCCAACGCCTCAAAGGCCTTCATAAGGCCCAAACGCAACCCCCTCAGCGCGGGATAGTTCACACTGGGCATTGGTATTATTTCCTATGGGTCGCAAAGCCTGAACTGCTAGGATTACGCTCCATCAGGTGACCTCTTTTGAGAGGGCTTGAACGATAGGTGCCCGCATGTACACAGACTTGTACGAATAGCAAAAAAGTGGCCCGTAAAACCAGTTTGGGAAATATTTCATTGCACTTCATTCCCCGATATTGAAGGGAGATGGACACTGTCTATTTTTTAAATTGATGCGCCGACGGACCATTCGTCAAAAACGAGGATTTTACATTGTCACAAGTTACTGTAAATGCCACCCCCACACACCACGATCTACCTTTTCGAGCCGGTGATTTTTCCACGCTGACCGAAGCTCTCGACTATGCAGCACAGGGTGCTACCGGTTCCAGCTTCTACACTGGCAGAGGCGCAATCTACGCCAACATTACCTACGGCGAATTACGTACAGAATCCATCGACCTGGCCCACAAACTGATCGGCCTGGGCCTCAACAAGGGTGATCGTGTTGCTCTTGTGGCTGAAACCAACCCAGATTTCATTCGTTTTTTCTACGCCTGTCAGTATGCCGGGCTGATTCCAGTTGCACTGCCTGCATCGGTAAAAGTAGGAGCCCACTGCGCCTACGTGGCCCAGCTACACCTTTTACTGGAAGCTAGCGATGCCGCCATCGGAGTTGCCTCTGAGGGCTACCTACCTTTTCTGGAAGAAGCGAGCGAAGGCCTGAATATCCGCATGGTGAATTCACCGGATGCTTTTTACGCCCTGCCCGCAATAGACCAACAACTTCCCGCCATCGACCCGGAAGATATCTCCTATATCCAATACACGTCCGGCAGTACCCGCTTTCCTCGTGGGGTCGTCATCAAGCATCGCACCGCTATGGCCAACCTCCATGGCATCATCGCACATGGACTGCGCATGGATTCGAACGACCGCATGTTGTCCTGGCTGCCGTTTTACCATGATATGGGCCTGGTGGGGTTCGTGCTGGTTCCCATGGCCGCGCAGGTATCCATTGACTATCTCGATACACGTGAATTCGCGATGCGCCCACGAATGTGGCTGACGCTGATGACACGCACGCGCGCAACCATCTCCTTCGCCCCATCCTTTGGTTACGATCTCTGCGCGCGCCGGGTACGCGCCAAGGACATTGACTCGTACGATCTTAGCAGCTGGCGAGTAGCCGGTATCGGCGCCGAGATGATCCGCCCGCAAACGCTAGAACACTTTGCCGAAATGATGGAGCCCGCTGGCTTTGACCGCCGCGCCTTCCTTGCTTGTTACGGAATGGCTGAATGCACTCTTGGCGTCAGCTTTTCGCCGCTGTGGACAGGTTTCACCACCCACCACATTGACAGCGATCATCTCTCGGATCACCACGAAGCAGTCCTCCTGGACGAAGACGATCAGCAGGGCCGCGGTCGGCATTTCGTCAATTGTGGCATGCCAATGCCTGGTTTCGACGTAGAAATACGTGATGACAACAGAGTACTCAAAGACTGGCAAAGCGGCGTGATTTACCTGCGCGGCCCTAGCGTCATGTCGGGCTATTTCGACCTGCCGGAAGAGACCAGTCACGCACTGTGCGAAGACGGCTGGTTGAATACCGGCGATATCGGCTACTTGGTCAATGGCGCGCTAACCATTACGGGACGCAAGAAAGATCTGATCATCATCCACGGCCGCAACATCTGGCCGCAGGATTTGGAGCATGTCGCTGAGACACAGTCGGAAGTTCGTTCCGGCGATGCGGTGGCATTTTCCGCCCCCGACGGCGAAGACGAGGAACTTTGCGTATTAGTGGTGCAATGCCGTGAAACAGACGCTAACAAACGCAACAACCTGGTCCGCCGACTAACTGCTCTGGTGCGTATGGAAATGAGTCTCGACTGCTATGTCGAACTAGTGCCAATTCACTCCCTGCCGAGAACCTCTTCCGGCAAACTATCCAGAGCCAAAGCCCGCCTCGACTTTATCAACGCCAATGATAGGGAAAAATTCAACGCTGCTGTTGAAGAAGTTCGCCTGAGGGTGGCTTCAGCCTGATACAGCAAGGTGGCCTGATCGCCGTCACTGGCGCCACCGGGTTTATAGGTACAAACCTCTGCATCCGACTGCTCGAACAGGGCTTTGGGGTGCGCGCGCTGGTCAGAAATCCCAATAAGGCACTCGACCTGTCCGCCCGGGGCGTCTCTCTAATCAAGGGAGACTTGCAAAATCCCGCTGCGCTGGACCAACTTCTAACCGGCTGTGACGGCATCATCCACGGTGCTGGCGCCGTACGCGGGGCTAACCAGGCAGATTTTGACCAGGTGAATGTCGCTGGAACCGCTGCGCTGCTCGCCGCGATCAAAGCACAGCCCCACCCGCTTCGCCTATTACACCTATCCTCCATAACGGCTCAGGCGCCGGACCTCTCATGGTATGCACACAGCAAGCGCGCTGGAGAAGGCCTGGTGAAACTAGTGCCCGAGCTCGATTGGGTCATTGTTCGTCCTCCGGCCGTCTATGGCCCGGGTGACAAGGAAATGCTCCCCATCTTTCAATGGATGAGTCGGGGAATCGCAGTGGTGCCAGGATCACCCGAAGCACGCACCTCTTTAATCCATGTCTCTGACCTGGTCACAGCGCTACTGGCTTGCCTGGCGACCCCGAAAACACGCCACCAGGTGCTCTCACTTTGTGACGGCAAGCCGGGCGGTTATAACTGGCACGATATGGCCAGCATTGCAGCCGTCACCTGGTCGCGGCGGGTGCGCCTTTGGCCCGTCCCCGCCTGGCTGCTTAATGGCGTGGCGCACGTCATTCTATCGACAGCCAAGCTCACTGGGGGCTCGCCCATGCTGACCCCACAAAAATTGCGAGAATTGCGCCACGAAAACTGGGTAGCGGACAACAATGCCATCACCGCAGCCACCGGCTGGAAGCCCCTGATCAGCCTGCCCGAGGGAATGCAGGAGATAAGAATTACGGCACTATGACACACTACCCACAGCCTCATGTGAGTTAACATAGTCGGCTGATTCCACTAAAGGTTTTTGAGTAGGTTCGCCTGTGGCTGAGTTTATTGTCGGTAATTCACTACGCAAATTAGCGCGGGAACACCTGTTTCTGCAGAAAGTACTGTGGCGGCTTGATTTTGTGGTGATTTGGCTAGTGACCCGTATGGCCCGATGGCTGCCGATAGATACCGCCTCCCGATTCGGCAACACCGTAGGACGCTGGGTAGGCCCCAGGCTGAAGAAAAAAACAGCGATCTTCAAAACAAATATGGCCATCGCATTTCCCGAACTTAACCCCAAACAACTCGATCAGCGGGTCGTCAACGCCTGGGGGCAAGCCGGCCGTGTCATGGGGGAATATCCGCATCTGGCCACAATACTCTCAGAGGAAGGTCGCCTTCTCATCGATATTCGCGAGGAGATTAATACTTACCAGAACCCTGACCAGCCCTGCGTCATTGTTACCGCACACCAGAGCAACTGGGAAGTTGTGTGCTCCGCCATGGCGAAACTGGGCATTCCAAATGCCAGCCTCTACTCACCGCCTACCAACCCGTTGCTGGACCAAATGCTGCTGAAATCCCGGCGCGCGCTGAATTGCGAACTGTTGCCGGCTGAGAACAGCGCCCGCGGACTGATGCGCGCCCTCAAAGAGGGAAGGACTGCGGCCATGGTCATGGATCGGCGAGTTGATGACGGTAAGCCCGTCAAATTCTTCGGTCACGACAAGCTCTCCACGATAGTGCCCGCAAGACTTGCCCTGAAATTCCAATGCGACCTGGTGCCGGTTCAGGTAGAGCGTCTTGCGGACGCCCGTTACCGTGTAACCTTTCACACACCGGTCCGCCCAACTGATAGCAGCGCGGATGAAAACACCCAAGCAATCGACATGATCCAGCAGGTTCATGACCAATTCGAGAATTGGATCCGCCAGCAGCCTGAAGATTGGTTCTGTTCAAAGCGCCTGTGGTCAAAAACTGAAGCCCACAACATTGAGGAGGCCGGCCGTGACGCCGACACTGATTCCTATGCAGCCTGACAAACCACACGAATCAATTCGCCTATTCGAGAATGACCTACTTGAAAGGTTATCCCATGTGCACCCCATTACGCCGCTATTGATGTGGGGGCCAATATCAGCATGGCTGCTATGGCGCAGTTTTTCATTGTATGAACTGTCCGCACTACCGGTATTGCTCATCGCATTGGCCGGTGTCTTTATCTGGACACTCAGTGAATACTGCCTGCACCGTTTCCTATTTCACTTTCCAGCGAACAACAAGGTGAGTAGGTGGCTGGTCTTTCTGTTTCACGGCAACCATCACGAGGACCCCAAGGACAAAACGCGTCTGGTGATGCCCCCCACAGGCGCAATACCCATCATGGCGTTGTTGTACTTGTTATTTGGCCTGTTCATACCACAACCGTGGATTCAGCCCTTCTGTGCTGGCTTTATCGTAGGCTACCTGATTTACGATTACATTCACTACTCAACTCACCACTTCCCCATGCGCAACCCTGTCGCCAGGTTTCTAAAGCACTATCACCTGAAGCATCACCACTCCGGTGAGGGTGGTCGCTACGGCGTGAGCTCCCCTCTATGGGACTGGGTTTTCCGGTCGGATCCCGGGAAGGGCTGAGCCAACCCCGGTGCCAGAGTTTTACCTAATTCCCAAACGCCTGGCGCGCAAAGCGCCACTACTGGGCACCCTTGCACAACAGTTTGAAGCCTTAGTATTCCGCTCGATTTTCTGGCTCATGCGCAAGCTAAGCATCGAGCGAGCACTAAGTCTGTCCGCTTTTGCCTTTGGGCTCATAGGCCCCCATTCAGACAAGGCACAAAAAGCCCGCGATAACCTCGCCATAGCGTTTCCCGACCACTCTGAAGAATGGCGAGAACAGACCACTCGAGAAATTTTCCGTCACCTAGGAAATTCGGCGGCCGAGTTGATTAAACTGGAGCAAATTTGGGAGGAGCGCGATCAGCGTATCGAATTTGTCATTGAGCCGGGCGCACAGGCGCATATGCAAAGCCAGCGCGCGACTATTTTTGTCACTGCGCATGTGGGTGCATGGCAAGTTGCCGCGCTAGTGACGCGAAAGTTTGGTTTCACCGTCAACTCTATCTACGCACCCGAATCAAATCCGATTATGGCTGAACTCTTTCTTGGGTTGCGTAAATCACTTGGGCAGAGACTGATAGCGGCGGATGCGGGCCCACGACCGTTAATCCGAGAACTGAACGCAGGACACAGCATACAGACTGTAATGGACACGCGTCCTGACACCGGCAAACTCATTCCATTTTTTGGGCGCGAGGCCCTGACGAACACCAGTGCCGCCGGCCTTGCACTGCGGACCGGCGCAGCACTGGTGCTCGCTCGCACCGAACGACTACCGAACGCGCGCTATCGTATAACAGTCTACACCCCTCTACATAACCCTATCCCCGAGGCGCCGGTTAAGGAACAGGCTGTCGCGCTAACGGCAATAATACACGGCTACTTCGAGGACTGGATAAGAGAGTACCCCGCACAGTGGGTGTGTCTCAAACGGCGCTGGCCAAAAGCCGATAAACTTTAGAGGCCGGGTGCAACCTTGCTGCGATGCAATAACTGGGCAATATACTGCGCAATGATGTTATAGCCATAGGATGATGGGTGGCAGGTATTGTCGCCCTCCGCCTCCCGCAAATTGAAATTTATCCAGTCGACTCCCTCAAACTCTGCGACATCTCCAATGACCAGGCTCGAATCTAGTTCGCTGCGACGTTGTGCTATGAAACTGCCAGCGCTGGAAGTATCCAGGCTGTTGCGCGGGATAAACACGACAACCGGCTTAACACCCCATTCCCGTGCAACAACTGCGAACTGGTTCAGCAGGGCAATAAGATTCAGTTGGATTTCCGGATCATCAAAGCTCAGAAAAAACTCGGGCTTGCCTGCTTTACGAAACGCGCGCTGTACTTTCCTATAGCGAAAGTAATTGCTGCTAAGGCTCCTGAACAACGCCACTGAATAGGGAAAGGTGGCCTTGGGTTTTGCCCAGAAATCATTCTCAAAGGCTGGCTCGGTCGCAGCTGTAAACTGCTTAACACTGTCGAAAACCTCAGTGCCAGGGTGCGACACAATTTGGCCAGCGGCCATATAGGGTTTGAGCGTATACTTGGAAGAGCCGTGATATAGCACCGGCCTATAACCGTTCACCATGCGATGCACGTTCTCATACATAATTGCCAGAACAACGACCTTGACCTCGGGATATCTTGCAATATTCTGTTGCAGATTCAACACACTTTGGGTGGGCCCATATCCACCGACCCCGTGATTAGCCACGGAGATACCAAGGATTTGAGAAAGTCTGGCGGGGAACGTTTCATCGTCATTCGCTTCTTCACCGTTGGTATAAGAATCACCAACCACAACTATTTCACTATTGCGCGAATCAAATCCGCTGTATATCCGCGCTCCGACGGCATCGTATGTTGACTCTACCAGCGCACCCAAACAGTTTTCCTCTTCCTGCACGCGCGGCCCAAAACTGCGCCAGCCGGTGATGGGATCTGCACCGTTGGACTTGAAATCCGCTAGACTGACGTCGCTAAACTGGGCATACACACCATCTCGGCTGTCGAAGAAGTCTTTAGCATCCACCAACTGCACAACTGCGAAGGCAAGCCCCTCCAGCAGAACTAGTGTGAAACAAAACATCACGATATAGAAAGCGAATTTTTTCCCCATCGTCCCGGTAATATACTTTGCGGCTGCACGAGTGTTAATTGGAACCGTAATTCGTTAGACTACCTTCCAATATAGCTCATTCTAACCGATTTAATAACTAGCCAAAGGATAACTGTGACCGCACGCATCTTGGGCATATCTGCCTATTATCATGACAGTGCCGCAGCCCTTGTAGTCGACGGGCAGATCGTAGCCGCTGCTCAGGAAGAAAGGTTCACGCGCAAAAAGCACGATGCCGACTTTCCCGCCATGGCCATCAAATATTGCCTGGAGGAAGCTGGAATAAGCCTCGACGAGGTTGATCACGTAGTGTTTTACGACAAACCCCTGATCAAGTTTGAGCGGCTGCTGGAAACCTACCTGTCTTATGCTCCCAAGGGTTTCAGATCGTTTCTCGCCTCTATGCCCATCTGGCTCAAGGACAAACTTTTCCTGAAGGCAACCCTGAAGCGGGAGCTGGGGAAAATGGCCAGCGATGAAAAGATTGTTCCACCGCTTCTGTTTAGCGCGCACCACAAGTCACATGCTGCATCCGCGTTTTATCCCAGCCCGCACGATAAAGCTGCAGTGTTATGCCTCGATGGCGTAGGTGAGTGGGCAACCAGCTCAGTCTGGTTGGGTGATGGCAGCTCCCTAACACCTCAGTGGGAGCTCAATTTCCCCCACTCCCTGGGGCTGTTGTATTCCGCATTTACCTACTACACTGGCTTCAAAGTAAATTCCGGAGAATACAAGCTGATGGGGCTCGCACCCTACGGCGAGCCCTTGTATGTGGACTTGATTCTGGACAACCTGCTTGACGTAAAAGAGGACGGCAGTTTTCGGCTAGACATGACTTACTTCAATTACGC
>PKCY01000003.1 GCA_002862985.1 Haliea sp.
TAGCAGTTCAGAAAACTCTGCAGTAACTCTACTATTCAAGATCAGCGTAAATGGTCAGCATTTCGCCGTTTCGGGCCACCTCAACCACTTCGAGGGAGAGGCCAAGGAATGCTGGTAGTGGGAAGCTACCGAGACTTCCGGCCAACGAGGGCAGGAACGAGCCGACAATATGCGGCAGCAGAGCCTCGACCTGAGGCAGCTCCATGCCCGATGGGTTTTCAACGGTCTTGACGGTAATGGCGCTTGGGTTCGGCTCAGTGAGCTCAAAAACCAGGCTGCCGCTGACAGAATCGAAACCCAGGTTGATGCCAACATCGGCATCAAGCATCAGAGCAGCAGATTCAACTGATATGGGGATCGCCGAATTTGGGTCATCCAACTCCACGAACACTTTGAGACTGAGCTGCGCAAGCTTGAGCAAGGCCAACTCACCACCAGGGCCGGGTGCGCCGGTTATCAATGGCGCAATTGTTGGTGCAATTTCGATGCGAGCAGGAAGATCTGGACCTAAATTTCCTACCCATGGAATGAAGGCACTAAGCACTCCCGACGTAAGTTGCACTGGCGTGCCCGAGCCGAATAAATCAATTTCGGTAATGGTTGCCACCAGCAGTCCACATTCAACCATCGAGCGCAGCAGTTGATTAAAGCCAGAGCTGGAGATACCCAGACCAATATCATAAGGCATCCCGTTAGGTGCAGTTGCACCAAAGCTCGGGAACGGTTGGGAAACGTGGTAGGAGGCCGAGAGATCAGGCGCGCCGGCGGGTGGATCACATTCGCCAGGGCCGGTTCCAATCTTCGTCTCAAAGCGTGCGTTCGAACCCAGTGTAATGCCCGTGGTGGTCTCCTGTACCTGGAAGAAAGGGGCATCCAGTTCCGTGTTGAGAGCCTCCCCGACGGGACCGGAAATATCTACACCTGCAAGGGCACCCTCGACAGCACCGGCTATGGCCGTGTTGCCATTACTGTCGACCGTGTTAAGGAAGCCCTGAAGTGCGTCGCGCACGGTGGGCTCTACATCTCCAATAATGGCTTGGATGATATCGCCAATGAGAAAGGTATTGCAGGCGCCGCTGGTGAAGGTCTGGTCAAAACCGCTGAATGAGGTAGAGACGCCACCCAGTTGCGCGACATCGACTTTGCTGGGGTTACTGCTGTCCGGTTCCAGCGCATAGTTACCACTTAAGGTGACTGTATCGGCCATCAGGTTGAGATCGCAGTTCGGTATAAGAATATATGGACCTCCATCCAGATAAAGATTGAGATCGAAATCGCGCAGGGAGATTTCGGCATGGATGCTGTTCTGCTGAGAATCAAAGTCCACGTCAAAACTGGAAATGGAAGGCTGTGGAGATGCAATCGAAATCGTTGCTCTGCCAAGGCAACCGAAGATGCCATCAATGAGGCAGGCATTATCAATAACAATTGTCCCAACCGGTATCAGGGTCGGTAGATCAAGATCGACCAACCCGGAAACAACGGGCTGCAGTGCATCCAAACCCGAGGAGTTAATCTGCAGCGCGATAGCTTCCGGAGAATAGTCGCCTTCGGCTATGGAGTCGCCTGCGATAATCACAATACGATCACTGTCCACATAACCTGTCGAAATTTCCAGGATATCAGTTTCGATAGGATTAAATACCCGATTTGGATCGAGCATTATGCTCGTGGAGAATGTGCCGTCCTCGGCGATCGCAACGTTAGCGCCATTTATTTCTAGCGACAAATCGGCCACGTCAACGGGTGATTGATTTGGATTAGTACTAAAGACATTACCACTGACGACGGTGGTTGGTTCGTCGAGGAAACTGCCGTTCTCTGGATCCTCGATCTCAACGCGCATGCAGCCAGTCATACCCACGACCACAAGGCCCAGTAGCGTTACAACTCTGGAGAGATTACTCATCAGTCACATTCTCCTATTATTATTTCTAAGTATAGTACTTAGTAGAGACTTTACTTGGGTACGGTGGAATACCTCTAGGCAAAAGTCAACCGATTCACCGGTAATACGTCCGGGCATCTTCTCACCAACATGCAAGATACGTGCCATTTCTGATAGAGCGGCGACTTAGAGAAAGCCGAAAAACCAGTGGTGCGAATGTTCCAAAAAAAGCTGACTCTGTGGCTGGTTTTGGCCCTGCTCGGCCGTTACAAAATAGGAGGGCGGGGCAGCATATGAAGTAGTGATGGGGTGTTCAGGGTGTCAAGAAGCCTGGGTAGAGACATTACCCAGGGGGCTGCCTTCGTCCACAATACAGAACCACCCCATTCTTACATGAGGTGTTCTGTTTTCATCGTCGCTTAGAAATCCCAGCGCACGCTGGCACCCCAGGTCGCGGGTTCTTTATAGTAGGCGATAAATCGACCTGTCTGCACTGGAGCGTCGGCAATGGTAGAGGTCGATTCTGCATCGAAAACATTACGGCCCCAGATAGTCAGGGTTGTTCCATAGTTTTCAAACACCACGCCGGCCCGCAGATTGACCACGTTATAGGAACCATCCAGCTTTTCGGGGTCATTGTTGACATCGGTCATCCGTTCGTCAGTCCAGATATACTCACCATAGGCGAAACCTTCGAGGTTGTCGGAAAGACGAAATTGCTGGTTGGCCGTCAGTGCCACTACATTCTCGGGGTTACCCGACACCAACCCGCCGCTAACATCGCAGCTGCCATCGCCATTTTGGTTGGGCGCAGGCTCGGTAAACTGCCAGGGTGTTCCCGTCCAGCAGGGGCCGTTTTCAAAATTTGAGTACTCCGCGTGATTGTAGGCGTACCCAAGGGAGAGAGTGGTGGTGTCGGTAGGGAGCCACAGTGCATCAATTTCGCCACCGTAAGTCTCGGCGGCCCCGGCGTTATCCAGCACGAACCCTGCACCTTGAAAGGAAATCGTTTGCAGGTCGTCAGTATCTGTCTTGTGCAGAGCGATATTCACGCGCAGACCATGTTCTGGGAATTCAGTCTTCAGGCCCAGTTCATAAGAGTCAGCAGTTTCAGGTTCAAAGATCGTATCGGCTGAGAGTGGGATACGGTCAGTATTGATGCCGCCCGACTTATAGCCTGTGCCGTAGGAGCCGTAGAACATGGTGACATCGTTCATGAACCAACTGAGCTTGATGGTACCGGTGACCTTGTCCTCATTGAAATTCTCATCCACATCAGGCCTTGGCGCTAGCTCAGTTAGGCCAAAGAAACCGAGGGGAGTCGGTTCGGTCCCGGTAAACAGTTCGTTCATGTCCTTGCTCTCCTTGGTCCAGCGCAAGCCCGCCGTCAACACAAGTTGTTCCGTAATGTTGTAGTCCGCCTGACCAAAAATGGCATAATTACTATGCTTCTGATCGGCGTTATTACGGGAGTAGGCGCCAGGAGGTAAAAATGACTGAGGTATAGAAGGAATAGGCGCATCTGGAGCGTTGATAAAAAAGCCGCCCAGGACATACGAGTCCTCTCCGAGAATAGTGTTGGTCTCTGACTTGAGTTTCTGATGGAAGTAATACAGGCCGCCAACATAGTTTAACTTATCGTCGAATGCGTCGCCGCTCAGGCGCAATTCTTGCGAGTATTGCTCTTGTTTGAGGTCATTGGTTCTGATCAGCGCATCGACGTCATAGAAATCAACATCCGCTTTGTCGTATTGGTCGTGTTTACGATAGGACGAAATGCTGGTGACCAAAAAATAATCTGTTTGCCAGTCTGCTTTCAGTGAAAGGCCCTCATCAGTATTTTTCGATTCGGGCTTAAAGCTGGCGCTGACTTTGTAATCGTAAAAGTCTTCTCCGCTTAATACTGTTCCGCCGAGATTATCCTGGACCACCGTATCGCTGCCCTTGATCGCATTCGGCGGCGCCGGATTTTGGGTATAGAAATTGGTTTCCCAGTTGCCAGCGGCACAACAAGCCTCGTCAAGTTTTGAGTGATCACCAATGAAGCGTAAGGTGAGGTCGTCGTTGGGTGTATACAGGGCCTGGAAACGCAAGCCCCATCGATCTCTGTCGTTAATCGAATCATTTTCTTGTATATTTTGCCCTACGAGGTCTACGTAGCCATCGCGATCCATATTGAATCCGGTAATCCGGACCGCGAGTACATCATCAATCAGGGTGAATGATTTGGCGCCACTCACATCGAGCAGACCATAGTTGCCCGCACCCGCATCAAGGAAGCCGGAACCTTCGAAGTCGGGTGCCACTGTGTCCAGCAAGATCGCCCCGGCCGGGGTGTTCCGGCCAAAGAGGGTGCCTTGCGGTCCGCGCAACACCTCAACTGAAGCGATATCGACCATATTATTGATCATTGAGCCCTGCCTTGACCGATAAACGCCGTCAACGTAAAGGCCAACGGATGACTCCAGGCCGAAATTTTGTGTGCTGGTAAAAATCCCCCGGATACCGAAGCTGGTGTTGGAGGACGTTTGCGATTGAGTGACTCTCAAGCTAGGTGCAATGGCTGCGAGTTCGAACATGTCACGAACGCCCGCCTCGCGCAGCATCTCACCCGTAAAGGCCGATACGGCAACAGGCACGTCCTGAAGGTTTTGTGAGCGTTTTTGGGCGGTTACAACCACCTCCTCTAAGACGCCGTCAGCGAGCGCGACCGCTGGAATGTAGGCGCATAGCGCTATACAAACAAATACGATTGAAGTGATTTTTCGAAGATAAACCATGATTAGAGTCCTGATATTTTCATTGCCTTGATGGCTATTATTAGAGGTCAGACTTTATGTCTGCCGATAGCATATTCGACTTATGCCGAATTGTCACAAGATTAATTGCAAAGATTATGCAGTACAAAAGGGCTATCGAGAGCCATTGGCCGACCAGAAAATAGTCCTGGAATCTGCAATAGACGGAGATAGCGCGCTTTGCTGGTAGAAAGTCTCTCTCTAACTGTGCGAACACCCTGGCGTGCTGCATTGCATATTGACCAACAGCAATCTGTTGCCCCAATTATCCAATTACGATGAATAGCAAAAACCACCCCTAGCATAACGCGCCCACGTGCATTGGCCATTCAGTGTTCAAAGTACGAGTATTTAGGGCCAGTAAAGCTCCACAACTGATTAACAAAAGCTGCCCATAAAACAACTGGCCAGATAAGAGAACCGTTCATCGCTCCCGTGCTAGCAAACGTAGCAGCCATAATAGAGCCAAGAAAATAAAAATTATATTCCCAGGTCCGTTTTGCTTTATTGGGTGCCGCATGCGCTGGAAATATACAGGCTAATAAGATAAAAAACTTGCGATTACAAATGCACTATTAACTGGATAGGCTAAGTTAGCGAAGCTATAGGTCATGAACAGCATAATTATCACCACCACCATCACCGGCGTTATTCAAGTTCGAGAGTCAGAATTTTCTACGCTGCTTCTGATGCCTCGAATTGCAATAGCTAACGTCCACAGGAATAGACATATCAATACAACCGGATAGCTCAATTCACCTAAGAACTCGGCGTTGCCAATTACTAAAAGTTTAGTGAAAATTATTCGATGTCCGTTATGCAACGTCCACAAATATTGCCAGAGACTCTGCTCTGGGAAGGCGCAGAATTACGCGAGCCAGTCCTAGCTATTACCGTATGGGGTCACTGTTATCGAGAGTGGAAAATAGATGCTAATTAGTGCAAAGCCAATACTGTTAGGATCACCGAGAATCGCCAAGTGATGGTTAGTTGCAAAATGATGCTTCTTTATCTGCTATGGCGTTGTAATTAGACACCTTGAGATTTTTGTCATAGCTAATAATGCCCTGAAAACTTTTCGACAATGAAGTTTTGCGAGCGACATGCCGTTGTAGACCAATAGTGCGTTTTTAAGTGAAGGCGACCCTATATGGCCAATAGCGGCTGGTCTCTGTATACGGTGCCCAGCGTATGCGCGCTCCGGCGTTGAACTTTCTAAGCGCGCTGCTTTGCCTCTCCACAGAGCCGTTGATCATTGCGGAGCGTGTGCTGGTGATTAGTCAAACCGGGGCAAGGGCGATGCGCAAACCGTTCTTTGGCATCTCTAGCGGCACCGCGCGAATTTTCGGAACATGTCCAGGCTGCAGGGAAACGCTGAATCGACGGAGTAACTGAAACAGGAATACCTTGGTCTGCATCTCCGCGAAATGTAGGCCAAGACACTTGTGGGCGCCGCCGCCAAAAGGCAGCCACTGGAAACTGTCGCGCTTGTGTTCGGCCCGCTCAGGCGAAAAGCGCTCCGGGTCAAATTCTTCCGGTTTGATCCAGTGCTCCGGGAGGTAGTGCATCAAGCGAATCGAGACGAGCACCGAGGTATTGGCGGGCAACGTGTAGCCGCCGAATTCCAATTCCTTAACGGTGCGTCTGGTGATGCCCGGTACGGGCGGATGCATGCGCAGCACTTCCTTGAAAAACCAATCCAGTTCCGGGAGAGCGGTGAAGTCCTCCATTGACAAATGTTCGCCCTGCACGCCGGTGAACTCGCGTTGTAATCGCTCCTGCCACTCGGGGTGACGGCACAGAATTCGAGTAGCGGAACTCAGAGTACTGGTGGTGGTGTCGTGGGCGGCGAACAGTAGAAAAATCATGTGATCGATGATGTCATCGTCAGTGAGCTGGCCTGCTTCGTCAGACGCGACACAAAGGGAAGACAGGAAGTCATTGCCAGGGTTGTTCTTGCGCAGCTGAATCTGGTCTTTTAAATATGCCTTGATGACCTCCCGCCCGGCCATGCCGCGGCGCCACTTGCTCCCAGGCAGCGGCTTGCGCACCAGGGTAAGGGTAGCGTCGAGCATGGCGATAAAAGCGCGGGATAACTCTTGTATGTTGCAGTGGGGGTCCTCACCGAAGAAGGACTGGATGGCATTCTCCAGCAGCAACCCCTTGAGGCGAGGAAACAGGTCAAAATAACTGTTCACCGGCCAGGTGCCGATGCCCTCTGCGAGGTATCGGTTGAGGGAGGTGCAGTAGGCTCCCAGTACTGGCTTCTTAAAGGCGTGTTGTAGAGCACGTCGGTGGAAGCGGTGATCAGAGAAATCCTTGAGCAGGAGGCCGCCCTCGAACAGGCCGCCGATGATGAGGTTCCAGGCGGGTTCCGCGGCGAAGTTCTGTTCCCCGTCCAGCAGCACAAAGCGGGCCGCTTCTGGCCCCACCAGCCCGACACTCCGCTGAAACAGGGCTGAGGAGCGAAATACTGGCCCATAGGTATCCAGCATGCGCTTGCCTACCTTATGGGAGTTGCGCAGGAGGCCGAAGGTGTGGCCAATCACGGGCAGGCCGTAGTCACCAGGGATATGGTCGAGGTTGGGATTGGGACGTCGTGGAAGCTCGTGTACCTGCATTGCCTGCCCTCCCTGAGAATGGATCATGTTGCGGAACATCGACAGCATGACCATGACCGCGGTGGTCAATACTACAGGGGGTTGCGCCTAGTTTACAGACCGGTAGTGATGGAATCGATTGCCTGAAAAGACGCTTGACCTTATGCTTCGGGGAAGTTGCGCTCTGTTGAACAAGCGGTGGCTTGGGGAACAATATGAAAGTTCAAAGGATGTTATATCGCGGTGCGCTTATGGTCGCCTTCGCGTTTTCAAATGCCTGCCTGGCAGAAACTGTCTGGATTGATGTGAGAACTGATCTCGAGCATGGAATCGACAGTATCGAAGGGGACCTGCGCATTGGTTACTCAGAAATCGTTTCCGAAGTGGAGCAATTGATTCCCGACAAAAATGCAGAGATAAAATTATATTGCCGCAGTGGGGGGCGCGCCCAGACTGCAGCACAGGCGTTGAGCGACGCCGGCTACACACGTGTGGAAAGTGTCGGCGGCATAGGAAATGCAAGACGTATTCGTGGAACCGATGTAGTGCCTGCCTCTTGAGTATAGTGAGTGCTGTGGGTATGACTCTGGCAGCGCCATTAACTTGGCATTACCTTTTCGTTGTATAAATGTACATCTCTCTGTGGGAAAGGAATGGATATTCCCTCTTTATCAAAGCGCATTTTGATCTCACGGGTGAGATCCCAATACACGTTCCAGTAGTTCTCAGTTTTGGCCCAGGGGCGCACTATAAAATTGACTGATGAGTCGCCCAGGGAGTGTAGCCTGATCGTTACTTCAGGACTTTTTAGTACTAATTCGTGGCTGCCCACGACATCGGCCAGCAGTCGCTCGGCATGCTCGATGTCGTCACTGTAGCCAATACCAAATTCTAGATCGACACGACGGACTTTCTGAGCAGTAACGTTCTTTATAACATCGCCCCATATTTTACTATTGGGAACTACCAGTGTCTGATTATCAAAAGTTGTAATGGTAGTTGATACGAGACTCATTTTTTTAACGAGGCCCGAGGCTCCTGTCACCTCTACAAAATCGTCCACATCATAGGGCCTGTATATTAGTATCATCCCGCCAGCGGCGAAGTTGCTCAGCGTATCCTGCAGCGCGAAGCCCACAACAAATCCGGCTACGCCTAGGCCGGCCAGCATCGGTCCCAGGGAAATACCAATTTGCGATAAGGCCATTAGTATGCCGATTACCATCACTGTGCCACTGGATACAGAGGCAAGAGTGTCTCTGAGCAGTATCGATAAATCGGCACCGGAGCGTTCACAAGCCGCCACTGTGGCGCGCCTTGCAAGACGCGAAAGAACACGAAATGCTAATAACACAAGGATGAAAATTAGTAGTCGGAAGGCGATATCAGGCGCGTTCTCTACCAACGATTTTTGCAATGTGTTCCAGCTATCCCGCAAAACATTCTGGAATACCGGTCCCTTAAAATCACGCACTGAAAAGCTCTTGCCCTGTTGCAATAGAATGCTGGTATAAATGGCATTATCCAGGCCTAATTGTTCCAGCAAGCCAGATATAATCACGAGGCGTTGTAAGTATTGTTGATGGAGATTTGAGAAATTCTTCACTGTGGCATCAAGGTCTGAATTGTCTGCTTCGCGCTCTAACCTGCTGCGCATTTCCTTTAGCGCCGACCCGACAAACACAATCTTGCCCACCAGTGTCTCCGCATACAGGTACAGCAGGCCCTGCGCACGTTGCTGCATTGCATCAGTGGGCATATCCAGCGACTTGCGCCTTTCGATTACATTGGCCAATACTTCAAAGTATTGAATACGCAACAATTCGAGGCTGTTGATATAGGCTTTGCTGGCAATAAGCTGGCCGCCGCTAAGAGACTCAACATCACTTCTAAAGCCGATAATGCGCGTATCGAGCGAATCGATACGTGCAAATGCAGCGTCCCCTGCGGCAGTAAGGTTCTCACGCAAACGGCGTTCTATCTCAATGCGCTGAGCATCTTCCGACGGCAACTGTTCTGCCAGTCGGGTTAGCTGATCCAGAGTCCGAAAAACCTGAAAACTGCGCTCATCCACTCTAAATAGCACCGCTTCCCGGTCCCGCTTTGGCAAATTATCAACTTGTAGACTCAGAGTCCGCAGTCCGTCTATATCCCGATTCAGTGCGTCGAGCTGTGATTGTAGAACTTCTCTCTCTGCCTCCAGGTCCGCATC
The DNA here is from genome assembly GCA_002862985.1 of Haliea sp. Classification (GTDB taxonomy): domain Bacteria; phylum Pseudomonadota; class Gammaproteobacteria; order Pseudomonadales; family Halieaceae; genus Marimicrobium. Next base: position 9,499 of record PKCY01000003.1, read on the forward strand.
GACAGCGATTCCAGCTTCAGTGTCACCGGTGGCCCAGGCTAAGGGCGTGGCGCAAAAGCACGACAGCAGGAAGACCTGCAAAAAATGTAGAGTAGTTTTCTTCATTAACACCAGTACCGCTATGTGATGAGTCATAGATAATTGGGTCGGTAAGACTATCAGGGGGAGCAGAAAATGTCGCTAAACCTCTGTCCGTTTCTGGGGGATAGAGGGGCAGCGGTTGTCATAGTCAGAATGAGAGTAAGGGTAAGAGTAAGAGGATAGGCATGAGTACATACCTCCGCCACCAACTTCTGCCAGATGGTGTTAGCTACACTTGCTGGCTGTACCAAAGTGTCAGGGCAGTAAGTTTCAGAAACGTCTCGATTTTTCCCCTCGGGAGGCGGGATGTCCTGCGTATCTATTTTGCCTCCGAGGTGGGTTGGAGGCAGTAAGTGGAACAATCTTAGGCAGTTATCCACAGAGGGTTCCAAGGTTGATGCGAGGTTCTGGCGATGCATTCTGCTGGGCTATGTCGTCCAACAGCATTGAAGTCTCGCGCATGACCCTCTAATTTGGACACTTATATCGCTACTACTGACACGTACAGGGTCGCTGCTTGATCTTTGATGATGGATTTTTGTAATCTGGGTGCTAACCTATCGAAAGTATGTGTTTGGCGCATTCATGTTTATGCAGGCTGTGAAGGCTGGCGGGAGAGGGGACTACACATGAAAAGAGTTTATTGCTGGCTTTTTCCTATTATGATCGGCTTCATTCCGGCTCTGTTAGTTAGTGCAGATGACGATGACTACCTCGAAACGCTTGAGGACGCCAGCGGAGAGCCGCTCAACACTGACATGAGCTACTATAATGATCGGAAGCGGCCGCCGGTGCGCCTTACCGGCAGGGAGGAAATCGAGTGGGGGGAGTTCGATGACACCGACGTCACAACTTTTCGGACCACGGCTACAGGCGAGATACAATTTCCGATCACAAAGAAATATTTTGGCTCAGTCTCGGGGCGCACGGGCATAACGACCACCAACTTCAATGGCGATAATCAGTTTATTGATACTGGCAAGAGTTCAGGACGTCCCTGGAGCGACCTCTACGAAGTTGCGTTGCGCTTCCGCAGTAAGTATGTGATCAACGACCGCTGGGGCTTGGCGGTCGCGAGTTGGATGACGTCGCGCTGGGAGCAGGGGTCGAGCCTCAGCGACGGACTGAGAGGCGCTGGCGCCATTGGCGCTACCTACAACGTCGGAGATAAGTTTAACTTCATCGCCGGCGTGGCAGTTTCCTCCAAAATGCTCACCGGCGGCACGAGCGTGAACCCTCTTGCTCAATTCTCCTGGATGATCGACGAGCGACATACTTTTTCGACGACGGGTCTTGGTCTGCAACTACGATCCCAATGGAGCAAGACTATCACGACCAACATCTATGCCAAGTATACTGGTCGGCGTTGGCGCCTCGATGATCGCAATGACGGCGTTGTCGACGGAGGGTCCTTGCGTGATCGTAAAGTTCCGATTGGAATGGGCGTGCAGTGGAAATTCTTGAAGGACTGGCAACTGCGTACCGATCTTGGGTTGGTGGCCTATCGTAAGCTGCAAACTACTGACGAGGATGGAGACTCCGTCGACTCTGTCACCAGCAATGCCCCCGGTGTCTTCGGAAGCTTGCGTGTGCGTAGGCGGTTCTAGGAGTCCGATTTTGCTGTTACGTGTAAGGGGTATTGGCAAGTCAACTTCCCTGGGGCCGAAAATATTGGACCTCCTAATTTGGGCAACTGCCCGCTCCCTCACCTGATGGTCTCGTGAGATTGCTCTGTCCGATTATTCTTATACTGTTTAGTGCTATGAAACACCTCCGGCATTACCTTTCGATGCGCTACACTATAACTGACTATTTTATCGGTCAAAATCTTACTGGGTTCACTGCCGTGCCTCCTTAGCAACCGCTTGAAGAAACACTTTGCAGTAACTCCATCTCGCTGCGCTTGTCGATATGCGTCAACGATTTCACCGTCTTGGTCTGCTGCTCGCCAGAGGTAGTGCTGTTTGCCATTGATTTTCACGAAGACTTCATCGATGTAGAAGGTATCGCTGTAGCCAAGGTGTTTTCGTGTCAATCGACGTGTTTAGATGGTACCGAATTTGATGCACCATAGACGGATTGATTCGCGACTGACGGTAATCTCTCGTTCGTCCAGGAGATCTTCAATATCGCGGTGGCTAAGATTGAAATAATAGCAGAGCGAGACGGCGTAGGAGATGATATCCGGTGGAAATCAGTGGCGTTCATATGTATTCATCTACCGATTGTATCAATCAAGGTTGGTTACGTTGGCACTACCCTTCTTTGTTATAGCTCAGCTTAGTGCGTTAATAGATAAGAACCCATGGCTTCTCGACAGACAGAATAGCGGCTGATCGACGCAAACATTTTGACTTTACGGTGGCCATAGGTGTAACGTCATCGAATCTAGGGGATGACGGTTTTTTCGGTGGTCCTGATTAGAGCGCCCAGCATAGCTAATGTATCCTAGAACACCATAACAATAATCAAGTCGGGAAAGTCGCCTATGAAACCTAAAGCGCAACAATACCTACTTTCTTTGGCGGCAATTCTGTTTAGTCAGCTCACCTTTTCTCAGCAACAGGGCTTGGAAGAAGTGATTGTTACAGCAGAGAAGCGCGCTACTAACGTGCAGAATACTCCGCTTGCGGTAACCGCCTTCACCGGGGAAGAGCTGGACAGAGCCCTGATCAGCAAGTCATTGGACCTCCAGTTTAGCGTGCCAAATATGCTGATGAGTAAGGGTAATTTTTCAGGCGCTCAGATTTCGATTCGTGGCATTGGTAATCTTGCAGTCGGTTCCGCATCAGACAGTGGCACCGGCAATCACTTCGACGGCGTTTATCTGAATAACGGTAGAATCTTCGAAATGGAATTCTATGATGCTGAGCGTATTGAGGTGCTACGAGGTCCGCAGGGCACGCTATATGGCCGTAATACCACGGCAGGCGTTATTAACTTTATCACTAAAAAGCCCGAAGACGAGTTTGGTGGCTTTATTGATGTTGAGGCGGGCAATTACGACTACTGGAAGGTAAAGGGGGCGATCAATATTCCATTGAGCGATTCTTTCTCGCAGCGTTTCTCCATGTTTTATACTGAGCGCGAAGGGTATGTTGACAACGAATACGACGGCAACACTATTGATGGCCGCGATATGTACTCGCTGCGCTCAGGAACACGATGGTCGAATGACACGACGGATGCAACATTAACCATAAATTATTTCAAAGAAGATTCTAGTCGGATGCGCGGTAGTAATCAGGGGTGTTTGCGGGATCCAGCCGGCATTATAGGCTGCATGCCGACGGCGCTTGCGAACCAGACGACCAATAGCGCAGCGACTGCAACAGGGTACTTGATTCCTTTTTTCGTCCAAGGTGCCTATCCTGGCCAGCCGTTTCCGACAGATGATTTCGAGTTCTCGCCAAAATCCAGTGATCCGCGTAAACAGTATCTGGACTTTACCCCGACCTACAAGGTCGAAGATACCATTGTTGCGTTTGAGGTTAACCACGAATACGGCGATTATAGTTTGACCTCACTCACGGGCTACCATAAGTCTGATTATGACGCGTCAAATGACTATGACTTCACGGTGGCGTCAGGAATTTGGCCAGTAGAGGTGACCATGCAGGCCAGCACCTCTGGGCAGATTACCGTGAATCGCCTCTACAATGTCGATCGATCAACCACAACCCCAGAGCAGTGGAGTCAAGAACTGCGTCTGGCTTCAGATCTTGGGGGCGATTGGAACTTCATGGTTGGAGGGTTCTACCTTAACTACGAAAGTGATGATCAGTATACTATTTATTCGTCGGCGATCGAGCTCGCCGGCCAGCAGCCTCTTCTCAACGTTGCACCGGAATATCGCCTTTATCTGAATGAGACTAAGCCTTACGAGTTGGAAACCTATGCAGCGTTTGGAGAGCTCTACTGGCAAGCCGCAGAGGATATTGCGGTAACGCTAGGTCTGCGATATACGCGGGAAAAAAAGAGCGCCAGTCAACGCACGCTCTATCTTGCATTTTTAGATAACCCGAACTCTGAAGACGGAGGCTACAGTGACTTTAGTGGCAAATGGGACGAGCCCACGGGAAAGATCAATGTCAGTTGGAACGCGACTGACAATATTATGGCCTACGCTACGCTTTCGCGAAGCTACAAGAGCGGCGGTTTTAACCCAATATCGTCCGAGTCGCCTCTGCTTGACCCGGCTTTCGGAGGGAACCCCGATCTTGCTGAGTTTGATCCAGAGTACATCAATGCGTTGGAGCTTGGCTTAAAAAGTCGTTTTTTCTCTAATACGCTTCAGGCCAATATGACGTACTTCTACTATGACTACGATGGCTTGCAGGTGGGAGAAATTACTAACCAGACTGCAGTGAACAGCAATTATGATGCCACCATACAGGGCTTTGAAGGTGAGTTTATTTGGGTGCCTGACGAGCATTGGCGTTTTACTACCAATTTGGCATGGCTCGACTCAAAATTGGACAGTGCAGAGAGCGTTGATCCGGCCAATATCAATCGACTGGGCACAGTGGAAAATATTATTACTACGCCCTTTAATAATGAGTACACAGGTCCGGACTGCCCTTCGGGCACTGCGACGTGTCCCGGGTTACCTGTATCGGTTAAAGGCAATTCGCTGCCGAACGCCCCTGATTTTTCTGTCAACTTAGGTGTCGGCTATACCTGGTTTTTGCAGAATGGTATGGAGATTATCGCTGCGACCAATTATTACTGGCAGGATGATTTCTACACTCGAATTTTCAACGCGCCTAATGATAAAGTCGATGCTTGGGAAGTCTGGAACGCGACCGTCACACTTTACAGCACTGACAAAAACTGGCTCGTCGAGCTCTGGGGGCTTAACTTAAACGATGATGATCACGTCACTGGGCAATACCTGGGTGACCAGAACGTAGGGTTGGCAACGAATCAGTTTTTGTTAGAGCCACGGACTTATGGCGTGAGCTTACGCTATAATTTTTAGTCAACTTCTCAGAAGCGTATTTTGATATCAATCAGTCAATCTGGATTGAACTGGCGATACCGCGGCGCACGCATGAGAAATAGTGCCAGCCACACGCATACACTGAAATAAGCGCTGTGCCACAGGACAAAGCCGAAGCCCCAGTCAGGGTAACTGTGACTGACGTTTATAATGTAGAAAGCATCCGCTACTGCGCTGATGTCGGTCTTGATGGGGGGGATTCCTGTTTTTAGTTGCTCGAGGGCGGTTGCCCAGTATTCCGTTGGCAAGTGGTATATGAGTGCATAGGTACAGTAAATCAAGCACCAGCCTACATTTAACACACTGAACGTTCTGAGCATGCCCAGTTCCGGTGGTTTTGATTTCTGTCCGCCGGGGAAGGCTCTCCGGAATTGAATAATCGCCAGTGGGAGAACGAATAAAAAGCCCGCAGCCCACAACGTTTCCTCGATTGCAAACAGCAGGCGACTTTTTGTGATCAGTCCACCGGTTGCGAAGAACTGTGCGAGGAAGATGCAGGTAACGAGTGCCCACGGTGCATGACGCTCGTACTGTGACAACAGGTAACTACCCCCCCGATTATTTTGCAGCATGTCCTTATTAAAACGCAACATTGCGAGAGCTATTAACCCGGCAAAGGAAAGTTCTGCCACCCAGGCCGAAGATCGGATTATTAGAGAGCTATTCGCTATGGTGTCAAACCAGCCATACTGATAGAGATAACGTGATACAAATACTGATCTATACATCGCTACAAGCGTGAACGCCAGTCCCATGAAACGCATGCAGCGTAAATAGCTGGTCTGACCGTCGGGTGCCTTGGATGACTCTCTAAAGAACTTGATGCAAACGATAGTACTGCAGATGTTGACGAAAACCATGATGCACCACCAGGGCCATGGCCAAAGACCGTTAATAATATTCATAACTGCTTTTATTCGTCTTGAGATGGCAACGCTGCAATTATAGGCTGTGGGCGGTCAGCAGCAAGCGCTGTCGGTGAATTAGCAATTCGCCACCAACACGTCAAAATCACGTAGACAAATATTAGCTCGCTCGTAGTCTATGCGAGTTTTAGTTTGCGTAGGCGCAATGAGTTACTGATTACGGACACCGAGCTTAAACTCATCGCTACTGCTGCAGTCATCGGGGACAGCAAAATGCCAAAGGTCGGAAATAGTATCCCGGCCGCTATAGGCACTCCCAGTGCGTTATAAATAAAGGCAAAGAACAAATTCTGGCGGATATTAGCCATTACTGCATGACTGAGTTGTACCGCCTTGAGAATACCCGTTAGATCACCGTTGACCAAGGTGATTTCGGCACTCTCCATCGCTACATCGGTGCCGGTGCCCATGGCGATGCCAATGTTGGCCTGCGCCAGTGCTGGGGAGTCATTGATACCGTCGCCGGTCATCGCTACGACTTTGCCC
>PKCY01000212.1 GCA_002862985.1 Haliea sp.
ACGTCAATTTCTCCCGCATGCAGGGCAGGAAGCAACTTGACAAAAGGCATGTCTACCAGGGTCATTTTCAGCCCAAGTAAACTTCCGACGGCCGTGGCGTTATCGGCCTCAATACCCATGATGCGCCCTTCCTGTTTGAAAGCCATTGGCGGATAATCGGCCGATACCCCAACCTTTAACTCGGCACCCACCGCGATGACCGCGTTAAGTGCAAATAGCACAACCATAATGAGACAGCGGAGCATGGAATTTCCTCAGGAGTCCTTGAATAGACTATATAATCGCTCGCCACAATGTACCATCGGCCAATGCCCCTAGGGAAGTCATCAGGAACACTGCCTCCTATGCAACTCAAACTGACAGACAAAATCGCGCTGGTGACAGGCGCGGACCGCAATACGGGCGCTGTCATCGCCCGGCGGCTCGCAGAGTTTGGTGCCACGGTTATATTGCACAGCAATCGCTGTGACGGCAGTGCTGCCCAGGTAGCCAGGGACATCACCGGTAGCATTTCACTGGAGGGCGATATCGCCACGGAAGCCGGATGTGAATCTGTACTAGCACAGCTGCAAGACAAAGCACTGCCTGTTGATATTCTGGTGAACAATTACGGCACAGCTTCCTTCGCCAGATGGGACTCTGCAACCACGGCAGACTGGCTGGACATGTACCAAAAGAACGTTTTGTCCGTCGCGCGACTGGTGCAGGGCATCACACCCCAGATGAAGCGCAAGCGATGGGGTCGCATCGTTAATCTCGGCACCATCGGTTCCCACCGCCCGGGAAAAATAATGCCGCATTACTACGCAGCCAAGGGCGCCCTGGCCAACCTCGGAGTAAGTCTCGCACAAGAGCTAGCAGGTACCGGAATTACCGTGAATACCGTATCGCCGGGACTCATACATACGCCCGACCTGGAAAACGGGTACCGCGCGCGAGCCCGCAAAAAGGGCTGGGGAGACGACTGGAGTGATATTCTTCGTCACATAGTGACCGAAGATTTCCCCAATCCCTGCGGACGTCTGGCTACACGTGAGGAGGTTGCCGACTTGGTCGCGTTCCTGTGCAGCGACAACGCAGCGTTCATCAATGGCCAGAATATACGCCTCGACGGCGGCGCTATCTCCCACGTGTAAATGCTATGCGACTAATTAAGGACATTTATGCCAAAAATTGGCCAAATGGCGTTTTAGCCGCGGACTCGACTAGCGCTTGACGCCATACAGAGTGTTTGCCATGCTAAGGCAGAGCTAGCGATCATGCGAGCCCATAAGACCATAAGAGGATCACAATCCATGCATACTTTAATCAAAAGTACCCTCCTATTCCTCGTTGTCGGCCTGACCAGCCACATGACGTGGGCAGACGAGTACGACGCTGCAATAAAATCCTTCGAAGAAGCTGGCGAAAGCGGATCTTACTTTGAGAATAGTTACGGCTACGCTGTATTCCCCACCATTGGCAAAGGCGGCATTGGCATTGGTGGCGCCCACGGTTCGGGACGGGTCTATAAGCAAGGCGAGATCATCGGTACTTCCAGCATGACCCAGTTAACCATTGGCTTTCAACTCGGCGGTGAGGCTTTTAGCCAGATTATCTTTTTCGAAAATGAATCTGCGCTAAACAACTTCACGTCCGGCAACTTTGAATTTAGCGCCGACGCCAGTGCCGTCGCTATTACTGCCGGCGCGTCAGCAACCGCCAATACTGGCGGCGGCACATCTGCAGGTGTTAGTGGCGGCAAGAACAATGCCACTACAACGTCTCTTGGGTACCGCAAGGGCATGGCCATTTTCACCATCGCCAAAGGCGGCCTGATGTATCAGGCGACAATAGGCGGACAAAAATATAGCTTCAGCCCTATCTAGTTAATCCGAGCAGTATTAACCAGCGGCCGCGGACACCAGTTTGCGGCCTTTTTTTGGCTTCCAGTAAAGGGGTAGCCCACTAAGATAAGAACGTTGTTCACTCCCAAACCACCGACAATAATATACTCGCTCTGCGCAGCCTGACTTCAGGAATCAGGGGTCGAAGGGACAGGGAATACCCTACTTGTTTTCAACATTATTTCGATAACAAGGTGAGTACAGCAAATCGAGCCCCGTCATACTTATTGTGCGCTAGCTGCCAATGTGCAGACGCTAAAACTTACGAGCACGAGCACCAGACCCCTACCACGTCTCACCGAAGGGCCTGATGAGCACATCAAAGGTCCAGGTCGATCGAGGTTGATGCGCAATGTGAAAACATTCACTGGCGATATCAGTCGGTTTCGCAAAAAAATCATCCGCGTGATCAGGTAGTGCCTTGCGGGTCCAGGGCACATCAATCGCGGAGTCGATGGCGATATACGCGACATGAATGCCCTGTGGGCCCATTAATCTCGCGGCAGATTCGAGCAAAATACGTTGGGCAGCCTTCGTAGGTGCGAAACTCGCAAAGTTAGTTCTGCCACGGTAGGCGGCGGTGTTTCCAGTGGCGAGAATCGCACCTTGGCCTGCCTCAATCATCCCGGGCCCAAATGCCTGTATCAGGTGCAACAAGGCCATGGTATTTATCTGAAAGTTGCGCTGCAGCAGTTGCGGATCCAGCGACAGCACATCGCCGGGACCGCCCCCCACCGCGTTATGTATCAGCACATTCGGCGTACCCAGTTCGAGAATAGCCGCTATCGTATTTTGTAGCGCAGCGGGATCAGCCACGTCACACACAAAGGGAATGGCCCCCGGGACTTCCTTTAACAATGCTTCGAGCCTCTCGGCACTGCGGGCAATCATTACTACGCGGTAACGCTCGGAAAACTTTCGCACCAGTGCCGACCCGGTTCCCGGACCTACGCCGGTAATGACACAAATGTCTTCATTCATAATCGTTCCACTGTTCCCTTGTCACCATCAAGGCGAACCCGGTCACCGCTAATAAAGTATCTCGTACCCTCGCGGGTATTCACCACGCAGGGCAACCCATACTCTCTGGCAATGACTGCACCGTGTGAAACGGAGCTACCCAGGTCTGTCACCAGGCCTCCGATCAAACTGAAATACGGCGTCCACCCAATATCGGTGATGGGCGTAATCAGTATTTCCCCCGCCTGCAATGCGGCGGCTTCTGCCAGTGTATGGGCAACCCGCACCACTCCCTCCACGACGCCGCGGGAGGCCGGGCGACCATGCAACACGCCATCGGTGCTATCAACGGTGTGTGCCTGCAGTGGCTGCGGCACGCCCACGGATATCTCGGGAAATTCAAATTGCTGCTGGTAGTGAAGTGCCTCTCGCCGCGCAAGAGCGCGCTTCACAGCTGCAGGACCGGGGCTGGCAACAAATTTTGATAATTCTGCAACACTTAAAAAATTCACCAGGTCGGCATCGGGCAATGCGCCCTCCTCCTGTAATACCTTGCCCAGTTGACGGAAGCCACACTTGAAACGATGAGCGACATCTACCAACTGCGATTTGGTGTGTTCCCGGCGACGAATCGCATCGTGCGCCTTGGGCAGAACCCAGCGCAAGCCACGTGACAGACTGGACCAATCGATATCAGCTGTGTGCATTGGTCGGTGTCCCCCTGTTGTCAAACGGGCATGCACCGCAGCCTGCATACTCTGGATCAAAGGCGTAGGGTCATCACGCCACGCCGGATCGCGCATACACAACTCGCGATACCCTCGATGGCCATGATCATGCAGAAAGCCAGTGAACGCCGGCTCCAGCTCAGCGCTGCCCTGCAACCAGGCAACGGCATCGCCCGCCTCTGCTTTTTGGAATGACTGTTCAGCATCCGACTGGGTGACGATGCCATCGATCAATGCATCCAGCTCCTCCAACATCACCGCGCTTTCCACTCCGGTGGCACCCGCCAGCAGACGAACCGCTTCACCCTGCTCTTCACTGGTACTATCATTGGAGCGGCCCGAGACCATATTCTCAACGATAGTGCACAAAAACCCGGACAGGGCAGACGATTGGATATGTACGGCCATCGCATGATTAAAGAACGCAGATTTAGTTTCAAGCTGTGCCCACATTAGTTTGCTGTTTACCTGTTGCTCTATCTTGAACGTATCCAACTCACGGCCAAATTGATCGACCACCCCCGGCGCACGCAGACAGTAGCGCAAAAGTTTTACCGTATTTATCACCTGCCGGTAAAGGGGCTGGGCAGGCAGCGCCTTGAGCTCAGGAATTATCCTTCCGCACAGGGCCTGACCAGTCTGCTCTACAGTGGAACCGAGCACAGCAGAAGACATCACGACATTGCCAGTAAGATTGAGGAACAGATGCCCGAACGCCCAGGCAGTGATCTGCCAATCTTTCTCAATAACGGGCCTTGCACCTACTATCACCTGCATGTGCTGGAGTCCGTAATCGATACCCCACCCGGTGAAAGAGCCGGTAAGTGGGCATACAGCGCCGGGCATCATCTCGCTAACATTGCTGATCGTCAGTACGTCATCCGGACGCGGGAGTAGTGTATCGAATTCATTAAGATTCGCGGGCAAGGTTGTAATGGGTCTTGCCTGCAGCCAGTAGAGCGTTCCGTCCCGGTCAATCGCCCATTCCAGGTCGAGCGGATGTCCTTCCTGGTCCGAAGCGGCTCTGGCCTGTGCGGTGATTGCAGCAATTTCTAAATCACTGAGCAAGGCTTCGGTACCCGCCAATTGACGCTCCACAATCTGCCCCAGCCTATCTACCGCATAATGGTCTGGCGTGGCCTCACCACTTACCAGGGCCTCCCCCAGACCTTGCACTGCATCGATAACTAAAAGATCGCGCCTCGCACTGACAGGGTCAGCCGTAAATACGACACCAGCTGTCCTCGCGTCCACCATGGCCTGAACCACGATATTCATCGCGACCGCATCACCATCGGTCTGCTCCTGCAAATAACTACGCGCTCGTTGGTTTGAAGCAGAGGCTACGCACCTAGCAATGGCCGCGCGTAATTGCTCCGCACCCCGCACGTTTAGCACAGTGTCGTACTGGCCAGCAAAAGATGCGTCTCCACCATCCTCTCCCAGCGCCGAAGAACGCACCGCCACCTGCTCCTTTCCCAAATCCAGGTAGCTTTGGTCGAGCCCACTGGGGAACTCATCCGCACTGGCATTGCGCAACACAAATGCGGGTGGCACGGCCAAGCCCATTGCCACGAGTCGGGCCAAACCATAGGCCTTGCCACCCGCACTCGCATCAATAATCTCTACCAATGCACTGATTTCACTACTCACAGAAAATACGCCTTCGTGTCAAATGGGATTTAAAAAATAACGGGATGGAACAATTTTCAGCCGCGGCCCAGTGCAATAGCCTCTTCGGCGAGCACTTGACTAACGACCGGATGCGCTTGTACACGCGCCACAAAATCGGTAAATACTGGCCATCGGTCAGCATCAATTTCGTAACCCGCATAGGCAGCATTTACAAAGGGACTCATCAAACTCATATCCGCCATCATGAAGTCGCCAAATAGAAATCCATCGACGGGGACCTGCGTCTCCAGGTAATCGAGCACGGGAGGCAGCTGCTTATTGATAATTTTTGCGACCACTTCCTCGTCTGTCTCTTGCTTCAATACTATGGGCCGCATAAAGCGCTGGAAAAAAATTCCAGCGGCAAGCTCCGCCACACGGGTTCCTCCGAGCTCTTCGTACCAGCGCGCTTGCGCTTTGCCTGCACTGTCGGTCGGATACAGTGGCGACTGTGTAAAGGTATCCTCCAGGTACTCACAGATCACGGTAGAGTCACAGATGGTGAGTTCACCGTGCTGGAGCACTGGAATTTTTCCCAGAGGGCTGATCTTTCGATACTCAGGATCCTTGGTGAACGGTATCTGTTGAATCTGCTCATAGGGTAAATCTTTTATAACTAGCGCAACCAATACTTTGCGGACAAATGGCGATCCGGACGCGCCGTGCACAATCATCATACGACGCCTCCGGCGGTCACTAAACCCTTACACGGTAGTTGTGTCTGGTGACACATTTTTCCAGGCATGCTCTCAAAAATCATAGTTGTTCCCTGAACAATTCAAATGAAATAAAAATATACTGGCGCCAATTCACTTATCTGAACTCCAACACCTTGTCCTTGAGTGGCCGAAGGCGCAAGTTAAGAAAGTCTACTATATAGTTCTGATAGACACGCCAGGGCAGTCGCTTCCCCTGTTTGGGAAATTTATCTACTGATCGCAAAATGTAACCCGACGAAAAATCGAGCATGGGGTCCTCGTCGATACTCCCACTCGCAGCGCGCGGCACTACCGTTGTCGCGCAGGTTTTATGCATATAGTTCAGAAGGCGGCAGACATACTGCCCTGTGAGATCGGACTTGAGCGTCCAGGAAGCATTAGTATAGCCAAATACTTGCACCATATTGGGTACATTGGCGAGCATCATACCTCGGTACACGTATAGCTTCGCCGGATCGAGCAATTCCCCGTCGACGCTCAGGCTCATTCCGCCGATAAACTTCATATTCAATCCGGTGGCCAGAACGATAATGTCGGCCTCCAGATCTTTACCCGATTTAAGATGAATCCCACTGTCGGTGAAGTGATCGACTTGGTCAGTGACAACTTCTGCACGCTTTTCGCGAATGGCCGTAAATAAGTCGCCTTCAGGCACCGCACAAAGCCGCTGATCCCATGGGTTATAAGACGGTGTGAAGTGTGTTTTAACATCGTAGTCTTCACCCAACTCCTCCCGCACTTGATTCAGCAACAGGTTCTTGACCATGTGGGGCCGCTTGCGCGAAAGATTGAACACAAAAATTTGCAGCAGCACACGCTTCCAGCGGGTCAGACGGAATACCCACGACTCGGGCAGCACACCGCTCAGGCTAGTGGACCAGGAATCCTCCTCGGGTATGGATGCGATATACGTCGGCGAACGCTGCAACATAATGGTATTTGACGTTTCTTTGGCCAGTTCAGGCACCAGGGTGACTGCAGTTGCGCCGCTGCCAATAACAACGACATTCTTACCCTTGTAATCCAGATCTTCAGGCCAATGCTGTGGATGAATCACCGGGCCCTTAAAGTCCTCACGGCCATCGAACTCAGGGGTATAGCCCTGCTCATAGTCGTAATAACCGCTGCACATCATCAAAAAACGGCAAACGTATTCAAGTGGTTCCTCTGTATCGGTACGCTGCACCGAGACTGTCCAGGTAGCCGATTCGGAAGACCAACTGGCGCTCAAGACCTTCTGGTTGTAACGAATGTGCTTGTCTACGCCGGTTTCCTCAGCGGTTTCTTTCAGATACTTAAGTATTGAAGGACCGTCCGCCAGGGATTTACGATCCAACCAGGGCTTAAAAGTATACCCTAGCGTGTACATATCACTATCGGAACGAATACCCGGATATCGAAATAATTCCCAGGTACCACCCAAGGTCGCCCGGGACTCGAGCAGGGTAAAGCTGCGTTCCGGACACGCACTCTGCAAATGGCGGGCGCTACCAATACCGGACAGACCGGCACCCACAATCAGGACATCTACGATATCGGTGTTAGACGCTGGTGCCATATGAGTAAGTCTCCAATGGCTAGGGGGAAAGGTCCCCATCGCCATTCTGGGGCGTGCACTGTGGACGACTAACCACCGTCACTAGACACTTCTTCAGCGGCGCATCATACCAAACAGCGTTGCACTTGCGCACCCTGACAGCAATCGCTTTAGATATTTAGGGACTGGGGGCTGGATATTGACAGTTTTCATAGGAGACAAGAAACCCCCACCTGCCGTCAGGCAGGATAGTCATCGTCGATGGCGCCTGCTTAATTCGCTGCGACACGGCACTGCCAGGCTTGCAGCCCCTGCACGTTTAGTTGCATGTCAAAACCAAGATAACTTCTCAGTTCACTTTCGTCATTGGATGCACCAAGCTGACGCATCAGGTGAACAGCGGAATCTCCCAAGCGTTGCTGTAGCTCAATCGCATCTGCTTCCACAGCGGCAAATTTACAGTACGCTTCAATCTGCTGCGCCAGCCGCTGTGCTTTTGCTAGCGAGTATTCCAACTCTCCATAATGAGTCAGGTACATTCGCTGCGGTTTATAGCTTCCTAACAGTTCAAGCGAGGCAAGGTAGGTATCGGGATCAAATTGGCTAGGGGTGGTTGAGGGCAACACAAAGTCACCCCCAGGGAAACGAAACCAGGAATAGGAGACCCCAAACATGTCACCACTGAACCAACCTTTGCTGGTCGCATCCCAAACACAAAAGTGATGTTCAGCGTGGCCTCGAGTATGGCGAAATTCAAGCTGCCGCCCGGCTAGGGAGACTGTTTCTCCATCGAGCATTGAACGAATGCGGCCAGGGTCTACCGCTTTAATTTCCCCATAGAGTTCTCGAAAAACCTCATCTCCGTAAACTGCTTTGGCGGCAGCAATCAAGCGTCCGGGCTCGGCCATGTGCCGCGCGCCACGAGGATGAATCAGCAATTGCGCATGCGGGAAGGCCGCCATCATGGCACCTGCACCACCGGCATGGTCCAGATGTACATGTGTGGGAATGACATAGCGCACCTGCTCAGGTGCAATATTGCGCTCAACCAGTAATTGCTTCAGCAGGGGCACGCTGTGTGTGGTGCCCGTCTCCAGAACAGCATACTCTCCGGCTTCCTCCACCAGATAAAAGCAGGCTATACCCTTTTGCACGTATACTGCGTCGATACAGGTAATGCTGTAATCCAACGACTGGTATATCAACTCGTTCATTCATGCTCTCTCAATTCAGCGTAATATGTTGCTTTGCACTTCCAACTCAAAGGGCTCACTCATTTTTCGGCTGATCAGTGCCTTCAGTTCATCCACGTCATCCCCTTCCAGTCGCTGGGCCGAGCTCAGCACCAACTTCACCAGTGGCGGATCCTGCAGAGTAACGTCCGCGCTATCCACGTGCACCTGGCCAGACGTAAGCGAGATATCACCGATAGGCAAATGCTCCAGAAGACGTTCCCGGGAGACCAGATGAGAAAACGATAGCGACAGCGGCACTGAGATGACCAGCAGCAATAACAGAGTCACTCCAAGACCGGCCCGTGCCCGTTTAAATGGCGAAAATCCGAGCACCAGAAAGGTTGCGCTGGCAGCCAGTGCTATACCCACCAAATTAGTCACCAACAGCAGCGCGGCGCCTGCGGCCATACTCCAATCGGCCCACCCCAGCCCAATACCCACCACGCCCAGTGGTGGCACCAGTGCGACAGCAATCGCAACGCCTACCAAGCCTTTAGCAATCTCCTCTTTGGCGTTGACATAGGCGCAAGCGATACCTGAGATTACCGCCACCAGCAGATCCAACAAGGTGGGAGACATGCGCATTTTCATTTCTGCAGTAGGAATATCCAGCGGTATCACCCAGGACATTATAATTCCACACACCAGACCCCAGCCCACTCCAACTAATAATGTGTACGACGCGGTAGCAAGAAGCCCGGAATCAGAACGTGCCAATCCCATCGCGAGCGATGCAATTGGGGCCATTAAGGGCGCAAGAAGCATCGCGCCGATAACAACGGGTGAAGAGTTCGCATATAACCCCACCAGCGCCAATAATACACTCAGCGCCATCAGTGTCCGATAGGACGTTGATGCCTTGGCATTGTCGCGCAGCGAGATGAACAGTTCGCGATACTCCTCCTCCGTGGCATGGCTAAACAAGGGCAGGTATCCCTCCAGCAATGGCCCGGCGCCGGCCTCCTGAGGAATATGATTGAGCCGAACCGTCTCCTTCTCAATCGTTTTGCTCTCCTCTGACACTGAGTCCATTGCCGGCCCCGGCAACAGTCGCAGGCGCCCGGGCAGTATCTTAAATTCTATCTCCGTGGTGTGCACTGGCTTACCATCAAGCAAATACTCCACGCCCTGAGGCGCGGCAATTTGAAGTCGGTCGGTCTGAATCAGGCTCAGGGAATTGGGCAGTTGTGACAGGTTAATCTTGCCCGGCCACAGCAATCGCAGTAAAAACCAGAGATAGCTGGTGATACTGCGAGGCGCCAGAGCCAGAAGAGAAAGTCGGCTGTCTGCAGCGCCAAAATCGCGAGTGAACACGTGGCCCATCAGCGCGCTCTGGGTCTGTCCCAGCACCACCATACCCAGTGCCGCCAAATTAATTTCGCGGTCTTTGCCGGTAATGAGCTTATAGGGAAGCAGTTGCAGCTTTCCCAGACCTTTCAACGCACCCAGAAAAAGACTCCAGGATGTCTGAGCGCGATTAATGTCATAAGGCCGCAGCGCCAGTACCCGCCCGATAACCACCGAAGAAAAAACCAACTCATCGTTGCATGTCAGCGCGTCGGCACTGATGACCGGTGCATTAAGATAGTGTGTAAATACCTGATCCAAATCCCCTTTCACACCCAGAGCGGCCATTGCCTGGCTCGCCTGTGCATGAGGGAGCACGCCAACTTCCCATTGTTGCTCCAGTGCGTGGGGAGCCAAATCTCGAATCATCTCGTCGCCGAGACACAACAGTACGCGTGCACCCTGGGGCGCCGCTTCCCGTTGGGCCCAGCCCACAGCGGTGATACTCCCCAGCGCCGACAAACGCGCAATATCCTCAGCCTGCAAATTGCTATCGTGAATCAGGTAACGCAGTGGTACGGGAGATTCACTGGGTTCGTTTTCGAGCATCCGGGCAACTCCTAGGTAGACAAAATGTGCGCTTAACCGGCGAGCGCCACAGCCCCCCCATCCAATACAAGCACATGTCCGGTCATCCAGGAAGAAGCGCGCGAGCTCAGATAAATCGCAGTGCCCGCTGCATCTTCAGCATTGCCCAACCGTCCGCAGGGAAACATTGCGCCCATCTCCACCTCATGATCGAGCAGGTGGGCTGTCATCTTGCTGGGAAAGAACCCCGGGGCAATACCATTAACATTGATGCCCTGGGGAGCGAGATCCGCGCCGAGGTGTTGCGTCAAGTGGTGAACCGCTGCCTTACTCGCGGAATAGGCGTAGTTGTTCATATGCGGGTGAGTGATCCCGTTGATCGAGCCTATATTGATGACACGTGCCGGATTCTCATCCGTACCCGCCGTGCGCAATGCGGGCAGCATCTGCTGGGTTAGGAAGAACATGGATTTCACGTTGAGATCCATGGTTTTATCCCAGCCGCTTTCGGGGAAGGTGTCCAGGTCCGCGCCCCAGGTAGCACCTGCATTATTGACAAGAATATGTAGCTTATCCTCCAGGGCGCTGACAGCTGCGGCAAACGCAGTGACTCCCGCCACACTTGATAGGTCTGAGGGAATAGCGATGCACTCTCCGATCGCGGCAAGTTCCTGCTCAGTAGCACGCAGTTCCTTCTCCTTTCGCGCAGTGATGTAGGTCTTTACGCCGTTCTCGACAAAGCCCCGCGCAATCATGGCGCCGATTCCCCGAGAGCCCCCGGTGACCACCGCTACTTTTCCGCTGACGCCAAAGAGATTTTTCATATCGGATTCCTTCGATTCTAATTGGTAGGTTGTGCATGTAATATTTTATATAAAGGGTAACCCGGACAATACCAATATCCTGCGAACAGTGCCCAAAAAAGCATCATCATCAGAACTCGACCAGAACTCTTCCCTCTCAAAAAGCTTAGTTTACGCGAGTTTGGACTAAGCGGCTCCCCCTTGCTGACCTAAACCTCCCGCTGCCGATACTCTGTCGGTGCACACCCGCACCAGGCTTTAAACGCATTGGAAAAAGACGCCTGATCGGAATATCCGAGTAACAGCGCAATTTCCGTTACCGCCAGTCGCGGATCATCCAGGTAGCGCCGGGATTGTTCTTCACGGACATCCTGGAGTATTTTCTTGAAGCTGGAGTCAAGGGCACTGAGCCGGCGCTGCAATGTGCGTCGAGAAATCCCAAGTTCGACCGCAAGGCTATCAATGGTCAAAGCACCTCCGGGTAAAGCCCTACGTATTGCCACTCGGGTATCTCGCAAAAAGGGGGCTACTTTTGCGGGCTCGTCAAAGACTGAGCGCGCAGTAGCCAACAAGTTATTGTCCAACTCAAACCCAACATCAATGAGAGGATAACGCACTACTTCCCGCGAAAAATACAGGCAGCTCACCTCACAGCCGAATTTGAGATTAGGGCCAAAAGCGCGCTTTAGAGCCCGCGTATCGTCTGGTACTGGATATGAAAACTCAGCTGCGCGCACCGGAACAGGCAAGGCGCAGATTGCGTTCACTATCTCCGCGGAGGATTTCAGCATCTCATCGACCAGAGGGCGCCAGCTCCCCATTTCCTCATCCAATGCATGCCACTCCAGGCGAATAAAATCACCCTTCGGCCTTATCAACACTCTTCCGGTATCGCCTCGAATTCGAATGGTGCTGGGAATAACATTAAAATATTCTTTCAGATTGCGACAAATTGTTGTCATGTACAGGTGCAGATTCATGCCACTGAAATAGACTATATGACCAACGTGAAGGCCGAGGTCCGGATCACCGCTGCGCTCAACGGCCGTACGATAACAATCAAGGTAATGCGCCAGCGGAATTCGCTCACCCGGCGCGCGCATTAGCTCCTCGCTAATTCCGGCATCCCGCAGCAGCGATGCACTGTCGACGCCCAGGGCAGCAGCGGCCTGCACGACCGCTTTCAGGCATGCCACATAGACACTGCCACCCGGGGGGCTGACGGACATCAGGTTTTTCTCACTGCCGCCAGCGCACGCAGCACCACAGTGCGAGTTTCAGCAGGGTCGATAACAGCATCCAACTCCAAATAGGATGCCGCTTCCGAGGCTTTACCCACCTCATACATTCGCGCAACGAGCTGCTGAAACAATTCTTCACGCGCCACTAAATCCTGCTCAGCCTCGAGCTCCCTTTTAAAGCCCAACCGCACAGCACCCTCCAGCCCCATACCCCCAAATTCGCCGGTGGGCCATGCGGCGGCAAACACCGGTGCCACAAAACTGCCGCCGGTCATCGCCATTGCACCCAGGCCATAGGCCTTGCGAAGAAATATGGCGACCATCGGCACACGCAATTTCGAGCCTGCTAAAAACAACGAGGACATGCGCCTGACAGCTCCCTGTAGTTCACTGTCAGGCCCCACCATAAACCCCGGAGTGTCCGTCAGCGACAGTATCGGCAGTGCAAAGGCGTCACATATTTGCAGAAAACGAGCGGCCTTCTCGGATGAGGTTGCATCCACAGCGCCTCCCAGCTGCTGACAATCGTTGGCAATCAGGGCGACGGGCTTGCCCTCTAATCGAATGAATCCGGTGATAATGCTGCGCCCATAAATACGCTGTAATTCCAGGAAGGAACCAGCGTCTGCAAGCGTCTCGATAATGCGTCGCACCGGGTAGCCCCAGCGTCGATCTTCGGGAATTGCGTCGCGCAGGCTCTCTTGAGGAGAGGCCTCCCATTGGGCGACCTCTCCCTGAAAATACGATAACAACTGTCTGGCAAGTGCCGTAGCATGTGCCTCATCGTCGGCGACAATATCCACCACGCCGTTCTTTTCCTGCACTTCAATGGGACCGATGGCGGTAGGTTCATGCTTCCCCATGCCACCACCTTCGATCATCGCCGGCCCAGCCATACCAATCCATGAATTGCGCGTGGCGATGCAGAAATCGGCACAACCAAATAGCGCCGCGTTGCCGGCAAAGCAGTAGCCGTTATTGACGGCAATACGCGGTACCTTGCCACTAAGCGCCGCCCAGGTACTGAAGGACTTGATATTGAGGCCGGCAATCTGCGTAGTGACGTCAGTATCACCTGGCCGCCCTCCACCGCCCTCTGTAAACATAATCAATGGAAGCGACTGCTCCATCGCGAGCTCGCAGATGCGATCCAGTTTACGGTGGTGAAAAAAACCCTGACTGCCTGCCAATACCGAGTAATCATTAACGATAATGCCCGCGCGGCCGCACTCAGCGCCAACCAGATCAGCGTTGATCGTACAAGTACCCGTAATTACACCGTCGGCGGCAGTGTTCGTTTGTAAATCGGCATAATCGCGGCGACTGCGCTGCGCAGCGACGGCTAGTTGACCATATTCCTGAAAGGACTCTTCATCGGCGAGGTCAGCAACATTTTCTCGCGCCGTGCGATAACCCTTGCCGTGTCGCTTGGCACGGGCTTCTTCGCGCGCGTCATCAAGCGTGCGCGCTATGCGCTCGCGCAGGGCCTGCAGCTCAGGCCTGATCTCAATATCCATTAATGTCTCCGCTGATGCACTGCAGAAATACTATAACGCAGATAGGCACTCCAGACAGAGCGCAACGCTAACTAGATTGCTGTGTTTGCCCTCGCTCCTGTACATCGGTTCGGCGAGTGGCGATCGCATCACCTGTCACTCATCGATTGACCTGGGTCATCACATTGCGTTCCATGACCAGTCCAGCGGCAAGATCTGTCTGCAGTCCGTCGTTCACCATTTGCTTGTAGAGCTTGACTGTTTCCGGCACACAACTGGCGATGTCTGCTGCCACTTTGCGACACTCATCCAACAACTTTTCACTGGCAACCACGCGGCTCACCAATCCCCAATCTGCAGCCTGCTGTGCTGAAATAAAGTTCGCTGTGAAATGCGCCTCACGCGCCCTGCTCGGACCAATGATTCGCGCCAACTTCTGGGAAAGTCCCCAGCCAGGCGCCAACCCCACTCGACAATGTGTATCGGCAAAGCGGCCTTCTTGAGAGGCCAGCAAGATGTCACCCATCAGCGCCAGTTCGAAACCACCGGTGGCAGCGACACCATTTACACCCACGATTATTGGACGATCAAAGAATGTCATGGCCGCGGTGATGTCGTGCTCGGCATGAATATTGTAAACACCAATGCCGGACTCACTATCAGCCATTGCCTTGAGGTCAAGTCCTGCACAAAAAGCGGTTCCGGCACCCGTGAGAATCACCGCGCGAATATCAGGCTCGCCCTTCAGGAGGCGAAAGGCTGCACACAAGTCGAGCAGCAACTGCGGCGACAGTGCATTTCTGGCCTCAGGACGATTGAGCGTTAGCACTGCGTAACCGTCCTCTCGCTCCACAATTAGCTGGGGTTCACTCATTACATTGCTCCCTGGGGCGTTATCGGCCATGCCAGACGGGAGGACGCTTTTGCAAGAAGGCTGCCGCGCCCTCAGCCGCGTCCTCGCTGGTAATACACTCGTGTTGCAAACGCGCCTCTGCACTAATAGTTTCCCCAACCGACATTTCCAAAGCTTCGTTGAGGGCCTGTTTTGCATAACGCAAAGACAGTGGCGCCTTGGCGGCAAGCTCCTGGGCCCACTCCAGCGTCGATTCCAGCAGCTTTTCGGCCGGTACTACACGATTGCATAAACCCCACTCGAGACACTTTTGAGCTTTCAACTTCTCACCCGTGGCAATAATTTCGTAAGCGCGTTTACGTCCGAGTGTGCGTGCAAGGTGCCATGTTGCGCCGCCATCCGGCACCAGCCCAATCGCAGCAAAGGCCTGATAAATAAAGGCATCGTCCGCCATAACTGTAAGATCACAGACCATCCCATAGGCACTACCAATACCAGCACAGGCACCATTAATGGCACTGATCCAGGGTTTCGGAGCAGCGTGGATTTCCATGAGCGAGGGCTTGAACTCACCGTTGAGCTGGTCTTCCACGCGGAAATTAGCTCCATCCTGTGGCGCTTCGGAAAGGTCAGCTCCTGCACTAAAAACGCGCCCTTCGCCAGTCAATACCACTACACGCACAGTGTCATCTCCGTTAACCTCGCGCACCGCCAGTAGCAATTCGCGCCGCAGGGCGCCATCGAAACTGTTGAGCTTATCGGGACGATTTAGACTGACAACCGCGACTGCGCCATGGTGCGCGATCAAAACTGTTTCATAGTTACTCATACCGCATTCCTCTACTCCA
>PKCY01000226.1 GCA_002862985.1 Haliea sp.
GCTATTGTTCCACACTTTACAGGGCCTGAGAAATTTACTATCACCCGGACACCGGCTATTCTGGCCTTCGAATCTTTGAGGGGCAGGCCGTGACACTGGCAATTTTCGACCTGGATAACACCCTGATCGGCGGCGATAGCGACCACTTGTGGGGGCAGTTTGTTTGCGAGCAGGGACTGGTGAATGGCGAGGACTTTTCCCGGCGCAACGAAGCGTTCTACGCGGACTACGAAGCCGGCACGCTCGACATTATCGCCTATTTGCGCTTTTCCCTGGGCACGCTAAAAGGGCATCCTCCAGAGCAACTCGACCACTGGCACCAGGCTTTTATGGACAGCAAGATCAAACCCATCATGCTCCCCGCGGCAGAGGCGCTCATTGCCGATCACCGGAGGCGCGGGCATGAGCTACTGATCATTACTGCTACAAATCACTTTATTACTAAACCAATTGCCACCGCATTGGGGGTTAACGAGCTCCTGGCGTGTGAAGCTGAGATCGTGGACGGTCTCTACACCGGGGAGCCCAGCGGTATTCCGTCGTATCACGCTGGCAAGGTTACGCGTCTACACGAATGGCTGCACAATCGCGATATTGGCCTGGAGGGCGCGTGGTTTTACAGTGATTCGCACAATGACTTGCCGTTGTTGGAGCTGGTGGATAATCCTGTGGCTGTAGATCCGGACGATACGCTGCGTTCTCGAGCGGTTGATCTTGGCTGGCCGGTGATTTCTCTTCGCTGATTCTTCCATCATGTCGGGTAATTTATAAGGGCTGCGACTCCGGTCGCCGGACTGTGGATTCTGTAGGTCGTCACTGGACACGCAAAAGCGCCGTCCATGGCAGCTCGGCTTCGCGCCTGTATTTTCAGGTTTGGCTCCCACATGTCTACCGATCAGAGGCACGAATTCTTCGGGGTCTTTGGCAATCAGCAGCTCGTAGCTCAAACGCAGAGGGTGTAAATTTCTCGCCGCCAATATTTTCTCACACTGGTGCTCCATCCTCAGGACGCGATTAAGTTTGTCACCTATCTGCGCTGGCGCGTAAACAAATTGCCATGGGCCCTCCTGCGAGCGTATCGCGGGCACGCTGTGAGAAAATCCAGTCTGCGCCCCTCGTGACAGGGAGACCGCCTGGTCCACAATATTTTCACGGATGAGGAATAGTTCAGATGTAGGCTCTAGCAAATAAAACAACCTCCGCTCGCTGGAAAAAGCACCAGCAGTGGTGAATTTACGCATCAGGAACTCGAGATAGTCCGAAAGGTTTTGAGCACCGACATTCGTGGCCAGCACCGGACACAATGGCTTCCCTGTCAGCTCAATAGTAGCTTCAATAAGGACCGATATGAAAAGCTGTTGTAATCGTGACTTGATCTCTCAGGGTGCCAAATGCAGTACCTGTCATAAAGCTAGCATTGGATTGGATCAGCACATCGTTATCGTTAGTGGTAACGAGCCTATACCGACATACACCAAGCCGCTGGAGGACAGCCCTCACCGGAACGGCATCACCCCTTACTGCTTCGTAGTAGCAATCAACCGCCCTTCCTCAGTGCAGAAACTCACCCTGGCCAACCCTCGGCCACTCAAAAAAACAAAAGCTTCTAGACCTTCCGAGCGAACACCGCCTTCAAATACTCAGTCTCAGGAATCGCCGGATGAACCGGATGATCCGACCCCTGCGCGCCCTGCTCCACAATGCGAACCTGACACCCGGAGCGCACCGCCGCCTGCTGCATTGCACCTATCAAATCCGCTCGCGCCAAATGCATAGAACAGGAAGCCGAAACCAGCAGCCCCCCCCGCTTCAGCAACTGCAGCCCAAGTTCATTGATGCGCCGGTAGGCCGCTATACCCTTCTTTAGATCCTTCCTGCGCTGAATAAAAGCCGGCGGATCCAGAATCACCACCTCAAATTGGCGACCTTCAGAGATCAAAGAAGCCATAGTCTCGGGCGCAGACCCGCGCAGCGTAGTGACTCTACCTTGCAGGCCATTGAGCCCAGCATTGGCTTTCACGCCCTCCAATGCCTGGGCAGAACTGTCCAGACAACACACTTCGCTAGCGCCAAAGGCGGCCGCCTGAATACCCCAGCCACCGATATAGCTGTATACGTCCAGCACACTTTTTCCGTCTACCCATGCCGCCAGCCGGGCCCGCGACATGCGATGATCGTAAAACCAGCCGGTCTTTTGCCCCTCGTAAACCGGGGCGAGAAATTGCACACCGTTTTCCTCCAACGGAACCTGCTCAGGTACTTCGCCGTAAACCACCTCACTGCCCGCAGACAGGCCCTGCTCGCGCCGACTTCGACTGTCGGCCCGCAGCAGAATTCCGCGGGGCTGCAACACCGCAACCAACACGCTCAGCAATGGCTCGCGATACCGTTCCAGCCCCGCATTATTCAGTTGTACAATCAAATAATCACCGAAGCGATCGACCACCAGCCCGGGCAGGACATCGCTGTCGCCATAGACCAACCGATAGAACGGCTTATCAAAAGCAGCTTGCCGCAGGGAATGTGCGGTCTCCAACCGGGACGCAAACAGATCTGCATCCATTGCCCGGTGTTCGCCCGGGGCATAGAGTCGTGAGCAGATCAGGGAATTGGGATCCATATAAGCGGAGCCCAGCAATTTGCCGTTGGCGTTCCTCACAGCGACCAGATCGCCGGCAGAAAAATCACCTAGAGGCGAGCGCTTGCTATCGATCTCGTTAGAGTAAACCCAGAGGTGGCCACCGCGCAGGCGGTGGTCAGCGCCCCGGCGCAGGAAGAGATCGATCACGGGGTGTGGCTTAAAAAGGGCGCGCCCTTATTCGTCTTCACACTGCCCTTGATAGTCTTCGGCAGTCATAAGGGCATCCAGCTCGCTGGTGTCAGACAGTTTCAACTTGTAAAACCAGCCCTCGTTGTAGGGGTCCGAGTTGACCATTTCCGGCTCGTCTTCCAATTGCTCATTGATGGCAATAACCTCCCCTGCCACAGGTGCGTATATATCCGACGCCGCCTTGACAGACTCCACCACGCCCGCCTCTTCCGCTGCCGCCAGAGCAGTCCCCACCTCGGGCAACTCCACGAAGACAACATCACCCAATGCCTCCTGGGCATGGTCGGTGATGCCGACGGTTACTGTACCGTCCTCTTCCTTCCGGGCCCATTCGTGCGTGATGGCGTATTTCAGTTCACTCGGCGTCTGACTCATGGAATGTCCTCTTTTGGTGATCGCCCGGGGCACACCGTGGCGTGTGACAACCGGCGCCATTTTCTAGTGTATTCAAGAGCGGCCCATTCTAACGGCCTAGGGGTGAAAAACAATATCTCTTAAGGTGCTGTTGGCTCAGCTAAAAATTTCAAACTGAACCATCATCCCTCAGTGCCATCAGGGCGCCAATTCAACCCAGCCCCATAGCCTGTCGCATAATCCTTTGCTTCAGAGGCAACATCTGGTCCACACGCCGCATGCCGACGTTGCGCAACCATCGCAAAGGTAGGGCCTGCTGCTCAAACAAACGCTTGAACCCGTCCATTGCCGCCATCATCGTCAGGTTCTCACCCTTGCGCCGTCGCTGATACCGTCGCAACAATGCCAGCTCGCCGGGACTGACGCTGCGCGCGTGGCCTGCCAGAATCTCTTCGGCCAGTACCGATACATCCTGCAAACCCAGGTTAATACCCTGGCCTGCCAGAGGATGAATGGTGTGCGCGGCATCTGCGACCAGAGCAACACCTTCCTGCACATAGTCCACTGCGTGACGCTGGCGCAGGGGGAAGGCAAAGCGCTTGGAGGCACCCAGCACAGCACCGAGGCACCGCTCGCTGGCCTCTTCCAATTCTGTGCAAAAGGCGCCATCTTCCAACACGAGCATGTCATCGACCAAATGTTCCTGCATTGACCACACGATGGAACAGTAGTGACGGCCTTCTGCTCCTGGTAACGGCAGCAATGCCAGTGGCCCGGAGGGCAGAAACCGCTGCCAGGCCGTGTCCTTATGGTCTTGCTCAACTTCTACCGTAGCAGCGAGCGCGCAATGCCCGTAATCCCATTCTCGACTGCGGAACGCCATCATTTCGCGCACCGGCGACAGTGCGCCATCGGCCGCCACTATCAAGCATGCCTGCAGCGTCTGACCGTCGTCGAGCGCCAAACTCATCTCACCGGATTCGAGGCGTGAACAGCTGGTTAGCAAAGCCGGACTCATCACCTGGACGTCAGGCGCTGTTGCGACTTGGGCGAGTAGTGCACTCACAATGGCGCGATTTTCTACAATGTGACCCAGCTCAGGTACATTCACCTCAGCGTGATCAAAATCGATCTGTCCAGTTCCCTGAGCATCCCACACCGTCATATGCCGATACGCCAAGCTGCGATAAGCGGCGATGGCTTCCCATGCACCCAAGGTATCCAGGTAAGCGCGCGAGCGTGGCGTTAATGCACTGACCCGCGTATCGAAGTTGTGAACATCACGAACATCAGGCAGGCCTGGTGCAGCGACTGACTGCGCCTCTACCAAAGTAATGGACATCCCCTGACCAGAGAGCGCCACAGCCAAGGCAGAACCGGCGATACCGGCACCAATAATCACTACATCCTGCTGCTGGAATTTACCCATTCACGCGTCCCTCCATGGGCGCAACCCCGGCAGCATAACGCACAAACTCTCGCTTCAAGGCGGGTGTGAGATCCAGGCCCGCCAATGCCAGATCACGCCCTAGTCCGAGCAGGGGGTCACGGTGCATGAACAACGCGGGCACCTGATCACTGAACCTGATCGTTCTGTCCTGGTCCGACTGCTGCCGGCTTTGGTAGCGCTGCAACATGGCAAGATCACCCGGTGGCAGGCCCTCAGCAACCCCTGAGGCCAGCACACGAGCCAGTTCCGCCACATCCCGCAATGCCAGGTTGAAGCCCTGTCCGGCAACCGGATGCAGGGCGTGGGCCGCGTTGCCCATCACCACAACACCCTGACGGACCTGTTCGTGGGATTGCACCAGCGCAAGCGGATACTCGTGACGCTCGCCGACCTTTAGCATACGACCCAGCCGATAGCCGAAACGAACCTGCAAGGCCTGCAAGAACTCCGCGGGTGAGCACGAGCACATGTGCCGGGCCTTTTCGGGGGCAAGCGTCCAGACAAGCGCACTTCGGTGCTCGCCGCCGCCCGCGGGCAAGAGCGGCAACAGCGCGAGCGGACCTTCATCGGTAAAACGCTCATAGGCGCAGCCCCGATGCGGCTCTGTGGAGGCAATATTGGCCACTACTGCATGCTGCTGGTAGTTTTTTTTCTTCACCGTGACGCCCAGTTGCTCGCGCAATTGTGAGCCGACACCATCTGCCACCAGAAGCAAGCCAGTCTTAATGTTCGCCTGGTCACTGTCCAACTGCAAAATGACGCCTGCCCCCGCTGGGGTCGCCCGCACCACCATCGCCGGACTGCGCACTTCAACGCGTCCCTGTTCATGCAACTGGTGAATAAGTGCACGGCCTAACCAGGCGTTCTCCACTACATATCCCAGTGCCTCCCAGCTGTGGTCACCGGCCTTTAACAGCGTACTTCCAAAGCGGCCGCGATTAGACACGTGAATACTCTCAATCGCACACAGCCACTCCTGCAACGCCTCCCACACCTGCATCTGTTCGTAAATAAGACGTGAGCTGTAACTCAGCGCTGTCGAGCGGGCATCAAACGAAGGGTGGTAATCTGGCGCGCTAATCTGCTGGTCAACAGGAATTGAGGCACCTTCAATCAGCACAATAGATATTTGAGGAGGCAATACAGCCCCCAACTGCAGCGCCAGACTGACGCCCACCATGCCACCGCCGGCAATGACAATGTCGTAGTTATCGCTCATTGTTCAACTGGCCATCAACGCTTCAATCTCTTCTACGGTCTTTGGTACACCCGATGTAATGACGTCACAGCCTTTGTCTGTGATGACGACATCATCCTCAATACGAATGCCAATACCGCGCCATTTTTTTGCCACTTTTTGGTCGCCTGCGCTAATATAAAGCCCCGGCTCCACTGTCATTACCATGCCAGGCTCCAGCATGCGCCATTCGCCACTCACCCGATAGTCGCCCACATCATGCACATCCAGTCCCAGCCAGTGGCCAACGCGGTGCATATAAAAAGCGCGATAGGCTTGGCTCTCAATCAATTTTTTGACCCTGCCTTTCAGCAGACCCAAATCGACAAGACCTTCGGTTATTACTCTAACACTCGAGTCGTGCGGCTGGTTCCAGTGGTTCCCCGGTTTTATTTCGGCAATCGCCGCCAGCTGTGCGTTGAGCACAATTTCGTAAAGTGCGCGTTGCTCTTTGCTGTATCGGCCATTAACCGGAAAAGTCCGCGTGACATCTGAGGCATAGTACTCCAGCTCGCAGCCCGCATCGATAAGGACCAGATCACCGTCACGCAACTTGCTGCTGTTTTCAACATAGTGCATAACGCAAGCGTTGGCACCCCCTCCAACGATGCTGGAGTATGCTGCATGCCGCGCGCCCGACATCGCGAATTCGTGTTGTAATTCCGCTTCCAGGTGATATTCATACAATCCACCGCGGCAAGCTTTCATCGCTCGCTTGTGCGCATTGGCGGTAATGTCTGCAGCCCTGCGCATGAGACGAATCTCCGCAGCACTTTTAGTCAGCCTTAGTTCATGCAGCATGTGATCCAGGTCGCTAAATTCCCCTGGAAGTGCCGTACCGAAAGACACTTTCTCACGCAGGCTGTTAACCCAACCCATGATCTTTTGATCGAACTCGGAGCTGCGCCCCATAGAATAGTAAACACGCTCCCGGCCCTCCAACAAGCCAGGGAAAATGTCATCGATATCGCCAATAGGGAAAGCGTCATCAGCTCCGAACTTTTCGCACACACCCTCTGGGCCCGCACGGTAACCATGCCACAATTCCATTCCCGGATCACGCTCGCGACAAAAGACGACCACCTGCCCGTAGCGACGGGCCGGCATCAACACCAGGACCGCATCCGGTTCGGTGAAACCCAACAAGTAGTAAAAGTCACTGTCCTGGCGAAACGGATATTCGGTATCCCGACTGCGAACCTGTTCCCTTGCCGAAGGAATAATGGCAATACTATTGGGATCCATAAGAGCCATGAGGTTCTTTCGCCGACGGGCAAATTCAGTCTTACTTATACTCATGGGATCACTATACTTGCACATACTTGGACGGATGATGAGACTATCACAGCTAGTGCAGTCGCCGCTCGGGCTCAGCAATGGCATCACCGAGGCTGGCTGCGTGCGCATCGAGAAAAACATTGACCACTGCGACGCGCAAATATTCTACCAATTCGATGTAACTTTCCTCCGCTTCTTCTTCGGTGGCATCGTCACCCACCGCCGCCTCCGCCATCGCCGTGATATCTCTGAGCACTTCGCCAGTCTCCTGGGGCAGCGCTTCACTGCCGTTACTCTGTGCTGCAATGCGATAGGCGAAGCCCGTCAAAAAACCGGAACACCAACTTGCCAAAGATTCTGTCCGCAGTGCGATGTCGTCATCGTCGTCCGGCAACAAGGGCAGGAAATGAAACTCATCGCCCTGCAGCGCCTCCAGGGTGACGGTATACAATTGCATGATACGACTGGCCAGTTCCCCGTGTATTGCCACATCCAGCGACTGTGACAGGGCATCCAGCCCATACTCAGGTGCCGAATCGACACCGGCAGCCAAGAGCCCACTGAGACATCCATGCATCAGGGAAGGCGACACCTGTAACCCCTGATCCAGAAGGTGGCTGGCGAATTCATCGAAGTCAAAGACCCCGATATTATCGGGTGAATCATTGTTCATTGCGTGTTCTCCTTAAGGGGTGGCACCCGGTAGATTCGTGAGGCGCTTCCATTGATGACAGTAAAAGTTCTGGCAGGCTATTGATATCTATGCGTTTTGTGTCGTTGACGTTATTGCCGCTCACCACTATAGTAGGAACCTAATAATACCAACACTAGTATACCTGCATGGCTGAAAATCAACTCAAAGACCTCGAGATTAAAATCGACGAACTTGTCTCGCTCTGCAGCGAGCTAAATCGCGAAAACCAGGCGTTAAAAGCAGACAGTGCCGGTTGGCGCGATGAGCGACAAGGCCTCATCGATAAGAATGAACTGGCCCGGACCAAGGTCGAAGCCATGATAGATCGTCTGCGGACAATGGAGTGACGAGCGTGAGCCAAGCCAATACTGTGACGGTACAAATCCTCGAGAAAGAGTACCAAGTTGCCTGCCCTGAAGAGCAAGAATCGCAACTGGTGACCTCTGCAAAATACCTCGACAAACAAATGCGCAGTATTCGCAATTCGGGAAAGGTTATCGGCCTGGAGAGGATCGCTGTTATGGCTGCGCTTAATATAGGTTACGAGTTACTGCAGGCGTCTGATCATCCGGAGGCCAATCCGCCTTCCGGCGATTCCGTAAAACGTCTCAACCGTAAACTTGATGATGCGCTGTACGACCTTCGTCAATTGGAAATCGGATAAGCCTGCCACAATAGCACGACCTCCCTGTGCTTTTTAAGTGAACTAAAGCGTTCGATCTGGGCTATACTCTACCTGGGTCCCTGGCTTATTCGCCAGACTTACAGTCCTCGAGCCGATAATATGTAATCGGGGGTTTCTTGTAGCGTTGGTGTGCAAGTCCGGATTTAACCGGGAAGCCTGAAACGGTGCCGAAACCACCACCTTGAACCATCGGGTTCAAGGGCAGTTCTGTCAGCGGTATGCCGGGAATCCTTCTTTTAACTATGGCAGATACTCACCCTCGAAAACTCCAACTACGCCGTGAGTTGCGACTGCACAGGAACAACCTCAGCAATTCGGCACAACGCACTGCCGCACAGGCTCTCGTCAGTTCAGTTACACAAGTTCCTATCTGGCCAACCTCCCAACGCATCGCACTGTACCTGGCGGCAGATGGGGAAATAGACACCGGCGCGATTCAAAACTTGGCGCGGGACCAGCATAAACAGCTGTTTTTGCCGGTCATAAGCGATGACCACTTACTCCGATTCGCCTACTGGGATACCGCTGCAACTCTTGTTCCCAATCGCTACAATATTCTGGAACCACCAGCTGAGGCCAGGGATTGTCCGGTGTCAGACCTGGATATTGTTTTTCTTCCCGTGGTGGGCTGGGACCGGCGCGGCGGTCGCCTGGGCATGGGAGGGGGCTACTACGATCGCACACTCGCAAACATTTCCGGCCCATTCTTGGTTGGCCTGGCACACGATGGTCAACAGGTAGACGACATTCCAAGAGAGAGCTGGGACGTTGCGCTGGACTATGTTGCGACCGACACTGACCTGTACAGCAGTACAGTAAAATAAAGTGACGTAGCGAAAATCAGTCAACCCGTTCTGAATAATCACACCCGCATATCACTGCGGGTTACCGCTGCGGTAACTGAGTTTCGCGCTTAGTCCTTAATACTGCCCAGATAAAGTTGATACGCTCGATTTTGGGTTTCCTCAGAGTAGGGAAATTTGATTCGATCCAGCACTGCCTCAAATTTCCGACGTTCTCCTTTTTTCACCTGCACACCAACAAAAATCCGCCCATAGGCAGCGCCGTGATTACGGTAGTGAAACATGGAGATATTCCAGCGCTGCCCCAGACCGGCCAAAAAACGGAGCAGGGCGCCGGGGCGCTCTGGAAACTCGACTCGATAAACCAATTCATCGCGCATTTCAACGGGCGCGCGCCCTCCTACCATATGGCGGATGTGTAATTTGGCGACCTCGTTCTCAGTCAGGTCTTCGGCAATATAGCCCCGCCTCCGCAAATCGGCCAGAAGATCAGCCAGGTCGTCGCCACCGGGCACCACAGATAGCCCCACAAAAACCTGGGCCGAACTTGCATCCGCATAGCGATAGTTAAACTCGGTTATGTTCCGTCTTCCCAGCGCACTGCAGAACTGTTTGAAGCTACCCGGACGCTCCGGCACCGTTACGCTGATCACCGCTTCTCGCTGTTCGCCAATTTCCGTGCGTTCAGAGATGTAACGCAACCGATCGAAATTGGTATTGGCGCCACTGACAACGGCCAGTAAATCCTGCCCCTGAACGCCGGTCCGATGCACATACTTCTTCAAGCCCGCCAGCGCGAGTGCGCCTGCGGGCTCCGCTATGCTGCGCGTGTCCTCAAAAATATCTTTGATGGCAGCACACATTTCATCAGTAGAGACAGTGATGACTTCTTCCACTGTTTTGCGGATGATGCGAAACGGCTCTTGCCCGATTTGCGCCACAGCGCAGCCGTCAGCGAACAGCCCAACCTCAGGCAACGTCGCCCGCCGCCCCCGTGCCAGCGCCAGTTGCAAACAGGCGGCATCCTCTGGTTCCACTCCGATAATCTTAGTTTGAGGCCAGACATATTTCACGTAAGCCGCGATTCCTGCAATCAAGCCACCACCCCCGACAGGAACAAACAAAGCGTCCAGCGGCGTCTGGTGCTGGCGGACAATTTCCATGCCCACGGTGCCCTGTCCGGCGATTACATCCGGGTCGTCAAAGGGATGTACATAGGTAAGCCCCTTTTCTTGGGAAACCTCCTGAGCGTGCAGTGCTGCCTCATCGTAGGAATCCCCGTGTAGCTGGACCCGTGCGCCCAGTCTGCGCACCGCATCCACTTTGATCAGCGGTGTCGTGCGTGGCATCACAATGGTCGCCTTTGCCCGCAGTTTCTGCGCCGCCATTGCCACTCCCTGCGCATGATTTCCCGCCGATGCGGCAATAACACCAAGGCTGAGCTGCTCTTCGCTAAGCCGGCTCATCTTGCAGTACGCGCCCCGCAGCTTGAACGAAAACACGGGCTGCAGATCTTCCCGCTTCAGCCAGACCTTATTGTTCAAGCGCCCCGACATCAGACTCGCTTCATGAATCGGTGTTTCCCGAGCGACGTCATACACCCGCGCATCGAGAATTCGTTTGATGTAAGACTGAGGCATGAGGTTTTCGCATCCTGTGGCTGCGGTAATGCCTACATCTTAATCGAGCAGGCGTTGTATTACAGCCAAAGCACATCACAGACAGCGAAACAGTTTTTCGTGATCCCAGCTGCGGGCTGCCCTATACTGACGCTCGCTGTAGCCGCAAACTTAAGGACCGAAAATGACCCAGGATGAAATGAAGCAGGCGGTGGCCGATGCTGCGCTGGCGTATATCCAACCCAAGCTGGAAAATGACACTGTACTGGGCATTGGCACAGGCTCCACCGCCAATCTCTTTATCGATGCCCTGGCGCGTATTAAGGGCAATATTAATAGCACCGTGGCCAGCTCAGAGTCCTCTGCACAACGATTGAAGAGCCATGGCATTCCGGTCTACGACCTCAATACCGTTGACCAGGTTGATTTCTACATTGACGGGGCAGATGAGAGTAATCACGCATTGCAACTAATCAAAGGTGGCGGCGCGGCATTGACCCGCGAAAAAACTGTAACGGCCGTGGCACGCGAGTTTATCTGCATTGCGGACGAGAGTAAGTTGGTCCATACGCTGGGAACATTTCCGCTTCCGGTGGAGGTTATTCCGATGGCGCGCAGTCACGTGGCAAGGGAGCTGGTAAAACTTGGCGGTGATCCGATTTACCGCGAAGGTGTAGTAACTGATAACGGCAATGTCATTCTTGATGTGTACAACTTTTCTATTGCACAGCCGTTGAAGATGGAGGGGAAGATTAACAACATTACTGGAGTTGTTACTAATGGCCTGTTTGCGCTGAAGCCTGCGGATGTGTTGTTGTTGGCCTCAGCATCGGGTGTAAAAACACTTTACGCTGCGTAAAATTCAAACTCAGTGTGCCATTCAATTCGCTGCAGGTGTAGGTTATTGACTCTCAGAAACGCTACAAGCGCACACATGAGGGCTAGACGGCGGCTTTTACGTGTCCTGGGTAGCCCTCACACATCATCTAGGTGGATCACAGGCACTCAACTATCAAAAATCTTCCCGGGATTCATAATCCCCAAAGGATCAAACGCTTTTTTTACCGACCGCATAATCGAAATCTCCAGCTCCGAGCAGCTGTAATGCAGATAGCCTTTCTTCAACAACCCGACCCCATGCTCAGCCGAAACACTCCCACCGTAGCGCTGCACAATATCAAACACCCACCTGCTCACCTCACCACACCGTTGCTGAAATTCGTCCAGCGGTAATTCATCAGGCTTCAGAACATTCAGATGCACATTGCCGTCGCCAATATGACCAAACCAAATGAT
This sequence comes from Haliea sp., assembly GCA_002862985.1. GTDB lineage: Bacteria > Pseudomonadota > Gammaproteobacteria > Pseudomonadales > Halieaceae > Marimicrobium. The sequence goes on from PKCY01000226.1 coordinate 12,247, forward strand.
TTCGAACTCCGGATAATTCTCATTCACCACAGCTTCAACTTCAGCCAGAAAATCAGGGACGCGGGAGGTCACAGTGGAGATATCATTCTTATAGGGCGTCCAGCGCGAGATTGTCTCCGAGATATCCTCCCGTAGACGCCACAACGCGCTCGCCTGGGCAAGGCTCTGGCTCACAACCCCATCCACTACCCAACCCTGGTCCATACAGTGCTCAAACAGCTCCATCGCCCGCGTAAGCGTATTTTCATCCTGCTGTTCAAATTCGAGCAGCGCATAATATTCAGCGCGTGAATCGAAGGGCCGCGGCAGGCCCTGGTGCTCAACCACTTTCTGCAAGGCCAGCTCCGAAAAGAACTCGAACGCGCTGAGTTCGATGGCACCTTGATAGACACGCAGCACGTCCATGATGGAAGCCATATTCGGAACGCCCAATACGAACACGGCCGGATCCCGTGGAGGGCGAGACAGACGCATGGTCGCTTCAACCAAAACACCCAGGGTGCCCTCTGCGCCAATGACCAGTTGACGCAGGTCGTAGCCGGCATTGTTTTTCACTAGGCCCCGATTGAGGTCCAGCAGCTCGCCTTCGCCATTCACCAGCTTCAAACCCGCCACCCAGTCACGCGTCATGCCATGGCGTATGACTTTTATTCCCCCCGCATTGGTAGAGATATTGCCGCCGATCTGGCTGGAACCACTGGACGCAAAGTCCACTGGATAGAACAGGTTTTTCTCTGTCGCAAACGCTTGTAATTGTTCGGTCACCACACCAGCGCCGCAACGCACAGTCCGGTCGATGGAGTCGAAGTCTTCTATCTTATTGAGACGATCCAACGCCAGCACCAACTCCCCATTACAGGCGACTGCACCTGCACTGAGACCAGTGCGCCCGCCGGAAGGCACGATGGCAATCCTGTTCCGGGCTGCCAAGCGCACAATACCCTGCACTTCATCGATGCTCCCGGGTAATATCACAGCACTAGGATTGGGCGTATGCACTCTAGTCCAGTCGCGGCCATAGCGCTGACGAGAGTCATCATCGGTCAGCACCCTGTCAGGTCCGACAATATTTTCCAATGCAATGAGGACAGCGTCGTCGATTGCGGCCACGTATAGATCCTCCGGTAATTTTCACAGGGCACTGGTTCAAGCGGCACATATGGTAACATACGCGCCCTTTTTTACCGCACTGCCAATCCCCTGGGTGCAACCGACTCTTACTGGTTTAAGGACTGAGTAAATCATGGCACAGCAATCACTGGAGAAAAGCAAAATCAAGTTCCTGCTGTTGGAGGGCGTGCATCCCTCGGCCGCTGAAACACTGCAAAAATGCGGTTACAACAATATCGAACAACACAAGAAAGCACTGCCTGCTGAGGAGTTAAAAGCTGCAATTGCAGGCGCTCACTTCGTCGGAATTCGCTCACGCACACAACTGACTGAAGAGGTATTTGAGGCTGCCAAAAAACTTGTCGCTGTGGGATGTTTCTGCATCGGCACCAACCAGGTTGACCTTATCGCCGCTACCCTTAGGGGTATCACCGTATTCAACGCGCCCTTTTCCAATACCCGCAGCGTGGCAGAACTGGTCTTGGCGGAGGCTATACTGCTGTTGCGCGGAGTGGCTGAGAAAAACGCTGCGGCTCACCGGGGAGAATGGCTAAAAACGGCAGCCAACGCATTTGAAATTCGCGGTAAAAAACTCGGCATCATCGGCTACGGCAACATCGGCATGCAACTGGGCGTAATCGCCGAAGGGCTGGGTATGCAGGTACAGTTTTATGATGTAATCAACAAGCTACCACTGGGCAATACCCGCCAAGTACCAAGCCTCAATGGGATTCTGAGTAGTTCCGATGTGGTTAGCCTGCACGTACCCGAGAACTCCTCGACGCAGAACATGATCGGCGCGGATCAACTTGCGCAGATGCCCTCTAGCAGCATTCTCATCAACGCCTCGCGCGGCACCGTGGTCGATATCGACGCACTCGCAGCCGCGCTTGAAAGTGGCGCCCTGGGCGGTGCCGGCATTGATGTCTTTCCGGTGGAGCCGCGCTCCAACGAAGATGAGTTTCTTTCACCCCTGCGACGTTTCGATAACACCTTTCTCACGCCGCATATCGGTGGCAGCACCATCGAGGCTCAGGAAAATATCGGTATGGAAGTGGCAGAGAAGCTGGCCCGCTACAGCGACAACGGCACCACAACGTCGTCGATCAACCTTCCCGCGGTGGCGCTACCAGAACACGCTGGCAGCCACCGTTTGCTGCATATACACCACAATATTCCCGGTGTGATGAGCGCGATCAACAGCGTATTTTCCGATAACAAGATCAACGTATCGGCGCAGTTTCTGCAGACCAACGATACCGTGGGCTACGTGGTAATCGACATCGACGCCGAATACAGTGAGCTCGCCCTGAAAAAGCTGGCGGCAATTGAGGGAACTATTCGCAGTCGCGTCCTGTTCTGATCCAATAATCAATCACCGGGCAGGCCTGCACCCTTGTGCGTAATAGGTTGAATCCGTGGACTTTTCCCACCACCGACAAACGGTATTTTTGCGCCATTTAGTGCGTATCGCTGATATTGCGGCGATGGTAAGTTACGCCATTAGGGATGGGCTGCTTTGCGTCAGAGAAGCCCAGAGGACACCAACCGCACATTGACTAGATCGCACAACATGTAAGCACCTTATTTCCTAGAATAATAAGGTACCAGCGACGGTCAGGGGCATGAGGGGCAACTATGCATAACAACACCAGGTTTCGGATCAGCACGCTATCAGCCGCCATCGCATCCACTCTGCTTTCAGGCCATGCCGCAGCGCAAGAACTGCTGATTGAGGAAGTTACCGTAACGGCCACACGCCGATCGGAATCGCTTCAGGATATTCCAATCAATATCACGGCCCTTAGCAATGCGATTATCGAACGCGACCGCCTCACGGACCTGGCCGATGTCGCGCGGGTAGTGCCGGGGTTGACGGTGGTAGATCAGGGGCCCCGCAGCGGCAATATACTCACTGTGCGAGGCCTGAATGTAAGTACTATTACGGCGAGTTACGGCGATAACAGCGGTGGTGGTACCGTTGGCACCTACATCGGTGAAATTCCCCTATACATCGATTTCAAGCTTAATGATATGGAGAGGGTGGAAGTCCTGATGGGGCCTCAGGGCACACTTTATGGCGCCGGTACGATGGGCGGTGCAGTGCGCTATATTCCCAACAGACCACAGGCCGACGCCTTGAGTTACCAGGTGCGCGGCGACCTCTACAGCCTCACTCATTCAGACGACGCCGGCTACGAGGGTGGTGGCACCCTAAATATTCCCATCATTGATGACACGTTGGCGTTTCGTGCGTCAATTGACTACCTGAATGACCCGGGTTTTATCGATTACAACTACTTGGTACGCCAGGCGGGCGTCTCTAATCCGCAGCCACCGCCCGGCGAAAGAGATGCGAACCTGAAGCAAAAAAAGGACGTCAATACCGAAGAGACCTGGTCCGGGCGCGCAGCACTGCGCTATACCAGCGAACACCTGGATAGCACG
>PKCY01000182.1 GCA_002862985.1 Haliea sp.
GCCTGCTGCATCCCAATGCAATGTAACGTTCCTGTTGCTTTCATGAAGCCCAGCTGGCCTGGATATAACTTTCGAGTCGATCACTATTTTCGCAAAGGGAGATACACCATTAAGGCGATTAAAGTAATAGACAGAAAACCGAGTTTGGTAGACGTGCCGGAGCCTAGAGGCGAAGGCATAAAGGTTAAAGTGGTTTCATCTTCCATTTGCGGTTCAGATATCCACATGTTGGCGCTTGATGTATTTGGCGATCATATTATCGGGCACGAATTCGCCGGCGTGACCCCAGATGGGCGGGCGGTTGCGATCGAGCCGCTAGCGGGATGCGGTCAGTGCGGTTTTTGCGATCAGGGGCACCTGGTGCATTGTGAGGCGGGTATTTCACTCATGGGCGTAACGGGTGATGGCGGCATGCCAGAATATGTCACAGTTCCCGCGTCCCATTTGGTCGACTTGCCCTCCGGGCTGGATATTCGTATCGCCAGTTTAGTGGGGCCGTTGGCGGTGTTAGTTCACGCAGTGGAGCGCGTGCGTGTGCGGGAAGGTGACCGCGTACTAATCATCGGCGCTGGGCCCATTGGTCTGGCAGTGGGCGCTGTGCTGCGGTCACGTGGCATACCCTACGATATAGTGGCGCGCTATGATCACCAAAAAGTTGCTGCTGAAAAACTAGCTGCGGGGCTTACTCCCGGCGGTAACTACGATGTGGTGATGGATGCGGTTGGCAGCTCCTTTTCCTTAGCGAGGGCGGTGGAGTGGATTAAGCCCCCTGGGGCGTATTGGTTTGGTGGGGATTTTCTGGGAGGCTGTGGCGCTGGATCCGGGGTTTTGTGGGAAGGAACCTGAACTGATTCCCTCTGCGGGCTATCATTGCGTAAGCACTGATAGAAACTTCGAGGAGGCGGGAAGGATATTGCATCGGCATCCGGATATTTCGCAGACTCTTGTTACCCACCGCTTTCCCCTTGACGGAGTGACAGAAGCTTTTGCAGCTGCCGCCGACAGGTCCGCCGGTACGATCAAGGTTGTGTTTGATGTCCACTAATTTCCATGCGTTTTAAGTGTTTTTTACGCTCTTTCTTTCCGCTAATCTCCCATGCCATTGCCACAAATTCACAAGCTCTTTGGGTGGCTTCAGATCGACTAATGTAATCGCAAACTCAATACAACAAAATGCAGTAATGTCTGCGATGGTAAATCGATCGCCGGCGATGTATTCCCTTTCTGCTAATTCTTCATGGAGTCTCTGGTAATACGCATTCACAAAAAAATCGCTGCGCGCCTTCACCCCTGCAATCGGATCTATCAAACCTGACGCGGCGATGATGGGCCCATTGACCCAGGAAATTCCAACCTGTGAAAAGAGCTCCAGTTCAATAAACCGATGATGCATTTCGATCTGAGCGGTTTCCAGCGCAGTGCGGCCAAACAAGTTGGGCTCGGGCTTGAGTGACTCAAGATAGCGGGAGATCGCGATCGACTCGGCAATACAGGTGCCGTCTTCCAGCTCCAGAACAGGTATCTTGCCACTGGGGTTGCGGCGGATGAACTCGGCCGATTTATGCTCGCGATTGCGCAGATCGACGTTGACATGCGCTAGCTCAATATTTTTTTCTGCTGCAAAAATTATAACTCGCCTTGGGTTGGGCGCATGAGGCATCGTGTAGAGAATCATAGCAATTAGACCTGTTTTTATAGGATTTTGGGACGTATCTATTTATGCGATTGCCATCAGCCCTGCCTCAGCGACAGTATTTTTAGAAATAGATAAACCGCCAGTACGTGAATGCAAAACCCCAACTTTGGCTTCACCGGTAAATCGCTTCGGAGCAGCTGAATTAGGGTCGCACCCACTAATAGGACGACCAAAAGCCCGCAGATCAGCCAACGCCAATGTAATGATATTTTCACACTGCTCAACTCTATGCTCTAAATGCATCGCGCGCTTTCTGATTCCAATAAGGGTACTTTCTAAACCTAATGAATAGGGCGCCAGCTATCGGCGGCGAGCAATTATACGGGCGCTATACTAGCGTTTTAATGATGATTCTTACTAAATTGCCCTTAGTAATAGCAGGCGTCAACGGCATACATGAGTTCTTAAGTGCGCTAGCTACAACCCCTTGTATAAATATATAAAGACCTATAAATTTTTGGTCCAATTCGAAAGTGGTCAGTCAGTGTTAAATATTCAATCATCGGACAAAATTATTAGAGACGAATTAGTCGATGAAATAAGAGATCTAGCGAAGCATTTACAGTTATAAGTCAGTCTGATTTCAGAGCATACGCCTGACCCGGACACTCCCCAGGGAACAATCACAGGCTATGTTGGAAAACGATAAGAGTACAAAGGCTTTGCTGTGGGCTGCCAGTGATATGGCAGGAGGTATAGCTTCCAGAGTCTGGGTCATACCATACGGTTAAACACACACAGGGAATTCAGTACTACTGTTTGGTCGCGCGCAAAATACGACGGCGACGAGTTGCAGCCATTGCGGTCAGAGCTGCGCCCCAAAGCAAGAGTGCACCAGGCACTGGAACTTCACCGCAATTAACATCGCAGGGGGGCGGTTCAGGGCAGTCGCCGGCGTCAATGCAAGGTATGTCGAAGTCGTGGCCGCCAGCTCCCTTCGGCTTGGAGGCGTGAAATCTCGAATTGTCGATATTGGCTGCTAAGACACTCAGATCAGTAAAAATGCCGGCGAGTTCCTCGGAGCTCAGCCCGAACGCATTATCACTATTGTTGATTTCGATCTCGTACCTCTGCGCGTATTGGTAGTCAGGGTAATTTGCCTCCAAGTCGTCGTAGCAGTCCTGATCTCCAGTGGCATCCGGAAGAGGGTTCGAGATGGGGTTTTTGCATTCCGGAGAGTAATTGATGTTAAAGCCATTAACAGCGCCGCCGGCGTTACCATTCATGTTGTAATCCAGGGAAGTGGAGGCCGCTACCACCTTGCCGGCACCATTTTTCTTAATTTCATAGCCGGTACCGGAGCCGTTGTTACCCGAATCCTTCATTTTGATCTCGACCGCCTCGCCTTGAAGGTCAAAGCGCCATTTTTCACTGCCCTGGACCTTCTTGTAAGCTGCGTGATCTAGATTGGGGCCCTCATACCAGCCTGCAGCAGCGTTTTGATTGGCCGGGGAGGTGGCAGCTCCTCCGGAGTCCTTGAAGGTGCCTTTCTTGTACTCAAAACCACTGTAGGTCAGGTCCTGAATTTCCGTCGGGACTTCCAGTAGGATGTAGATACTATCAGCGAGGTTGTCGTAGCCCAGGGCCACTGAACCGATGCCATCGGCGACTGAGGTGTTGTTGTTTTCATTGAAATACGGTACGTCGAAGAACGAGGTGTACTCTCCTGACGTATTGATGCCGTCGACGACAAAGGCTGCCTGGCTCGCTACCGGAATCGCCAGTAATGCAGTAGCTAGCGTAGTCTTGATGCTGGTGCGCATGTTCATCCTAAAAACCTCTATGTGCGAGCCGGATAACCAAATGGTGTGGTCCTGACCCCATAACACGTATCTCTAGCAGTTCAACAAGCAAAATCCGTACCTATATTAAAAAAACTATAATAAACAATAGGTTAAAATGTCTCCAACTTGTTGCTAATACCCGTTTGTAAAATTATCTGACACATTTCTGTCAAGGTCGAGTAACGGTAACTGTGGTCGAGCTAGCCAGCCTTTGGGATTGTTCGGGGGTCAGGGCCTCGGCCGATACATTTTTGGCGTGACTGCGGGCTTCAGACCCCTTACCCAGCATCGCCAGTGCAATGGCTAAATGGTAATTGACCTCCGGGTGGAGAGAGTTGCGAGCGTAGGCTTTTCGCAGCAGGGGCAGGCCCTCCCCCGGCCGACCATTCTCAACCAGTGCCCAGCCGTACGTGTCGGCAATCAGCGGGCTGTCTGGAGATAACCCATGGGCCTTGCGGGCGTATTCAAGCGCCAATTCCATTTTCCCGCCTGCCTGCATGTAGAGATTCGCCAAATTGTTGTAAACCGCTTGCTGTGGGAGCTCGGGGTAGTGATTCAGCAGACGCTCGTAAATGGCGATTGATTCCTGAGGGCGTGTCATTAGCAATTGGTCTGCTACGACTTTTAGCAGGCGCGGGCTGTCCGGGTGATTGGCAAGAAATTCCTGCGCTCGCTGCAGTGCCAAACTGCGGTTGGAATCCACCTGGAGTAAGACCCATGTGATCATGAGTTGTTCAGACGGCGCTGACTCAAGAGCCTTGGCAAGCGTTGCAGAGGCTGCCTGGTGATCGCCCGAGGCTAGCAGGCAATCTGCTTGGAGAATCGTCATTGTTGAACTCAGCGACGCCGGCGGGAATTGACCGATATAGCGGATACAGTCATCGAATCGCCCACTCAAACGATAGGCATCTGCCGTCAACTGCTGCGCAAGTACTGCATAGCCAGACACACGCTCGATATCCGAGATAGTGCGCTCCGCGTCTTCGAACGCCCCAACAGACAGCTGTTGGCGTGTAAGCACCGCTAGTTTGTCTGGATCCTCTTTGTATTCCAGGTGCAGTTTGCGCAGCTGTGCAGCTGCCTTGTCATTTGCCCCCAGTGCGATACTGGCCACGGCGCGCAGCTGCGCCGCTGCTGGATTCCCGGTACCGAAATACTCAAGCGTTTTTAGAGCCTGGCCGGGATCCCCCATCGCTATTTGCAGTCGGGCCTTTGCCTGCCTGTACTCTGGTACATTCGGATGGTAGGCCACTAGACGTTCACTCATTCGTAGCGCATCAGTGATATCATCGCGTTGCTCGGCCATATACATGAGCGCCTGCAGGGATTCGGCGTTGACAGGGTAGACGGTAAGCACGGCTTGAAATCCTTTCTCTGCAGCCTCCAGATTGCCTTTCTCCATTTGAATTAACGATAGATTAACGGCGGCGGGAACATATTGAGCATCTACCGCCAGTGCGCGTCCGCAGTATTCGATTGCTGCTTCAATGCGACCCTGGCCCTTTTCCAGCAGACAAGCGTAGTTGTAAGAGCGCGGGTCGAAAGGGAACCTCCCTACCATTTCATCAGCAGTCCATCGCGCGGCTGCAATCATGTTCCGCTCAACTTGAATGCGACCTAGCATTAGCAGCGAGTTGATACTGGGTTCTTCGAAATTCTGCTCGCGCAGTTCTTGCAGCAAGGCCATTGCTTCATCTTGCCTGCCACGATCGAGCATCGTTGTCGCGCGGAGCTGGGCGAGGTGGTAGGCAAGCGAGGGAGTGCTTTCCTTCCACTGTTCGAGCTTGAATTCAACTTCGGCGGTTTGGTCCAGCTGCCACCCGGAACTGGCATATTGGAATGTGGCTTTCTGATCACTTTCCGCAACCCGGTCAACACTGCTATAAAGATCGAGTACCTCTGCATAATCTTCCTCGCGATAGTAGAGGTCGGTAAGCATCTGGCGAATCGGTACGCGACCTGGCTGCGACCTGTGGATGGTTTCGAGGTATCGTCGGGCCTGTTCGTTTTTGCCTTGCAGAAACAGGGTGACGCCTAGAATTAATTCGAGCTGGTAATCACCAGCCACGGCCTCCTCATCCAACAGGCCGCTGAGGTCTTCCAGGATAGCGAGAGCCTCGACACTGTTATTGAGTTTGGCAAGCACCGTGGCCTTGGTGAATAAGGCCCGCGGATTAGTCGGTGTAATTGCTAGAATATATTCCAGCTCTTCAAGAGCGGCAGTGCCCCGGCCCAGGTCAATGAGCGTAACAGCCCGAGATTGGCGCACATTCCAAAGTGTGGGTGCAATTTCCAGAATCTTATCGTAGTAGGATAGCGCCTTTTCCATCTCCCCAAGGGAGCGGTACAGATCGCCCTGCTGTTTGAGAGCCTGATTACTTTGAGGTTCTAGTTCAAGTGCGCGATCGATCTCCGACTGAGCGGCATCGAGTTGGCGTTCCATAACCGACAAAAGTGACATGGCGACGTACGGAGATGCGGACGCGGGGAGAATGCGGCTGGCTTTTTCTAGCTCCTGTCGGGCGGCGACGGGTTCGCCCTTGGCGATGAAGGCCTTGCCGCGCAAAACCAGCCACTCCGCCTTTCGAGTCGGTGATAGCGGGGCGAGATCGTCTTCTGCCAGTAACGCATCAAATTTACTCAACTCCAGCCAGGCTGCGCCAAGTAAGGCCATGTATAGATTGGGGTCCGCCCCCATGCTGCGAACGCGAAGCAAGCTGGCTTCAGCGCTGACCACCGCGTTCATTTCCAAGTAGATGCGGGCTGACAGTATGCGCGCGAGGATGTTCTCGGGATCTTGCTGTAAGGCGTTTTGTACCTCGATGATTGCAGATTCCAGCTCTCCCTGTTCATAGTAGGAGTAGGCACTCGCGTAGTAATCTGACTGTGCAGTGACCAGCGCGCCGCCAGCGATAAGGTGCATAAAGATGAACGCGATAAAGGAGGTGCGGAGCATGGTCAGATAGTTACCGTGGTCATGGCCAAAAGGGCTACTGTTTATTGTGACTGCAGGTCATGCGGGAACAATGCGGCCACCCCTTGCAGGTTGTCAAGAGAGTCTCCCGGAGGTTGTGAGCTGACGCACAAATTTAGCCGTGCATTAATCGATTAATATGCAAAGAAAGACTGTTGTCGACCGAGCCAAGAACATTGATGTATGGCTATTTGGGGCATCACCTGCAGTAATTCGGCTCCGCGACGCTCGGTTACGACTCGTCCGGTTCCAGGAGTGACCCGATCGCAAGGAGCAGTGACTGGCTCCGGTAGGGCTTCTGGATGAAGCCATCGTAATCCGTGTTCCAGCCCTCCAGTTCCTCCAGTGCCTCTTGGGGGTGGCCACTCGACAAGATGATTGGCAGCTCGCTCCGTGTCTGTCTCAGCAGTGACCATGTCTGGATTCCACTGAGCCCCGGCATCGCGATATCCAAGATCACGAGGTGGACTGTCGATCCGAGTTTTTCCACCGCAGCAAGCGCCTCTTCTCCATTCGAAGCGAGGTGAACATTGAATCCAAACGCAGCGAGGTACTGCTTGAGAACGGCGCGAATGGGTGCTTCGTCGTCGACAACGAGGACGTCCCGATTCGCGAAACCTATTGAATCATCTGAGAAGTCGGTTTTCTTCGAGGCGTGGGGAGAGCCGTCTTGAACCGGCAGCAGGAGGGTAAATGTGCTTCCTAGGCCCAGCTTCGTCTCAATTCTGAGCTGGCCTTCGTGGCTGTCGAGTATGCCACGTGTGGCCGCCAGTCCGAGCCCTCGTCCGGCGAACTTCGTGGTGAAGAATGGGTCGAAGATCTTCGTCAGTGTTGCGGCATCCATTCCCGCCCCAGTGTCGCAAACCCTGACATGGACCACGTCTCCGGAGATCTCTCCATGTTCGATGGATGCATAGTTGCCACTCATCGGCGGGGGGCGACCGGTGCCAGTGCCGATTTCGATTGTGCCCCTCGCGTCGCCGATTGCGTCGGCTGCGTTCGTAATCAAGTTCATCAACACCTGTCGAATCTGAGCGGATCCGCCGCGAATGAGCGGAAGCTCTTCCTCTAGTTGGAAGTCAATCTCGATGCTTTTGGAGATTGTTACAGAGATCAAGCTGGTCACCTCATGGATCAGCAAGGATAAATCCAGACGCTCTGTCATAAAGGTGGTCTTGCCGGCGTAGGCGAGAAGCTGGCTGGTAAGTTCCGCGGCGGTCGTGGCTGCCACCTCAATATTGGCTAGAGCGCGTTGAATCGGGGAAGCGGAGTGGGTGCCCGCGCGAGCGATCTCGGTATTGCCCAGGACCGTCATGAGCAGGTTATTGAAGTCATGGGCGATCCCGCCAGCTAAGAGGCCCAGACCTTCGAGTTTTTGGGATTGAATCATGGCCTGCGATTCTTGCCGCGCCTGCGTCACATCGGACATTCGCCAGGCTCTGCCCTTAACCCCCCTCTTCGTCTCGATTGGCAGTGTCCTTACCTCTAGAGTCCTGCCGTCGCGCATTGCGAGATCGCACGACTCTGACCTGGACGATTCGAATGACGCTCCCCCGGGATTCCACATCCGCTGCATTTTTTCCGGAGGTAGCTCGCGAAGCATTGTGCCCAAATAGGACTGGAGTTGATCACCGAGGTCAAACATCTCGCTGGCCGGCAAACCCCAAAGCTTTGCAAACGCCTCATTGATGTAACTGATTTCGCCGCTTTGCTGTTTGAACAGGAGCCCCTCTCCCGTCGCCACATCGAGAGCCTCCAACAGTGCGAAATGTTCATCAGATTTGTCCAGGGCGGCTCGCAGCGCCGTCCGGTCACGCAATCGTAGACACATTCCTGCTTTATTTCCGTGACTTCTTTCAACGATGGAGACTTCGATCAGAACAACGCTTTCGACTCCTGATGGCGATGTGAATTGGTGCTCTTGCGATTGGGTCGAACTTTTGCCGGAGTCCGTGAGTGAAAAGCTAGGCACAGTAAGTTCGAGAAGTTCATCAATCGGCGCCCCGGTGCTCAATTTCCCCTCGCCAAAGAGCGCCTGTGCATTTAGGTTTGCGTAAAGTACCTGGTGGTGGCGGGTGACGATAACGATGGGGTCGGCATCATGGTCGAGCACGCTCGGGAGAGAAACGCGCTCGAGCACAAAGAGGTCGCGACGCTCTACTGCAAATAAAAAGAGGAGGCAGCTGAGCGCGTAGCCAAGCGCGGTCGGATCGTACAATAAAGCGACGGGGCTGAACACGTAGAGCATGTTCATTGACATCGGAATGGCAACGGCGATGACGAGGTATCCACACTGCGCACGAATCGTCGGACTCTGTGCTAAATATCCCTCTCGTGCATGGACAAACACTGTCGCGCAAAGGGCGGCGTAGTTGACGACAGCTGTCACATACCAAAGTGGTCCGTATGAACTTCTTTCAAGGGGCCGCGTCTCAATGAATTGACCGTGCCAGGGGTTCGTGACAAGACCGATCCAGAGCAGGGCATTGATCGTGATGAGCACGGGCAAGCCAAATCGAAAGTAAACCTTGCGATAGCCGACCATCTCTGAGAAGCGCGTCGTAAAGAGCCACCAGCCGGGAGCGATCGTCAGCAGGCCGGTGTACACCATAAGCGTTCCGCTCCAGCGGATCATTGGGTTGTACGGCCAGGTGGAGGCCAGCAGGTCACCGAAAGAGAAAATCAGCGCAGAGAAGAAGACCAGGGGGAGCGCTGGCCACAGCACTGCTGGCGGACGCCGGTGGAAGATATGCGTAGTCAGCGCCACCAACAGAATGATGCCAAAAGATGTGGCGATTTGGGCTTCGGACATGAATCCATCCATTTGTGTCCGGGAAACTTGCGGGACCACGACAGAGAATGCCACAAATAGGGGCTTCAAAGTATAGGTAGTATTACGGTCTTCTTGTGGGCAAGGTAATTTTTTTACCTAGCAATACAATGACTGGAAATCTGGCATACATGGTCTCGGTAAAGTCAGCATTGCGGAGGGGTTTGGCCAGCCTCGGTGCCACGTGCTGGTGAATGGGTGAGTATAAAGCACCTATGTAGCTGAAAAGAAATTAGTGCGTGACGCTGCTGCCCAGCCTATCGTTCATGCAATGCGCGCGCAATATTTTGCCCCTTGAAGAGGGGCGGTATTGTCAAGAGGGGGCCGATTCGTAGGCCGTTGCATGAGCAGTACGGGCAACTTGCATTGTCGGTGCGAAAGACAAAGTCTTTGTCGCTAATAGAGGGGTTGGATGTTACCCATCACGGCGGCAGGCACCACGATAAGCTGTAATGCCAGCGCTTAGTCACCATCGCGTGTTTGCGACTGAATATAGTTCTGAATACCAACTTTGCCAATTAAACTTAGCGCTTGCTGTAACCAAAAGATATGGTCTGTCTCGGTATCTTCCAATAATTGCAGTAGCATGTCACGCGTTACATAATCATGCTCCTGTTCGCATACACCTATAATCATGCGCAGACTTTCAGCCACTTTGTGCTCAGCTTCAAGATCAAAACTGAGTACCTGTTCAACGGTGTCGCCAATTTTTATAGCGACCCGAGAGGTGGTATCAGCTTTACCTTCGAGAAAGTTGATGCGCTCTATAAGTAACTTGGCATGGTCTAACTCTTCTTGATGTTCATGCTCCAATTGATGAAACAAACGCAATATACCCCAATCTTCATAGAGCTTGGCGTGATGAAGATACTGATCCATTGATGATAATTCCAATGTCAGTTGCTCATTCAATAGATCGATTACTCGCTGTGAACCTTTCACAATTTAAACCTCTTCAGTTGTGGTGTGCGCTTACGCGTTATTGCCTGGGTGCAACGGTAGCCAAATCACCCGCTGAGTGGCATGGCCCCTGAGGGTAATGCCCGCTGGTTGGGCCGGATAGGCACTGCCCCACCGGCATCGCTAGCCGGCGTAGACCTGCGAAGATAAGGGGCATAGACGGCTGTAGTGCCAGTGACTTTAATATTTCATTCGTAGACTTCACTGCTTCTGTGCGACGATCTGCATCATTTTATGGGAAGTTTCCAGGCCAGAGTTTTGGTTCTGGCCAGTCACGAATCGTTGCTCATCATCTACCACCACATGGGTGGCAAAAAAGTCACGAATTGCAGTCTGACTCTCGAAAATCACGCCTGCCTTGCGCAGCTCCGTCTCGGGGTGAAGCGGAGTGAGATCAATATTTAGTTCCATGATCTGCTTGTCGGTTACACCGGTCATGCGTCGTCCGTTAATCAACAGTTTTCCGTCTCTGTCGCGTGCGTTCACTAAGCCTAGAACGCCGTGGCAGACGCCACCGATAACCGCAGACTTTTCACCGTAATAAGACTCGGTGACTTTCTCCGCCAACACCGGCGATTGGGCGAGGTCGTAGGACGCGCCCCAGCCTCCAGCGATGAAAACAATATCGTACTGACTGATATCCACGTCAGCAATCGGGATGGAATTGTTGACCTTGGCCTGTGCCACCGGATCGTTCAGGTAGCGTTCATCCTCAGGCGACTTCACCATGAAGGAGAAACTCTGCGGGTCGATGGGAATCGCGCCCCCCTGAATGCTGGCCATGTCTACTTCCATCTCCCCATCCAGAAAGGTGTAATAAGGGTGCGTAAATTCGGAGGCAAAAACACCGGTCTCGGGCCCCTCGGTCTCTCCCGGGCCAGCCAGAACACTGTGACTGGTAGTGATTATCAGCGCGCGCTTGCCGGGCAGACTCACCATGTCCCCATTATATTCCGGGTGTAGCCCCGCCTTATGCAATAGGGTCGGAAGCGTCAGTAGAACGAGCCCGAACAGTGCTCCCAGACCAAGCATTACAAACAACAGCTTTTTCATTGATAACCTTTTTCATTTCAGAGTGCGAGAAACTTGAGGACGAAGCATCGAACTATAGTCACAGGATATATGTCCTCACGCAGTTTGCCCTTAGCGATGTCTACACGTCTAGAATACTGGAGATCGAGATGAAAAAGATACTGGCAAGTGCCAGTGGTGCGCCATTCACCCCAGTGCCACTCAGTCTCGGACGAGGTCGATGATTCAATGGTAGGAAAAAAAGAGTGGGGCGGACGCCTAAAGGCATTGGGTCCGGGTGTGCTAATGGCAACGGCGGCCATTATTGCGCATTGGACACTGTGGCCAAAATCCTAATGGTGACACTAACAACCATCACCGCAGCGGGACTCGCCTGGTGGCGTGGCTCAAATGCACCCATTGGTTATGTTGGCCTTTTACACTGTTCTTTCCATTGTCGAAAATCACCATGGCTCCCTAGGCTTACGGGCCAATGCAAAATCGCGATGATTGATAGGGTAAGCTGCTGCACCCAGTCACTCTAGGGGATATGTGATAGTGAGTTCTATTCTAGCACGAAATAGGAATTGCGCTTCCAGACAAACCGCCTCCATTGTGCGAAGCTACAGGGCGACTGATTCACGCCCCAAGCGCTGGCCGCGCGCTCGGTAGGCGCTGACCAGGCCTGGCTATAGGCGCCTCAGTTGAGGTTGACGGCCAGCTACTAATTCCAGTATTTTGGTGATCGTGATGAACAAACTGCTGTAAAGCTAGAGAGCGCTTGTGGAAAAACCAGATACCAGTCTTCACTTTCGTACTGCTTGGCGCGCCCTGGGCCGCCTGCGCATTGATCCCGATAACACCGATGAGGTGTTCACCATTATTAAGGCTTTGTCAGGTAAATCGGGAGAACGTCACTACAGAAAATTTAAGAAGACCGAACTGGGCCAGCGCGTTTTGTCCGAAAAGCGGGATTTGTTAGAGACGCTTATGAATCGCGACTACTTATCCTCACTTCCGGAGGAGAGCCTGGGCCATCAGTATTTCCTGTTTACCGAACGCGAGGAGATTTCCGCTGAAGGCCTGGTGGATGCCAGCGAGTCTGTGGAGCGGGTTGATGTTGGAGAGAATCGCAGGCGGTTTTTCAGCCGGCTACGTGACAGCCACGATCTGCAGCATGTCGCTACTGGTTGGGGTCGGGATTTATTAGGTGAAGGATCAGTTCTTACCTACGGAATTTCACAGCACTGGCACCACGGTATCGCACTCATCGTTGGAATGGCCTATTGGACTGGCGGGCCAGAGATGCGAGGCATGATTAAAAAAGCCTGGCGTCGCGGTAAGCAGAGTCAAAGCCTCGACTTTGCCGATTGGGAAGCTCTGCTGCCATTGCCGCTTTCTGAGGCTCGCGATCAGCTCGGTTTGGGCGAACCGCCTGTGTATGTGCCGATGTGGTCGGCGGGTACACCCGCGGCTGCGGCTGCGGCTTAGTCAGGCAATGCGCAAGGCAGCTCGCATAAATTGCTGCCTTCAATAAAAGTGCTTCTGAGATAGTTAGCTACGACTGGCGCAGCGTGCGTTTGTTTGTCACCCACGGCCATACTAAAACGATTGATATCCTCGATACCCCGGACGTCAAGAAACCAAAACTAATCTCCGCAATTAACGCGACGGACAACGTTGCTTTCGGCAGTTTTGTGCGGCGTCAATAGTGGTGCAGGGATTGGCGGGTGTTGGTCTGATAGCCGGGGCGAAAAATAAGGTGATCTAGAGTAGCTAAAAGTAATACCTTAGCTGTATTGCCTGAATAAGTGATCTGGTGTGTGAATGAAAAATCTTTATATCCATATTGGATTGGGAAAGACGGGGTCTTCGGCACTGCAGGCCTGGTTATCCCTGAATTCCATAGAATTGTCCGGGCAGGGTATCGCTTATGCTGATCTGGTGCCTGCCGCTAAAGCAGGCACAACATCAGCCGGCAATGGGCAGGAATTGTTTCAGGCCTTTAGGGAGAACGACTTTTCGGAGGCAGAAAGACTTTTAACAACGGTATATTTCTCTGGCGGCAAAGCTGACACTGCCATTGTCAGCAGTGAACTGCTGCAGAATTTGCAGGAAAAGAAGTTACAGAAACTCAGGGAAATCTGCGGCAGGAACGGAATATCTATCACTGTTCTGGCTTATGTTCGCAGCCTGTATGAATGGTCCTATTCGACCTATCTACAGGGGCTAAAGGTGTCAGGCAGTGCTTATCCTTTTGGAGAAATTAGCGCCCTATTAACATCATCCACAAGCGTGGATATTCTCAAGCGGTATTTGAGTGTTTTCTCAGATCGTTTACTGGTAGTCAATTACGATGGGGTGAAACACGATATCTATCGCTCTTTGGCCGGTGTAATCGGATTTGATATCGGAAAGATGAAAAGTCTGAATTTGAAGGTCAATCGAAGCTTAACGATAGAGGAATCCCATGTCTTAAGGCAAATGAATGAACTTCACCATGGCGCTTTTGCGAAGTCGATTTCTGACTTCGTTATTGCGCTATCTCCTGATATCGAAACCGACGTTTTTTATGAGCCCGAACTAGTGGCTAAAGTCAGTAAGTGCGCGGCAAGGGATATCCAATGGATTAACGACCGTTTTCATTTGTCGCCGCCATTAGTGTCTGACTTTTATAGCGGGCAAAAGACCCACAATACTGTTGTTTTGACAAAAGCCTCCTATGAGGGTGTGGTCCGTTGGGCTCTCGACCACAAGCCTGATTTAAAGCTCTTTCGTAAGTTTGTAAGCTTTCTCAGGGGGTTCGCTGTTTTACTGGAGTACGTTTCCAGTGATTATTCCGTGGCACTGAAGGGTAGAGCAGAAAAGCTTGATCCCGGTAGTGTTTCGCTAGAGGAAGAAGTTCCGGACGATGAGGGTGGCTTTGATCAAAAAGTTTCCAGGGCCCGCTATCTCATTAGTTATTACAGGAGTGAAGAGTCAGGTCGCCCGAAGGAACGCGAGCAACAAAGTCAGGACTTCAATAACTGGATATCTTCATGGCCGGGCACGGTGGTCAGTTCACTCAACCCGCTCAGGAGTACGCATATAGTAAATTCCGACGGTTCTGTTGAAAGTGGTGGAATGGAGACGATGTCCGGCTTCACAATAATATGGTCGGAATCTTTGGAGGCGGTACTGTCGCTGGCACAAAAATGCCCTGTTCTTGACCGTGGCGGGACAGTGGGTGTGTCTGAGATAGTGCATCTTCAATAAGGTTCGCAAGCGGGAATGTCGCGCAGTGCACACTATGACTGTCCGTAAAGCGATCAAAATACGTGGTGAATATGTGGTTCCTTCAACCCCAAGGCTTTACGTGTCGAGAGTGTATTGCTGCATAAAACGCTATTCGAGCATTCCTCGCAGCAGCGTCACTGAATTAGGTCGGACCTCGATAGTCAGGCGTCCGTCTGTCACGTCCAATTGGTCCAGTGGCTCTGTCATGTAACTCCACAGGGACTCCTCCTCCGCGGCGAAGTCGAACCCCGGGCTTGCGAAGTCAGCGTCTGGCCACTGGCGGTAGGTCTCGGCGAAGGTGTTGCGGTAAGCATCAATGCGATGACGAGTCGCCGGACCTTGCCATCCTGCGGCCTCGATCGTCAGTTGAAAGGTCTCGCCCACATGACCCGCCCTGGGTGCAGCGTAAGCCAGTGCACTCGCGAGAGAATCGGCCAGGCTGGAATCAAGGTTCGGACAGTCATCAAGCAACTGCTGTGCAGTGGTGCCTGCCTGCGCCAGCGCCGCGATTTGCGCCTCTGTGTCTTCGCTCTCGAACGCCGTGCAGTCGGTCAGTTGGGGGGCGACATCTTCATTGAAGACCAGCCCGTCAGCGAGCAGCCCTCGGATAAATTGCTCGCTGACAGTCTGATCTTGGCTCGCCACGACAATCACCATCTCATCGTCCTCGCGGGAGGCCAGAAGATGGAACGGGAACGCCCCGTCCAACTCGTTGATCACAGCGATCCGTTCTCCCTGTAACTGCGAAAGCATCCAGAAAGAAGTGGCGGTGGGCTTGGGAAGGTTATTGATGGTTAGCAGGCCCATGCGGGTGTTCACCATGTCGATCGTGCCCCAGTCCCAGACCTCGAAACGATAAAGTCGATCATGATCTTGCGCCGCCATCGTGGCGGCCAATGCCACTTCCTCCGCAGCACCACGGTGATCGCAGAGCACGGCTTTTGGATTAACGCCTGTTGGTACGGGCACCTCACCATCAAGGCCTGCGATCGCGCTTAGATCACAAGCGGTTGTAGCGTCTGCGCCAGACAGGGCTGCCGCATACTCACCCACATCGATTATGAGCTTTTCATTAGTGCCCCAGGAACGAACCTCGGCCGCGGAATTCTCGAGTAGGAACCGTTCGGATTTGCTGTAGTTATGGTAGACCAAAAAGTCGAAGCTGCTGGGTGTGCTGGGTGTGGGGCCACAGGT
>PKCY01000262.1 GCA_002862985.1 Haliea sp.
CTCAAGTCTTCAACTCGGCCTTCACTGCCGCCCGTATCCCTGTAGCTTTCAGCAAGCTCTAGTAAACGATCGGTGCCGTCGTCAGAACGATTGAGGATGACGTCTTCAACCACTTCGCGTAAATCTTTCGGCAATTCGTCATAGACCGCCAGTTGACCAGCGTTAACGATTCCCATATCCATGCCCGCTTGAATGGCGTGGTACAAGAATACCGAGTGTATGGCCTCACGCACGGCATCGTTGCCGCGGAACGAGAACGAAACATTGGAGACGCCACCTGACACTAGCGCACCGGGAAGCTCCTGTTTGATGTAACGCGTCGCCTCGATGAACTCAACGGCATAGTTGTTGTGTTCCTCAATGCCCGTTGCGACGGCGAATATATTCGGATCGAAGATAATATCATTAGGATTGAAATCGAGCTCTCCCACCAGAAGGTCATAGCAGCGTTTACATATCTCCTTTCGTCGCTGCAAATTATCAGCCTGACCTTGCTCGTCAAATGCCATCACAACTACTGCAGCTCCGTATCGTTGGCACAATCGGGCTTGCGTGAGAAATTCTTCTTCTCCCGCTTTTAGGCTGATGGAGTTTACGATGGCCTTACCTTGAATGCATTTCAGGCCTGCCTCGATGACGTTCCATTTAGAGGAATCCACCATGATCGGAATGCGCGAAATGTCTGGCTCGGATGCGATCAGGTTGAGAAATCTCACCATGGCGGCTTCGGAGTCAAGCATCCCCTCGTCCATGTTGATATCAATAACTTGAGCGCCGTCCTCTACCTGCGCTCGAGCAATATCAAGTGCCTCGTCGTAGAAGTCATCAAGAATCAAGCGTTTGAATTTAGCAGAGCCGGTAACATTGCAGCGCTCTCCGACGTTCACAAAAAGGCTGTCAGCTGTGATATTAAAAGCTTCAAGGCCACTCAGTCTGCAAGCGGGTTCATGTTTTGGAAGAGGGCGTAGTGGAGCATTCTCTACAGCCGCGCCAATAGCGCGAATGTGCGCAGGGGTCGTGCCGCAACAGCCTCCGGCTAGGTTCAGAAATCCGCGACCGGCAAACTCGCGGTAATCCTCTTCCATGATTTCCGGGGTCTCGTCAAATTCTCCGAATGCGTTGGGTAGTCCGGCATTCAGGTGCGCGCTAAAATAGCAGTTGGAGGCTTTGGACAGATCTTCAATAAACGGACGGATTTCTCGATAGGGCCGGCCGCAGTTGCTGCCGACGATGAGGGGTTTCGCATGCGCAATGGCATTCCAGAAAGCCTCGGGATTTTGCCCCGACAATATGCGTCCGCTAATATCCGGAAAAGTCACTGATATCATCAGCGGTAATTCCTTACCCAATTCGTCGAAGACCTCCCTGACGGCAAAAATAGCGGCCTTTGCGTTCAGCGTGTCGAAAATCGTTTCAATCATGATGAAATCGACACCGCCGGAAATGAGCGCCCTGGTGGAGTCGGCGTAATCGACTCGTAGATCATCGAAATTGATACTGCGAGCGCCGGGGTCGTTTACGTCCGGAGAGATGGAGGCGGTTTTAGGGGTTGGCCCCAGAACACCGGCAACAAAACGCGGGTGATCTGGCGTTTTAGCGTTAATTTCATCGGCCACTTCGCGTGCGATTTTTGCCGCAGTGAGGTTTTGTTCGGACGCTATACCTGCCAGATCATAGTCCCCCTGCGCGACAGCGGTGCTGCCAAACGTATTCGTTTCGATAATGTCAGCGCCTGCTTCCAAGTACAGGCGGTGAATTTTGGCGATGATGTCGGGGCGAGTGAGACTTAGCAGCTCGTTATTTCCCTTCACATCAGCCCCGTGATCCGCAAAGCGCTCGCCCCGGTAGTCGGCTTCCACGAGGTTTTCCGCCTGGATCATGGTGCCCATGGCCCCATCGATTACCAGTATTCGCTTTTGCAGGGCTTGTTCCAATAGTCCTGTAGCGGGTTTGTTAGTTGCCATGGTTACGCCTTGAGAAGTTGTGCGAAGGGGACTGCCCACCCTTAAAAAAGGTAATGATATTAACAGATTGTCCGCCGTATTAAACTTAGGTACTAGGTATAGCTCACACTTTATTGTCCAAGTTTGCTAGAATATCCCAGTAAATTAGTCGGAATGGAGAATTCCATGGTTACCATCACTGAATCGGCACAGGAATATCTTGCGGAGTTGTTGTCCAAGCAGGACGACGCCCTCGGTGTACGAGTCTTCATCAATCAGCCCGGAACACCCCGCGCAGAAACCTGCATTGCCTATTGCCGGGAGGGTGACCTGCAGGAAGAGGATGACACAGAAGTGTTGGAGAAGTTTACGGTTTGGTTCGATGCACGTAGCCTTCCTTTCCTGGAGGATGCGCTGGTGGATTATTCCAAGGACCGTATGGGTGGCCAATTGACCATAAAGGCGCCTAACGCAAAGCTACCTCAAGTCAGTGAAGACAGCTCTTTGGAAGATCGCGTGAATTACGTGCTTTATAACGAGGTCAATCCTGCTCTGGCGTCCCACGGGGGTGAGGTCAGCCTGATCGAAATTACCGACGAAATGGTTGCGATATTGCAGTTTGGCGGTGGTTGCCAAGGATGCAGCGCAGTTGACGAAACACTCAAAGGTGGCGTTGAAAAGACCCTGCTTGAGCAGGTTCCGCAGCTGCAAGGCGTGCGCGATACGACTGATCACACCGATACCTCGCAAGCATACTACTAGCTATAACTCGGACCTACCCAAGCTTGGATCCAGCTAGCGAAGCTGTGGAAAAGTGAAGTCCCCAAAAGAACACTAGCGAGTCGGCAGGCGGGCGCTAGAGCGGTTTGCAGTCGGTGTTACCCTCGACCTGCCAGTGTGTCCTTAACCTTGTCACGCATTTCCCGCAGACAGCGCTCTGTGGTTTCCCAGTCAATGCAACCGTCGGTGACCGAAACGCCGTGTTGTAGTTCATCCAGATTGTCGGGAATGGCCTGATTGCCCGCGTTCAGGTTACTCTCAACCATGAGTCCGATAATGGACCTGTTGCCTTCCAGAATCTGATTGGCCACATTTTCTACCACCAGTGGTTGCAGTTCAGGGTCCTTATTTGAGTTGGCGTGGCTGCAGTCAACCATGATGTTTTGCGCGACACCGGCTTTATGCAGTGCGTCTTCACACAGTTTTATATGAACCGAATCGTAGTTGGGTCCGCTACTGCCGCCGCGCAACACAATGTGTCCGTAGGGATTGCCACGGGTGGTGAACACGGACACCTGGCCCTGCCCGTTTATCCCCAGAAAGCGGTGGGGTTTGGCTACCGAGTTGAGCGCGTTGGTCGCGACAGTGAGACCTCCATCTGTGCCATTTTTGAACCCTACGGCGCTCGATAACCCGCTGGCCATCTCCCGATGGGTCTGGGATTCAGTTGTGCGGGCGCCAATGGCCGTCCAGCTAATCAAATCCTGGAGGTACTGGGGTGAAATCGGATCCAGGGCTTCGGTGGAGGTCGGTAGGCCGATATCGAGAATATCAAGCAGCAATTTGCGAGCAATGTGCAGCCCTTCCTCAATCTTAAAGGAGTCATCGAGGTGTGGGTCATTGACCAGGCCTTTCCAACCGACTGTGGTGCGGGGCTTTTCAAAATAGACGCGCATAACGATGTAGAGCGTGTCGGAAAGCTCATCCGCAAGTGCCTTTAAGCGTCTTGCGTACTCCAACGCGGCGGCAGGATCATGAATAGAGCAGGGCCCGACCACGACAAAGATACGATGATCCTTGCGATCAAGGATATTCTGGATCACGCTGCGGCTTTGCGCCAGAGTATTGTGGATCGAGTCGGAGGTGCACAGTGTCGACTTCAAGTGCTCCGGTGTCATCAATATGTCCTGGGAGGCGACATTGACATTGTGTACTTCGATGTTGCTCATCGGTGTTTACCTGATAAAGTAATTTCAGTGTTTGCCGGATTGCAGCGCAGCCCGCTTGCAGGCCCGTACGTTTATTCCGGGCGCGGCATTCTATAGCAGTCCAGCGTCTTTGTGTAGGAGAGACGGGAATTCAACCGTGAATACAGGAGCCCAAATTGGCCCACCGCTTGTACGACATTACCGCGCTTCAGCCTCTGATTAATGATCACTTTGTACTCTTAACGCCGAACTCTCGCTTGGCGCGGCGGATCAAGTCTGAGTGGAAGGCGCATCGGGTAGCCGCGGGCGACAAGGTGTGGGAGTCCCCGCAAGTGCAGCCTCTGGAGCAGTGGTTGCATTCACAGTGGGAGGAGGCCGTCCGTCTGGGTTTATTGGAGCCGCTGACTCCGCTCAATGCCGGGCAGATAGGGGAGCTGTGGCGCCAGGTGATAGACCAATACAGCGCTCGTGGTACCGAATTCCATTTGCTGAGCCCTATCGCTGCGGCAGACCTGGCCTCCAGTGCCAGAGACGCCCTACAGCGCTGGCAGGTGGACCTGGGGTCGCCGGGTATACGCCAACTATTCGAGTTGGATCGGGATTGTGGGACGCTTCTTCACTGGATCACTCAGTTTGAGCAACGGCTGGCGGAGATAGGCGCGTGCACACCCACTGACTGTCTGGTGCAACTAACGGCACTCACTCCAGGTCTTCCGGCCAGCCGGGTGGCCCTTGTGGAGATCGACGAGGTTGCGCCGTTGGTGAATGCCCTGTTCGATTCACTGGGTACTGAAGTGCGTGTCATCACTGCAGGGAGCGATCAAGCCGCCTGTGTGGAACACGCATTCTCAGACAAACGCAGTGAACTGCGCGCCGCCGCAGCCTGGGCAGCTCAGCAGCACCGTCTTGCACCGGAAGAGACAGTTGGGCTTGTGCTCAGTGATATGGCGGGCGATCGCCTATCGCTAGAATACCTGTTGCGTCGGGAATTTAACTGCCTGGGTGAGCGCTACACTAGCCTGCCGGTCAATTTCTCTACTGGGATTCCGCTGTCTGAAACACCTTTGATACGGGATGCCCTTGCGGCCTTAGCGTTGAATTTGGCCTCTACCACGGTACCCGCGGTTGTTGCGGTCTTGCGATCACGGTTTCTGGAACTGCCCGATGCGGGCAGTGCCCTGGCGCAGAAGTTCGTGATGCGCTTGTATGCCCAGGGAAGCCGAACACTGGACATCGGTCAGCTGCGGGTAGCAGCAACTGAAGTGAGTCTGGGTGAGGAGAAGGGATTGGCGCTGGGGCAGCATTTGAAGACGCTTTTTCGGCACCGAGAACTTAACGGTAGGTGCAAGCCTTCCCAGTGGATTGATCGGTTTGGCGTGATCTTGTCCGAGTGGGGTTGGCCGGGTGCTGAGTCATTGGACTCACTTGAATTTCAACAGTTGAATTTGTGGCACCGCACTCTGGATGAATTTAGGGGTTTGGATGCTGTATGCCCGCCGCTAGACTTCGATGCTGCGCTACGTTTATTACGTGAAGCCTGCTTTAGTCAGATTTCGCAACCGCAAACGGTGGACAGCCCGGTCCAGGTGCTGGGGCCGCTGGAAGCGGCAGGGCTTACGTTTAAGCACCTATGGGTAATTGGCATGCAAGGTACGAACTGGCCGGCTGCACCGCGGCCGAATCCCTTTATCCCGGTTGCACTGCAAACCAGCCTGCAGATGCCACACGCTACTGCCGAGCGGGAGTGGGCTTTCGGAACCTCACTCCTGAGACAGTACGCGCGCTCATGCGAGTTTCTGCACGCCAGCTATTGTCGCCAAAAGGACGGCGTGCCAGAGCAAAAAAGTGCACTTCTGTCTGAATTTGTTCCCCAGGCTCTCGCAGAGTCTGAGCAGGTGCCCACTTTATGGCTGGAATATCTGGATCGAAGTGGGTTCGAGCGACGGTCAGATGAGCAGGCACCACCCATCCCCCCGGTAAAGCTGGAAGAGGTTGGCGGTGGTAGTGGCTTGCTGGAGGATCAATCCCAGTGTCCCTTCCGGGCGTTTGCCAAACGACGCCTCCTGGTCGCGCCGCTGGGAGACTTTAGTATTGCCCAGTCTCCCGCCGAGCGTGGCTCGCTGCTACATGACGTCCTCTACGCATTATGGGGCGAGATTGGGGATCACGCTTCGCTGGTTGCACTGGATGATTTGGCGCAGACGCAGGTGGTATTGGCCGCCGTGCAATCGGGAATCGACGCAATTTCCAGCCGGCAGCGTCAACGGCTCGGTGGCGCTTATTGGGCCTTAGAAGGCCAGCGCCTGAGCGGATTACTTCACGAGTGGTTGGCCGTTGAGCGTCAGCGCAGTGAATTTTGCGTAGAAATGCGTGAACAGGATGTTGCCTTGGAACTGGCACAGCTAAAGATACGGTTGCGCGTGGATCGTATTGATCTGTTACCGGACGGGTCGCGCGTGATTATAGATTACAAATCTGGCAGCAGTAGCGTCCGACATTGGTTGGGACAAAGGCCGGAGCGGCCACAGCTGCTACTTTACAGTATTGCCGCGCAGGGCGAGGCGGCAGCCCTGGCATTCGCGCAGGTCCGAGCTCGAGAGTGTTGTTATGTTGGCCTCGGGCGCGTCGCCGCAGCGCCGGGGATAGGTACGGATATCGCTCGAGCGGTGAAGGGCAAGGTTGATGTGAATGACTGGAAATCGCTGAATGAGTATTGGCAGCAAAATCTTGAACGTCTGGCGCAATCCTTCGTCGAAGGAGATGCCGCGGTAGATCCGCTAAGCACTGCCAGTTGCACCTGGTGCGGTCTGCAACCCTTGTGCCGAATAGACCGCACTGATCTGGCGCAGGACATTTCTATCAATGGGTAATATTGTCGATGCCAGTGAACGCGCAGCGGCGATTGATGTAACGCAAAGCTTCTGCGTTAGCGCTCCGGCAGGATCCGGTAAAACCGAACTCTTAATCCAGCGCTACCTGGCACTGTTGGCCCGTGTGCAGCGTCCGGAACAAGTGCTGGCAATCACCTTCACGCGTAAAGCTGCTGCGGAGATGCGCGCGAGAGTCGTTGAGGCGTTGCAGACTGCGTTGGACGGCACTGTCTGCAGCACCGCACACCAGCAGGTTACACGAGAGCTGGCGCTACTGACGCTGGCAGCAAACGACCGCGAAGGCTGGCAGATACTGCGCGATCTAACTCGACTGAACATCCGAACGATCGATAGTTTTTGTGCCTGGCTCACTCGGCAAATGCCTATTCTCAGTCAGGTCGGCGGGCAGGCCCAGGCGCTGGACGACCCAGATGCACTTTACGTAGAAGCGGTTTTGGAGCTGTATAAGTTGCTGGACGATGAGCACCCGGTGGCGGTTGATCTTGCCGCGCTGCTACTGCATTTCGATAACAACTGGGAACGACTACAGGCATTGCTGGTGTCGATGCTACACCGGCGCGAACAGTGGAAAGACTACGTTGGCGTGCACGCCGCGCCGCAGGAAGCAGAGAACTATCTGGTGACATCGGTGGAGACCCTGGTTAGAGAAGAGCTGACATTACTGTCGAGTTTGGCGCAGTCTTACAAGGGCCCATTGCTGGATCTGATGCAATATGCCGCGGGTAATCTGGGGACCTCACAGCCAGGTCAATTTCCCGGCAATCAGCCACAGGATTTACCCGTTTGGCGACAGCTGAGAACGTTACTGCTCACTAAAACGGGAGGCTGGCGTAAGAATATTACTAAAAAAGAGGGCTTTCCTGCGGGCAAGGGGGAGGCAGAGCAGCGCAAGCAGCAGCTCAAGGCGCTTTTACCGCTGCTGGCAGAGGTTCCGCAGTTGCATGCCGGATTGATGGCAATTAACACCTTACCGGTGATCGAGTCAGGAAGTGCTTCCTGGCAGTTGGTTTTGCATCTGTCCAGAATGCTCCCCGTATTGGCAGCCCAGCTCTTACTGGTTTTTCAGAGGCGGGGTCTGGCGGATCACAGTCAGTTGGCACTGTCGGCCCTGCAGGCGTTGGGAACCGATGACGCACCCACTGAACTGGCGCTGCGGTTGGATTACCAGATTGAGCATATTTTGGTAGACGAATTTCAGGACACTGCGATCAATCAGTTTGAACTGATACACAATCTGACTCGAGGCTGGGGAGACTACAATGCTGCGCATCCGCAGGCGCCACGAACGCTGATGATTGTTGGTGACGGGATGCAGTCTATCTACGCGTTTCGCGGCGCGAATGTTGGCCTGTTCCTCAAGGCCCGTGAACAAGGTTTCAACGGAGTGCTGCTTCAACATTTGGAGCTGCGCTGCAATTTCCGTTCGGATGCGGGTTTAGTGGAGTGGGTGAATGCGTCTTTCTTACAGGCATTCCCGCAGCACAATGACATCAACCGTGCTCAGATAAAATTCAGCGCTGCGACTGCTGTGCGCGGGAACGGACCACACTCGGAGGCTGTCGCCTTGCATGCCTTTACGGGCGACACTGGCAGGCTGGAGGAGGTCGCCTTTATCGGTAGACATATTTCTGATTTATTGGGGAAGGGTGTCGAGGGTACTATTGCAGTGCTGGGTCGGAACCGTAGCCACCTGCAGCCGATTATCAATTGCCTGAAACAATTGAGTATTCCGTACAATGCTCCCGATCTGGACAGCCTGGCGCAGTCGCCGTTGGTGGCAGATATGATGACCCTGTGTTCCGCGCTGGCAAGCGATGCGGACCGCTTGGCATGGTTGGCGCTTCTGCGTGCGCCCTGGTGTGGTTTACAGCTGGCGGATCTCCTTGTGGTGGCCACGCGTGGCCATGCACCACCGTTCTCCAGTGTAAGGTCAGATCTTTGCCATGAGGCACTACTGGCCGAACTTAGTGATGATGGCAGAGAGCGGTTGCGGCACATAGTGCCGGTACTGCAACGAGCTCAAGATACGCGCGATAGGTTGGGTCTGCGGGCTTGGATCGAGCAGGCCTGGATAGGGCTGGCCGGCCCAGCCTGTGCGCTGGATGTCGCTGCACTGCGCGATGCCGATAGCTTTTTGCAACTACTCGAAGAGGCAGAGGTACAGGGCATTGGTTTGGATGTCGAGTGGCTATCAAGGCAGCTGGAACGGCGATATATGAGTGGAGGTGATCCTCTCAGTCCGGTGCATC
This sequence comes from Haliea sp., assembly GCA_002862985.1. Lineage (GTDB taxonomy): Bacteria > Pseudomonadota > Gammaproteobacteria > Pseudomonadales > Halieaceae > Marimicrobium. The sequence goes on from PKCY01000262.1 coordinate 9,012, forward strand.
TTATGACGCTGCACAAGGCCAAAGGTCTGGAATTCGGACATGTGATTATTCCCGCGCTCGACCAGGTGCCTCGTAGTGATGATCGTCCTCTCTTGCGCTGGGATGAACACAGTAGTGCGTCTGGCGAGCGTCGTTTTTTTCTTGCAGCGGACGACCACAGTCCCGATGACGCCCCCACGCTCTACAATTATCTAAAAGTGCAAAGCCAGCAGAAAGCACGCCACGAAGCCACGCGCTTACTCTATGTGGGTGCGACTCGGGCCGTTAGCCAGCTTCTATTAACCGCTTGCGTAAAATGGGACGAAAAGTCTGATCAGGCGCGGGCGCCCACTGATCGCAGCCTGCTGTCTCAACTGTGGCCAGTAGTTCAAGAGCAAATGATCTTGCACCAATCCACGATGCCTGAATTGCCACCAGAATCAGTGCGCCCAAATACGCCATACGTGCGCATACGACGGGAGCGACTTAACTCCGCGGCGCCAGCTATTAATAAGCTGCCTGTCCAGGGGCCTGATAATGTTCCGGAAGTGCCCGATAACGCCGTTGATCGCAGCGTTGGCACAGTTGTTCACCTGGCCCTGGAAGCGTTATCACAATGTCCGCAACTGCCGCTCACTGTCAAAGACCAGGATCGAACGCGCTGGCGTATGGCGCTGCAGCGTGAGGGTCTCTGGGGCGAGGCGTTGGAAAATGCATGGCAACGTGTGTTGACATCCGTCGAGCAGACATTGAAGGAGGAGGGGATGGGTCGCTGGGTGTTGTCCAGTGCTCACCTGAAGGCCCGCAGCGAGTGGGCTCTAACAGCAGTCGACCGTAATGGAACTGCACACGACCTGATTATAGATCGTACCTTTATCGATGCCTCTTCGGGCGAGCGGTGGGTGGTGGATTACAAAAATAGTCTGCCCCTGCAGGGGGAGTCGCTGGCGGTATTTGTGGCGCGTGAGAGTGCCGTTTATGGGGAACAATTGTGCCGTTATCGTGATGCGTTGCACCTACTTGGTAGCGAACCTCTGCGATGCGCGCTGTTCTTTACTGCACTGGGACATCTGCACCGGCTACCAGATCTGGATCTGCCGGCAATCAACGAATGAGGCGCTAAATCACCCGGATATGCATCGGGAGATGACGCGGTGACTGGCCTTTTGCAATAGCAAAGAAAAGAAAAGAAAAGGTGCGGCCACTGCGACAGTGACCGCTTGGGTTGAGAACCTACTCGACGGCCGGGTCAGAGCTCAGCCTTATCGGATGACTTTTCATCGGGTTCTTTTTTCTCAAGGCTGAGCGCCAGGGCCTGCGCATAAATTACAACCGCGGTCTGACCCAAAGTAACGCCTTCCATTTTCTCGGGCTCGACGTCACCAAGGATGTGCAGCATACCGCGGGAATCCTTGATTGTGGCGGTACCGAGTGGGCGATTTAGACCCTCGATAGTGACCACGGCTCGGACCATGCGAGCATCCATGACCGCCGGTTGTGCAGCATCTTCTGATACGGCAGTGTCTTCAAGCACGACCCAGGGTTCAGCCAGTTCTTCCTCGGTGGGGGTACGAATCTCTGCCTCCAACGCTTCCATATAGGTTACGACCAATCGATCGCCTACGCTGACGTCTTCGAGTTTCACTATCTGTTCCTGCGCATGGATTGTAACAATATTGCCGTTTGGCCCCTCCAAACTCACTTCCCGGGTTTCGAGATTTACTGCGGTTACGACGGCTTCCATTTCCATAACACTGGCGCGGCCACTAGTTTCGACTTCCTCATGAGGGGCAGCGTGCGCCAAAATGGGAAGGCTTGCCGCTAACAAGGCAATTAGACCTTTGCGGATGATGGGGGAGAGGGCATTTTCCAACAATTTCATGTTTGTACTCCTTTCACAGTTTACTGTGCATCATTTATTGTAGTTCACAGATGCAAGGGGTGGCTAAGATACCCTCCAGACTCGGTCCCATGCAACTCCAGTAAAGCGGTTTTTTTTCAATATTTATGCGCGAGAAAGACATTGAACTTCGAGTTGCTGGCAATTTTCTCAACGCGATTAAATGTATGCGCCAGTTCATCGCCATAGTTCAGGTGCCGATTGCCTACGAGACATAGACGCCCATCGGGGGAGAGCCGTTGGCCACAGTGCTGAAGCAAGTGCGACCCCAGGCAGGCATCCACAGTGTGATCGAGGTGAAATGGGGGGTTGCATAGAATCAGCTCTGCGAGTTCGCCGCTATACATGCGCAACCCATCTCCGTGGTGGAAGCTGAACTTGTGTACATCCTCGGGAAAGCACTGTGTCGCATTAAGCTGTGCTGAGCGAACCGCCATGGCCGATTCGTCACAGAAGACCAGTGCGCGGGCCAGGCCCAGCTTGAACGCAGTCAAGCCCAGAACCCCGTTTCCACATGCCAGATCAATTACCGTCCTGGCAGAGGCAAGTGTAGGGAATTGTTCCATCAGCAGGCGGCTTCCCCTATCCAGCTTATCTTTGCTGAAGACGTTTGGCAGGCTTTGAAGCGAGTCCTTAATCGGTTCGCAATAGTAGGCCGCGCGAGGAAGGCCTTCGTCTGCCGGTCGAGCGGCAATCTGGGCGCTGAATAATCTCGCTTTACGCCTTCCGGGAAAGCGTTGTGTAGGTCCAATGCAACGCTCCAGGATAGTCGCCGTATGCGAAGACAGGTGTTTGTCCATGCCGGCGGCCAGAACTGTCGTTCCTACAGGCAGCTCCCGAGCCAGGATCGTTAGCTGGTGTTCGAAAAAAGACAGGTGTTTGGGAACCCGCAGGACGATGACATTCGGTGCTTCTATTTTTGCTGACAAGGGTGAATCGGTACTCCACACCACAGGCGTCTCAATGCGATGATTGATGTGTGCATTGTGCTTCAGCGCCAGTGCAGACAAAGCGGAGTCTGTCCATAAGGCTGCTGGTTGCAAGGCGACACATAGCGCTCCGTGGGGATCATTGACCACCAGGACTTGTGATCCAGAGACATCGAGACGAGCGACTTCGTCCAGTAATAGGTCGTCAGCGGCAGACCATGCCAGTTGCTTGTCGCCATTCTGGGCGGGATAGCGTGACAGTTTGAATGTACCGAACACTGTCTGCCATGTCTGGGGAGCAGATGGTGGTTTCATAGCCTGCGAAACCGTCTCCAGAGCCCGCTCATCTTAGTTATACAGCGTGAGAGTTTGCCCTGGTTGGAGATATACTCCAGGATCAAGCGCGTTCCAGGCAATGAGGTCGCGGATAGAGACGCTGAATTTGTTTGCGATACGATATAAAGAATCGCCAGCTATCACACGATAGCCTCGAGCGCTTCCCTCCTGGTTGGTAGCCGTTAGCTCGCTACTGTCTTCCGGGCCGCTGCCGGCAATTTTTAAAGTGCCACCAGCACGAATAAGGTTGCCAGGAAGGCCATTCATTTTTCGTAGCATACTCACAGGCGTGTCGAATTTTTCCGCAATTTGACCCAGAGTGTCACCCGGTTTTATGTGGTAGTAGCGCCACTGAACTAACTCCTGGGGGGGCAACTTGGCGACCTCGCTCTCAAAGCGTGCGCGCAATCCGGTTGGAAGAAGCAACTCCGGAGGCCGGTCTGGAGATAGAGTGCCGCGCAGCTGGCCAGGGTTGAGCGCGCGCAAGGTGGCAATGTCCACGCCTGCCAGTTCCGCTGCTCGAGGCATTTCCATGAGTCCGTTGGTGTTTGCTACCTCGAATGCGGGCGCGTTATTGACGCGGGGGATTTTTACGCTAAATTGTTCGGGATTGGAGATGATCTGAGCCAGGGCGATGAGCTTCGGCACATAGTTACGCGTCTGGCGGGGTAGGTTTAGTGACCAATAGTCTGTGCCCAGGTCCTTGGCCGCATTGGCTCTGCGCGCGCGTGAGACACGCCCTTCACCCGAATTATAAGCCGCCAGGGCCAGCATCCAGTCTTCATCAAATGTCTCGTACAACATTTCCAGGTAGTCCAGCGCAACCCGTGTGGAATCGCGTACATCCTTGCGTCCGTCGTACCATGCGTTCCGTTCCAGTCCAAGGTGCCTGCCTGTGGCGGGCATAATCTGCCACAGGCCTGTGGCGCCTGAGGGATTCGCTGCGAAGGGGTCCAGAGTACTCTCGACAACGGGTAGCAAGGCTATTTCCACAGGCATACCCCGCTTCTGCACCTCCTCTACGATGTAATACAGGTAGTAGTTTCCTCGGCTGGCGATCACGGGAAGGTAGGTCGACTGCCGGAGGATATGTTCTCTGGCACGATCCACCTGCGGACTGTCGTGGACATGCCAACTTAAATTGAGACGAATTCTTTCCCACAAATTCTCAGTTTGCGTATTCGCCGCAGCACCGAGCAGTTCACTGCCTGCTGGCAATTGCTCCGCCGGCAGTTCTGCAGGGGCCGCTAAACTTGGTACAGCCGGTGCCTGCTTTTGCTGCGAGGTGCAAGCCGTTGTCAGTATGGTGTAACAAACTACTAGAAAAAGAGATTTCAAGTTATTGTAAATAATAGTTTAAATTCCTCAGATGGCCACTCTGACACACAGGATATTGCGCGCCCGGGACTTTGCCAGCATTTTGTGAGCTTTTCGACTAAAAATGGTCTTTCCACCCGCGCACCGTGGTAAAAACGTCCACAGGACTGACACCCTCAAGCCTTCCCTGCAGTTCCAAAGATGCTTGAAGCGCTGGGGTATTACAGCGTAGGAAGGGATTGGTCGCAAGTTCCAGTCCAATATCAGATGGCACGGTAGGCTCGCCTCGATCGCGCATTGCCTGAGCGGCCTCCATGCGCGCGCTGAGGGCTGCATTGTCGGGTTCTACGGCACGCGCAAATGCTAAATTGGCGAGTGTATATTCGTGGGCACAATACACCCGGGTCGAAGGTGGTAGTGCAGCCAAAGATTGCAACGACTGCAACATCATCGGCGGATTACCTTCAAACACTCGGCCACAGCCCCCGGCAAACAGGGTGTCTCCACAAAACACGATAGGTGTTTCGGAGCGATGTACGTAGGCGATATGGTCCAGAGTATGACCGGGCACTTCCAGTACTTCAAAGTCTATACCCAGCACCTCGATCCCATCACCGGCTCCCAGGCGCCTATCAATATTATCGATCGCCTGGTTGTGAGGCCCATACACAACCGGATTAAACTCTTCACACAAAGCCTGCACGCCGCCCACATGATCGAAGTGGTGGTGCGTTAGGAGAATACCGGTCAGCTCCAGTTTTTGTTGCTGCAAGGCTGCTCGCACCGGCTTCGCATCCCCGGGATCAACAACAAAGGCCTGCTGGGTCTGTGGATCGGATAACAACCAGATATAGTTGTCAGTAAAAGCGGCGATCGGCTGGATGTTTAACATGGGCAACGTTCCAAACAGGTGAAAATACAGTAGTATTAGCGTATCGGCTAACGGGTAACAGGCAGGAGCCACCCGCGGCGTCGACGCGGAGATTCAACCCCCTGATAAGCAGGCAGAGTGTATCGACATTTTGACGGAACTGGAATCCTGGTTCACCAGAGGCAATGGTGACTATTTGCTGGAGGAAACGCGGCGAGCGCTTAAAGATTCCCTGAGCACGTCGTTTGGCTACCACATATTGCAACTGGGCATCAGGAATGGTCGCCCGTTATGCCTGGAAAGTCCGATTAACCACCGTATTCATTGCGCTGACCGCTCAGGAGAGCGCATTGGGCTGATTGCACAACCGGAAGAGCTGCCGTTAGATAGCGATAGCATCGACACAGTCGTTGCGCATCATTGTCTTGAGTTTGCCATTAATCCACACCAGGTACTGCGTGAAATCCAGCGGGTCTTGACGCCCCACGGGAGGTTGCTGGTTGTCGGCTTCAACCCTTATAGCCTGCTGGGTTGTCAGACACGTCTGCGTGCAATGATGGGACATTCTCTGTGGTCACAACACCGGCCGGTGAGTGAACATCGGTTGCGGGATTGGCTGCACCTACTGGGTTTTGAGGTTTTTGCGTCCTCTAGGCTTTATGGTTTGCCGCCTGTTGGTGGCGGACGCGTGCGACAGTGGATTAGTCGCGGTGATGCCTGGATGGCGCTGCACAATCTGCCAGTGGGCGGAGTGTATATTCTGCATGCCACCAAGCAGGTCGCGGGCTTGCACCGCCCCCACCGGGCACTGCGTCGCCGTGGCACCCTTATAGGTCTGGTGCCGAAACCGGCGCCTACGCCCACGCCTACACCCAGCGTCCCTTCTCGAAAATCCTATAAACTGCCTAATAAAAAGGACGTAGCTTCTTGAAAAATGTAGAAATATTTACTGATGGCGCATGCAGAGGAAATCCCGGGCCGGGAGGGTGGGGTGCGTTGTTACGGTGTGGAGCCACCGAACGGGAGTTGTTTGGTGGGACCGCTGATACAACCAATAACCGTATGGAGTTGCAGGCGGCTATCGAAGGCTTGAAAGCACTTAAGGAATCCTGTGCGGTCACCCTCACCACCGATTCTGTCTACGTCAAGAATGGTATTACCACCTGGCTGGAGGGGTGGAAAAAGAAAGGGTGGAAAACAGCGGCGCGCAAACCAGTGAAAAATGTCGATCTGTGGCAGGCCCTCGATGAACAGAATCGCCGTCATCAGGTTCAGTGGCAGTGGGTAAAAGGCCACAGCGGACATGCAGAAAATGAACGAGCGGACCAACTGGCAAACCGCGGCATCGATGAAATGCAGCC
>PKCY01000082.1 GCA_002862985.1 Haliea sp.
GTGTTTTCGCTTCAACCTTCGAGTGTATATAGCACTGAATTTGATACACCAAAGTCGAATTGCTTCGCGGCTGACTATGATGCCTCGCTCCGCGAGTAAATCCTCGATATCCCGGTGACTGAGCGTGAAACGATAGTAGAGCCAGACGGCATACGAAATGATATCGGGTGGGAATCTGTGGCGTTTGTATGTATTCATCCACCGATTATACCAATATCAGAGATTTAACTTGGCGGTACCGAATTATCTCATCTGTGATGCGAGCGCAGTGCGGGGACAATAGTTGCGCTTTTTCGTGAAATTGTGTGGTTATCCAACAAAGGCAAACCAGACAATCGAGTCGCCACCCCGTTTATAGCTCCTGTAATTGGTGTATCGGTTTTCGCCCGCTCCTCAGATCAACCGAATTTCTTCAACCTGGGAACAAGCACCGGGGTGCTCTCCTTGTACGCGCGATAAGCAGGCTCCTGCCCCCAACGGCGATTGGATTTTTGCTCGAGCAAGGGGATACCACTAATGCGCGCCAGCAGAAAGTATACAAACACGGGGGATACCAGCGTTACATACTGCCAGCTCTCCAATGCAGGAAGCGCCAGTAACGCCATACCCGCCCAAAGCATGATCTCGCCAAAATAGTTGGGGTGCCGAGAAAGAGACCACAGGCCCGTGGTAATAAACCGACCACTACCCTGTGCCTGCCTGAACTGACGTTTCTGCCTGTCGGCAATGACTTCGATGGCGAAACCAAATGCCCAAAGTGCAATGGCAACGCCATCAACACTATTTAACTGCACAGACCTGCCACTACTCAGCGCCGCGAGGGCCGCTCCGGCTGTCACCGTAACCCAAAGTCCCTGCAGCATCCACGTGCGAAAAAAAAGTAGCGCCGAAGGCTTGATCTTATCAAAGCGGGAATCACCGCCATCGTGCGCAATCCGCATGAAGAGAAAGCTACCGAGCCGAGCAGCCCACATGAGGATGAAGAGTGCGATAAGCATTTGTCGTAAGTGGACCTTGCCACTGCACAAAAGAACCAGCGCGACCGCACTGATATAGGTCAGACTGCCAATCAAATCGTAGTAACGCTCTGTCTGAAACAGGAAGGCCGGCACAAAGCCAAGACTTTGCATCGCAAAAATTCCCAACACTGCCCAGGCCATTACGGGCAAAGAGTAGAGCATCACGCCACCCCAGCTACCTGACACTGCAATGACCAGCGCCACAATGGCAATAACGAAGAATGCTTTCATTTATAACTCATCCACAACGGTTTCGATCGCCACAGTGTACTTAACTGATGGCCGAGAGTACGCATGGGAAGTATAGGCAAAATATGCGGGCTGTCGAACTTAGGCCACCGCATAGATTTCCGATGCCATGAAGCAAAAGGGAGTGCAATAACCAGCTAGTCAGTAGCCGATATCGATTGCATGGTGACAAGCCCAAAACTGAAGCGTAATAACACTTGTGAGGTGATAAGGGACTAAATTCTCGACCACCGCAGAGTGCATTTACACCTCAGTCGGTACTGACACGTTAACGTATTTTTCCTCGAAAAGTGGAAAATCAGAGCGTATAAGACCAACAAATATCGTTCAAAGTGGGACCTTAGTTACTGTAGAGCCAGTCCACGACCTCAAGTTAACTTGTCAGTACCCTTTTATGGTTGGATAGATCTGGGCAGGGCGATCTTGCAGTGGCACCCGCGATTGGATGTTGGCTTTGCCTTTGTTTCCAGATCGCTGCATGTAATGGACCTGCTCAACGAGAGAGGAAAAGTCTATCAGGCGGAGGCATTGCGCTGCATTAAGAAAATGCCTTAACCAGGGTAGGAGAGCAAAGGATACGATGGTCCGACATCTCGGAGTTCAAGTTAGCCGCCGCGCTCAGACCGCGGCCGCCAGTCCGGCGGACCAAAGAAGTAGCCCAGACGGTCATTCAGCTTGCTGGTGGATTTCATGTCGGCAAAAATTTTGCGCCAACCCATCAGCGTCAGAGTAATGGGGTTCTGAGTGCCCACGCGGGTTACCAAACCAAATTGCACCGACGCGCGCTCCTCGGCAAAGGTGCCGAACAGCCGATCCCAGATAATCAGAAGATTGCCGTAGTTCTTGTCGATGTACTCGGGGTTGCTGCCGTGGTGCACTCGGTGGTGCGATGGCGTGTTGAGCACCCACTCCAGTGGTCCCAATTTTTCAATCCAACGGGTGTGCCCCACCACACCCCACAGTGTCGACGCCACTCCCGCCACCAGCGTAATAGTGGGATCGAAGCCCAGTAGTGGCAGCGCGGCAAAAAAAGGAATCTTGGAAACCGGGCCCAGCCAGGCTTGACGAAAGGCCACGGTAAAATTCATCTCTTCGCTGCAGTGGTGGTTCATATGAATAGCCCACAGGCTACGCACGCGATGGCTGCAGCGATGGTAGCAATAGAAATTCAGATCGATGGCCACAAACGTCAGCACCCAGACCGCCCATGTGGGGATCAACTCGCTGACTTTCAACAAGCTAAAAGACTCATACAGATAAAGGTAAAAAATAAACGCACTGCCCTTGGTCAGCCCAGCCATCACGATATTGCCAGAGAGCATTCCCAGCGTACCCAGGGTATCCTCCCGGTCGTAGTAACGGGTACTTTTCCAGGCCGAGACAGCTGCCTCGGCGGCAATCATCAGCACAATGATAGGCACGCCTACGGCGTAGACCGTCGCACTGGTTACTTCGGTCACCTTAGCCCTTCCTCTTAATCGGGGTTGGATTGGCGGCCCCTGGATCGATCGATTGCAGTGGGGTTTTAAGAGCGCCGCGAGCCCACAGGTCAATCGCCTCCAGCAACGCATCTTTGCGGGTGAGGTTGAGTTGATCGCACAACTTGGGATCACCGGCGTGCGCCATCAGTGCCATCAGTGAAGACAGGGCCAAATCTGGATTGAGACCAGCACGTATCTCACCCATCAGGTTGGTTCGGGAGCGGCGCAAGAAGGCCTGGTGCTCCCGCCGGTAAATGCCGTGGGCGGCGGGAAAATCCCGCTCCAGCTGCAACCAAAATAGCTCGCTGAAGCGGCTGTGATGCTCCAGCCAATTTAGCGCCCCCCGCTCTATACGGCTGCGAGCATCGAAGTCAGACTCCAGTCCCTCATTCTGGCGCTGCAGCCACAGTGCCGCCCAACTTTTAATCAGTCCCTCTACCATTTCGCCCTTGTTGGCAAAATGCTTGTACAAGGTGCGGGTACTAATACCCAGTTCCCTCACCAGTTCGGCCATCACCACCCCTTTCGGGCCTATGATGCGTGCCTCGCGCTCGAATACCTCGAGAATTCGCCGTTTGCTGGCCTCGCCTTTCGCGTTTTCGACAGAGCTATCATGCGTCATGAAGTGGATCCATCAGTTATTGGCGTGGAAAATATGGAAACAAATATATTTTCTCTGATTTCATATGTCAACCCCCAAAAATTCCTGGGGGTATTAATCCTTCCTATACCTCATCATTTTCCATTAGTTCTTGGCGTTGGCACTCAAGGAGGTAATCTGAAGGATGTTGCAAAATACGGAATGAATGCAGATTGTGGGTACTGGCACGTTAACTTAGTTTCGCTAAAAAAGTGCGGGTGTTGTGTTGCTTGATCTCAAGATCAGCCAGAATTCTATCGATGACACCCTGACTCTCAATACAAGCGATGACTCGGGCAGAACCGTCGTTAACAACCTGGAATGTTTGGATCCAGGGTTATAATTCCCGGCAAACCATCCAACACCATGAACCGGCCCATTGTCGAAGCTTCGGCATCTGGATCCAATGTATCAATGATGCGGAACTCAACAATCGTTCTATCTGGCGTTATATCGACGATCGCATAGCCCTGGTGAAGTAAATCGATATGACGAAGATAAGGGCTATTAGCTTCCAGCATAATGGCTTCGGCGAGTTGCAGCAGTTCTATAGGTGCTATTTCAGTAGGAAGCGGATCAGCAGTGAGTGAGCCGGTGACAAACTCCATCGCTGTAATCGGTGAGCTGGCATCATCGGAATCGGGGTGGATATTGCTGGCTTTATAGATATGCGTGTGGCCTGCTGAAACCAACACGTTTGAAACATTTTCACTCTCAATATGACGCATCAACTTGCGACGCTCGTCCTGATAATCATCCCATGCCTCATTGGATACATAGATTCCACCGTTCTTTTGCAGGTCTGGGTTTTCAGCGCGTAGCTCCGGTGTGTCGAAATCGACGAGCTTCCATGGCGCCATGTCATAGCTACTCCCTATAATCTTCCACTTTGCTCGGGTAGTCGCCAGGCTCTCTTTTAACCACTGCAACTGTGCCTCGCCTAATGTAGTGCGGCCCGGCGCGAACATCTGTTCGCCTGGCGCAATGGTGGTGTCCTGTGCGTCGAGTAAGCCGGCGAAGGTGGCATTAGCCGGCACTTCCGGGTCTCGGTATTGGCGCGTGTCTAGCAGTAGCATCTCCGTAAGGTTGCCCCATCGGATGCTGCGGTAAGTGCGGTCGTCTGTGTCGCGTTTCACTGGCATTGCCTCGAACCAGGCTTGCCTGGCATTTGCCAGACGTTGCGGGTCACCCGTGCTGTCCACACCATTATAAAACTCTCCGTCATCCCATACCGCAACCAGAGGGACCTTCGCATGCAGGGCTTGGAGTTCGGGGTTGGAATGAAAGCGCCGATACACGCTGCGGTAGTCCTCGACAGTCAGCGTTGCTGAGTCATTCACGTAGACGTAGTCACCCAGGTGCAAAAGGAAATCGACATTCTCTTTGGCGATAGCTCGGTGAGCCACGTAGTAGCTTTGCGTTTGTTGCTGGCAGCTGGCGAAAGCATAACGCAGGTGTTCCGGCGAAGACTGCCTGGTCGGAGCGGTGCGCAATCGGCCGATCACGCTGCCAACGCCCTCCACCTCGAAGCGATAGTGATACCAGCGGTTAGGGCGCAGCCCGCGCACCTCCACCTGCAGATTGTGTCCCGTTGACGCATTTACCTCCTGCACGCCGCCGCGGACAACATTTTGCATCGCGTCGTCTTCAGCGACCGACCATAATACGGACAAAGGTTCGGGGCCGTTTGCTGCTACACGTGTCCAGATAATCGCGCTTCTGGGTTTAGGGTCACCCGACTTTATACCGTCGGGGAAAAAGCTGGCTGCTGTGCTATCCGCCAGTACCGGCCCGGCGGCCAAAAAACTGCGCCCGGCAGCTCCTGCTGCAACCAGCGTAGAAAGCCGTTTCAGGAACACGCGCCTGGGCATGGTGCGTCCGGAGCCGGGAGGGGGAGATACTTCAGCATTTTTTTTCATTGCAACGGACCAACCTCAGGAGCTTGATAGTCATGGCTCAACATTCGTTTTGCCAAGTATAGACGCTAGAGCGGAATAACGACTCTGACAAGTTAATTTTCTCAGATCAGAGGGATTTAGCCTAAATTCTCAAGCAACCGCCCTACTCCAATCAACGAACACACTTATTCTGGGGTTCCGATAGTGTTCTGCCCTGACTAGGTGCCTGCCCGGGTTGAATAGATTCTGTACAGCGGCATGTGCACCCAGTAATCGCTGCGCCTGCCTAACGGCTTTGAAGGTACTGACAAGTCAACTTGGCTTGCAGTACCCGCTGACGCGCTATTAACAAAACCTGTAACGCTTCTACTATCGTGCGAAGTATCGGAATATGAAAAACCCGGGCACGAACAGACGACTCTTTCAATACTAGCCAATTATAAGATAAATAGCGTGCCTGGATAGGCGGTCCGCTACAGAATCTGCCTGTGTCAGCGCGCCTGCAATTTTCATTACAGTCAAGCCCACGGACTCAGGCAGTTTTAGAAGGGAGTTAGTCTACTGTGTGCTCTAGTGACGAATGGTGCACTACAATGCGAAGTTGCCCATCGTCATCTTTTACGAACTGCCAAGTCTTGTCGACCGTCGTAACATTGCCGTCACTATCGGTAAAATGTACTTTTCCCATTGTGCTTGCCGTATTGCCAGAGATAAAGATAGCGACGTTATCGTCTTGGCATTCTGTCCAGTCATTTAGCGCGAAACCACTGTCATTAGGGTACGCCGGGTCACCACCGACAAAGTACGCCAGTGCGCCATCACGCGTAGTGCGGAAAGTCTGTGGGTTTACGGTGAGAGTGGGTTTGAATAGAACCGGACCCATCTGGTATGCGTAGGCGGAGTCGATTACTGATTCGGCCAGTGCCTTGGCTGCCGCTTGGCCGCTCTTGGCGTTGGTAGCACTAATCTCGACGAGTGCGTTACACCAACCTTCCTGTGCTGCTATTACTTCAGCTTCAGTGATGGAATCGTCAGCCAAAGCAGCATTCATCACAATCATTAGAGCCGCTGCGGTAATAATAGAATGTATTCTCATAAAATTCTCCGAATTTTTGCCCATCGAAAAACGCCAAGCCTTGGGCTATTGACCTCGCGTATCAGTTGACAGGCAAAAGTATAGATCAAATCTGCGTGCTGGGGTATCGGAAGGATTAATACCCCCTAAATTTTCTCAATCTACTAAAAGGTCCCGGCTACATAGACCTGATCCCAACCTCTAGTGCCTGGCCCTTTGGTGAATCGCACTGATGCGACATTCGCCCTTTCTGGATCAGAGCGTTGGCCAAGAGCAGTTCATGGCGGACGAGGTCGAGAGTGGCTTTATCGGCGGTGTGGTTTAGGAGCTTCATCGCTTATTCCATGCTGCGGGGCTTACCGAAGGATAGGCGAACTTCGGAACTTCCGCTTTTGCGGGAAAGGGAGCGGTAGCAGAACCCGCGTTACGAAAGCTCAATCAGCAAGGACGCCGCTGAGCATTTGCTCCCAGGAGTCAAGCCGACGGGCAAGTACGCCGAGGTCGCGTTCGTCGTCATTGTTGGTTTCGAGGGGCTCCCCCTGACAGGCGCGGGCGCTGTCGCCAAGCTGCGCAATCCGTCAATTCCGGATCCGTTCTTCAAAGAGTCCTGAAGGGCTAAAGCTTGCGCGGCGCTGAACCGCCCGTCAGGCATGGCTGATGCGCATCGCCTGCGCTGCGCGTTAGGACGGTACCGACAAGTTAAGTCGCCAAAATTGCTGGAATCAGTGCATGAATACATATAAAAGGGTGCTGAAAAGTTAACTTAGTTTCGCTCGAAAGAGGAAAATCAAGAAAGATAAATCGGATAAACAGTACTCAAAGTGGCCGCTGATGGCGTATTACTGGCCACTTGAGCACGGATCATGTAGCTCCGGCCCATGACCTCAAGTTAACTTGTCAGTATCGATTTTAAGAGGTGAGCAACTCATGCAGCAACGGAAATTGGGTCGGTTATTTGATGTCAGTCGTTATGCTTTAGGCGGCGGGGGTATTGGGCAAGTCTGGGGTTCCACGTCTCAGCGTGAGGCGCTAAAGACAGTTAAGGCCGCGCACGAGGCCGGTATCAATCTGTTTGACATGGCCCCCCTGTATGGAAACGGTGAGGCAGAAAAAGTGATGGGTTTGGCTTTTCCCGATGGTTATCCGGATACTGTTCTACTGACCACAAAATGCATGTTGGGTGCTGCAAACGGTGGAGATATTGAAGGCATACTATCCAAGTCCCTACAGCAAAGTTTGGCTTTACTAAAACGGGACTATATCGATATTTTTATTTTGCATGGTTATGTTGTTCCCGATAATTGGCAGACAACTCTTCCGGAACAGTTGTTATCTACAATTGCAGTTGCCTCGTCTACCTATAATCACTATGTAATTCCGGCCTTTGAAAAGTTGAAGCAGAGTGGGCGAATTCGAGCATGGGGTGTGACGGCCGCCAGTACACAGGTGACCAATCTGGATATTATCAATTCAGAAAGACGCCCGGATGTTGTCCAGTGCATAACCAATTTACTGGATTCATCAGGCAGTATGGCAATTGCTGGGGAAAAACCGGATCCTCGCGCAGTCATTCAAAACGCAAGGGATCAGTCTGTTGGCGTCATGGGTATTAGGGCGGTTGCGGCAGGCTCACTCACCAGTGTCATTGACAGATCTGTCGCAGTGAATTCCAGAGAACAGATGGATTTTGACCGAGCCGCACCGTTCCGATCAATCGCTGCAGAGATGGGCATATCTCCGGCGCAACTTGCTCATCAATACGCCTTGGCGATGCCTGGGGTGGAGACGGTAGTTTTAGGCGTGAAAAATCGAGAGGAGTTGGCTGAGTGTTTGGCGGCGGAAGCGGCCGCCGATATGGATGAGACTTTGGTGCGCAGGATTGATGCGGCTGTTTGTAACTAAATAAACTTCAAGCGTACTGACAAGTTAACTTACTTTTCCTCGAAAAGTAGAGGTTTAGAGTTCATTGCACCCAATAAACAAACCTATAGTGAGAACTGGCGACTCGATTGCCAGCGCCAAGGGCCAAATTGTGTCAGCTCAGCCCATGACCTCAAATTAACTTGTCAGTGCGACATCCTGAGCTATTCGTTCACCTCATAGTGCAAAACATTCTCGAACCCATTGTTTGTCAGGGTAATTGCATTTATCGCATGAATCCGCGATAACTTTGAGGAATGTTGAAACTGATCTCTTGGTTTTGCACCTGCAAAACACGATGGCCCCATGATGCCAAATGCGAGATTTAGCCGTCTGAAACCTGAGACGGCTTTTCATTGCTGTATCAGGCTCCAATAAAATAACTACCCACAGGACAAATATGGCTTAACGTTGAAGACTAGGCATCTTTCCTTTATTTGATTTTGAGGGGCAGGATTTGTTCTTTGGTATAACACAACCATCCGGCGTCCAACTACTGCCGTTGCAAGTGCAAGGGCCCCCCGTTTGAGGGTCATTGTCTTTTGCAGGGCAGGAGCGGCCACTGGGTATGATACAGCCATCGGGCGTCCAAGTACGGCCATTACATGTGCAGATTCCGCCTTCTGCTTGCATAGCTGGGCCGCTAGTGCTGCCAGGTTGTGCGGCTAAAGCCGGTAAGCTAAGAAACAAGGCCATTATCAGACTGCCGACAATCTTTCCCAGATTTTTTTTTAAAGTGGTTTGTATTTTCATAGGAGTCTCCGGTGTGTTTATACAGTTCAATAAATCGTGCGGCGTGCCGACACTAGTTACAGGATAGACGTAACTTCGTTATTCGCAAGCTAACGCAGACACGCTCAACGTACCGAGCAGTTCCATCAAGCGGCGTGTATAGATAGCTCCGAACTTGATACACCATAGGCGTATTGATTCCTTAGTGGCGGTGATGCCTCGCTCTGCCAGAAAGTCTTCGATATCGCGGTGGCTGAGATTGAGGCGATAGTAGAGCCCGACAGCGTAGGAAATAATATCGGGCGGGAATCGGTGGCGTTTGTACGTATTCATGCGCCGATTTTATCAATATCAGGGCCTTAACTTTACTGTACCGCGCCGAATCACGGTGTAGGTGTCATTAAGTAGATGAGAATCAAACAGCCGTTGCGTCCGTCCAGACTAAGGTCAGTGACGAGATGCGTCCATCTTTCAGTGCCGAAAAAAGATCGGCGGCTCGGAGAATGGGTTCGCGCCCCTGGGTGATCCAGGTTGCGTCCGCGAACAGGTAGCCGTCATCGAACCGTGCCTTCAAAGTCTCGACTTGAAATTCGGCATCGCCGATCGCCCGGTAGAGACGCGTGAAGAATTCGTGTGGTGTCAGTGCGAGTCTTTCATTCGTTCGACCGCCGTGAACCCGGACGATCGCTTCGGGCTGGAACGCAGCCTTGAGTCTACCATCGTCACGGGATCTAAATGCCTTCGACTAGCCGGTCTATCTTACCGAATGCCTACCTATACCAGTGATCCTGCAATTCATATTCGCTCATCACTCGCTACAGATCACCCGCAAACACTTGCGACTGCGGGGGCCAAAAAGACTAGAGAAAAGTTTCAGCGGGAGCCAAAAATTACGGCGCGGCCTTCGTTACCTCATACAGCGCTGAGCTTCTCGCGCCATTACGAGTCATTCCTAGCCACAGCCAGGTGGTAGATCAGCGCATGCATCACCTATGCCATCACTATCAGAATCAGTTTGATCAAAATTGGGTATCAGAGGACAGTTATCGATGTCGCCGCGTATGCCATCGTTATCCAAATCGCAAGCATTGCCGACACCATCTTGGTTGCTGTCTGCCTGGTCAAGGTTAGAGATTATTGGGCAGTTGTCTAGCGGATCCGGCACTGTGTCAGAGTCACTGTCCTCATCACAGCCATCCGTGAACTCCCTGTACCAGCGCAAGGCGCTGGAGCCACCATCGTCTATGGTCATGAAGAAACTGCGTGACCCTCCCTCACATTCCTCGGCAGGAAAAATCGCAATGCCCTCGTTATTTTGGGCGGCTGGACCGCTGTAGGCGTTAACAATGTTGAACTGCCGGGTCAGACCCGAAACCGGAGTCGAGGTCAGGTCAGAAATCGAGAGAATATCGATATTCCCGTCATGCCATATATAGAGTTGTCCGGTAGAGCGATCAAACTCCAGACCAGAGGTGTCGCTCTGCCCTGTCAAATACTTACCGACGAAGACGAAATTGCCTGACGTACGGTTCAAATCGAAGACGTAGATAGCCCCGCCATTTTGGTGGCCAACGAACATTAGACCATCCATGCCCTGAGTAGTGGAGTAGATGTTGCCGTTCTGATCGACGAAGCCCGCCGCACTGAGGGCGGAACCCGGAACAAAGGTAATGCCCTCAGCGCCAGCGCCGCCAAGCAAGGGTAAAAAAGGCCGCGTGTTCCAATTGTTAGTCTCGATCGCGACCCCGTAGGTAGAAACATCATACTCTTTAATGCGTTCCTCTCCCTCGATCAAAAGGTAGACCACATCCTCAGAGAAATCCGCCTGAGTGACACCTTCAAGATCACCAAAACTCGTCCACTCGCCACGGTTCCCCGCGCGGCTATCGATTGCAAAGCTTCCGGCGCCATCTTCAACGACCGCCCAGAGCTTCGAGTTGGTGCCACCGGGGCCGTTGCGCCCGAGCCAGAGAGTGCGTGTTACGGGGTTCCAGACAGCAGCACTAAGATCCGCATAAAAGTCGTTGTTTTGTGGGCCCTCGATAGCCGTGAGATTCTCAGAAGCACTGATGCTCTCACCAGGCCACTGACTCTGAGCACCAACCGGGCCGCCGAACACTAATCCTGCAAGCCCGAAAATTATCCAATACTTAGCAAGGAAGGTAAGAGCGCCCACAATTCTCTCGAGGCAACGTGCCAATATTTGGGAACACATTATGAGCAGCTCCTGAGGCTATACTGACAAGTTAACCCAATTTCGCACGAAAAGTGTGAACTCAGAGCGTATAAAACCAACAAATATCGCTCAAAGTGGAGCTTCTCAATGGATTCTTGGTCACCTTAGCCTGGTTCTTATAGCGCCAGCCCATGACGTCAAGTTAACTTGTCAGTACCCAGAAAAGTGAAAACCTATCCCTGCGATGGGAAACAGGAGGCCGGACACCCTCCCCCTCCTCAAGGATGCGATTCGCGTAAACCACAGAAAACCTGGTCGACAAACCCCCTTTTTATTTCCTATACTTAAGCCAAATCCGACTATTGCTACATAACAATGAGACAACCGGCCGATTAAGAGGATAACCATGAGCAAATTTCTACTAATACATTTCCGTCGCTATATCGTTAGCATCTGCCTACTCTCATTCAGCTATAGCTCTTTCGCTTGCACGGCAATTAATTTGACCGCCAAAGATGGAACCGTGATTGCCGGCAGAACCATGGAATGGGATTTTGAAATGCAATGGGAGTTAATGGCCTTACCAAAAGGCACTCCGATCGATTTAAGGGCGCCTGCCCCATTAAACCTACCCGAGACAAAACTTTCCAGTAAGTATGCTTTTGTGGCCGTGGCGCCCGCCATATTAAAAGGAGCGCCAGCATTTCTGGAGGGTCAAAATGAGGCGGGACTTGGCATGAGCGGCAACTTCCTGCCCGGATTTACTGAATATCAAACGGTAACCCCACAAGATAAACACTATGTCTCAATCATAGATTTTGGACGATTCGTCTTAGGCATGTTCGGCTCCGTTGAAGAGTTACGGGCTGAAGTACCAAAATACAAAGTTTGGTTTGATCCCAATGAGGTAAAGGGCATACCAGAGCCCCCTTGGCTTCACTTTGTATTCACCGACCGCACTGGCGAAAGCATTGTGATTGAATTCGTGAAAGGCCAGATGATGATTCACGATAATGCGGCCAGTGTTCTTACCAATGCACCAACGTACGAGTGGCATTTGTTGAATGTTAGAAACTATCTTTCACTGTCGGACCTAGGCACATCATCCGTCATGTATAACGGCGCAAGTGTCACTGACATTGGCCAAGGCGGGGGACTATTAGGTTTGCCAGCAGATTATACGCCCCCTTCGCGCTTTATCAGGGCAGCCTATTTGACGCACTTTGCCACCCAACCCAATGGACGCTCGGATGCTACGCAGCTGATGGCACACCTTTTAAATAACGTGGATATCCCGCTTGGAGTCTCGCAAAGTAAAAAGGGCAAGGAAACGATCATTGATTACACCCAATGGGTGGCTATTAAGGATCTTACACATAATCAAATGATAATTGCTGATTATGCGCACCGTACCAATTACATTCAAATCGATTTAAATCGGGTATTTCAATCTAACAAATCCATGACCTGGCCCATAACCGAATTACCGTATCCCACTAGCGACGTGACATCGCAACTCATCGAGTAAACGGGTGAGATTGGCCAATAAAAACGCCAGCGGGCGACTGAAGTCAGCATCCGGTGATACAGCAATCGCCTGCCATTATTAGGTGAAGGAGCAAGAGATGAAAGCGAAGCCCAGAGCACCTCTATTACTCACTATTCTCCTTACACCTATTTGTAGTAATGCCGCAAGAGACCCAGGCCGTATTGCCAAAGATCGATCATTTTGACGTAGAATCAACTGATCGAAATGAGGTGAAATTGACGTGGAAAGCGTCGCATGTCGGCGGTGATGCCGTTTATATTTACGAGAGCACAGGGTGTCACGCAGCGTATTGCGCGCTAAAGCCGCAACAGAGGCACAGCTTGTCAGTGCGTGTGCATGAACCAGGTTTATGCAGAGGAAGGCATGACATTCAGGGTTTTCATATTTTTGGTGACCTATTGCTGGCCGCTCTTTGCGGCAAGCACCATATTGGGCCCGGATGACATCAACATACAGTATGTCGGGCGCTGGGATCACTCCACTGCTACACCTTGGGCGCAGGCCAAATCATCGACGATCACCGTGGTGTTCGAGGGCGAAAGCATCACGCTGGATATAACCGGCCACGCGTCGGATTACGTGAGAGTTATTGTAGATGGCGATGCCGCAACATCGCAAAAACAGTTAATCTCCACAGGAGTATCAGTCACGGGTTTATCCAGCACAGAGTCGCATCAATTGGATGTGGTGAAGGAAACGGATAATGGCCGCATGTATGTTCACGGATTGGCCATTGATGCGGGCTCGGGCTTGTTAGCGCCGCCGGCCAAGCCAGCCCGAAAAATCGAATTCTATGGTGATTCAAATCAGGCCGGCTACTCGCTGCAGAGCGAGCGCAATCAGGGCGGTGCGCACCTGCGCGGGGCGTTCTACACTTACCCGGGAATAATTGCGCGAATGTTCAATGCAGAGCATGTGAACTTTTCTAAAAGTGGCGCAACCATCAGCACGCTGAATTCCTCATTCGATAGAACGGATTGGGGCAGTAGTTCTCCCACATGGAATTTCGAAAACTTCCCGGCTGATCTTGTCGTCGTTAACATTGGCGCCAATGACGGCGGGAGCAAAACCACGATCAAGAACAGATACCACGATTTTCTGGACGACTTGCGCGCAGCTCACCCCAGTTCGCACATCATGTTATACAACGCTTATGGTTGGAGTTTCAACGAGCCCGCGGAATTTATTGGCGAGGTTATCGCGGAGCGAATGGACAGTAATACGTCCTTTGCGACGTTCCCGTGGGTGTTCGCGCAATACCATGGCAGCGAAACTGACCACGCCGGTATGGCGATGGTGCTGGCAGGCCATATCGAAACGGTGATGGGTTGGGTGCCAGTGGCTCAGGATGTCATGAGTGGGTTTGGCCGCAACGGCAACGTTGCCAACGGAAGCTTTGAGCAGTCCGCGCCGTTTGGCGGTTGGGGTTGGCGTTACTTTGATGACGCAGGTCTTTCCAGGCAATATGTGCCTGGTGATGCCGCCCAAGGTGATTGGTGGTTACGTCTGGAAAATAACGCGCACGTGCAACAGACGAACCCAGCCGACAGTGGGGACGTAGTGGAAGTCAAAGCCAGGGTACGGGGCCAATCTGGCAGTGATGAATTGCAGGTGACCATCGACTTTAGAGATCAGGGCATGGGTGCCGGTGAAGTCAGCCCGATGATCGCGCACAGCACAACCGTGTACCCCGGTGTCGACTGGAGTGATATTTCCTGGTCTGCTACCGCACCCACCAGCGGCAACCCGGTTTACGCCACACGTGTGACTTTCACGGCAGGTGCAGGCGATATCGTGGACATTGACGCGGTAGTGATGTGCGAAAGCCCTGCGAGCGGTGGGCCAGATGTGTGCGCAGATGGTGACGGTGACGGCAGCTACGATGAAGACGACAACTGTCCTTTGATACCCAACCCGGATCAGATAGACGTTGATGGAGACGGTACGGGTGACGCCTGCACGGAACCGCCTGGTTGCTGAACATCCCCTTTCAATTTAGGGGCCAGCGTCGGTGCTTCTCCTCGGATGGACGACTCAAGCGATCCTGAGGATGAACTTGCTACGGTGACAGAACGACACTCTAAAAAAAGTTATCGAATAAATAGCTATTTCCCGAGTTCACTGACGTTCGCAGTGGAGCCTGGCAATGGCTTCCTGGACACCTGATACCGGTTCCTGCAGAGCCATCCATGGCCACACGTCAACTTGTCAGTACCCGTTCGACAGTTTAGCACTGGACGGATGTGAGTTGCTCAAGGACTGAGGCCGGTAAGAATTCACAGTGGTAGACCGGCTGTTTGTGATCTATTCAGGCCTTGTGGCTAGTATCCATAAGGAGTTCTGCTCACGATAGCCCTGTTATTTGGCCTATGCGTGGGAGATAAATGTTGGCAAAACATGTTGGAAAGATCACCAGCAGGTGGTAGATGCTTGGAAATATAATTCTTGGACTATTGGACAAAGAACTTATGTCGGTGAAGATCAGTACAGAACCTATGCCCGCAGATTACGACTACAAGGCTCAGCCCGACAGTACGGAGTTAAGCCATATACCGGGTACCTTTGGATTGCCGGTTTTGGGACACTTGCCCTGGGTTTTGAATGACTTAAGAGCCTTGTCCAATAAATTGCTGGATAAGTACGGCACTATCGCCAAACTCAATATAGCTGGCAGCAAGGGCATTTTTGTTAGTAATCCCGATGTGGTGCAGGCCGTATTTCTTGATAGGCATAGGAACTTTTCCAATGAGAAAGCCATGGAGAACAATATTGGCCGGTTTTTTTCTGGCGGCTTGCTGTTAATCGATTTTGATGAA
>PKCY01000184.1 GCA_002862985.1 Haliea sp.
AGTGCCCTTGACTACCTCACACACTGCGCCAAGGTGTTCCTGAGCTTGATCAATCACCGCCAGCGCTCCGCTGCCAGTAACACCCTCAAGACGACGCACGCCCGAAGCGATACCAGATTCAGACACTATGCGAATAAAACCGATATCTCCGGTGCGCGCCGCATGGGTACCACCACAAAGTTCTACTGAAAAGTTGTCCTCACCCATGGACAGCACGCGTACTTCCTCGCCGTACTTTTCGCCAAACAGTGCCATCGCACCCGATTCAACAGCATCATCCATAGACATTAAGCGAGTTTGCACCGGGGTATTAGCGCGGACCTGGTCGTTAACGATTGCTTCAATCGTCTTCAATTGTGCAGGTGTTACCGCTTCGGTGTGGGAGAAATCAAAGCGCAGACGTTCTGAATCAACCAACGACCCTTTCTGTTGCACATGCTCTCCCAGAACTTGCCTGAGAGCAGCGTGCAATAAGTGAGTTGCGCTATGATTGAGCCGAGTGCGCTGACGCACAGCAGGATCGACTTCCGCAATGAGGGTATCGCCCGAATTAACCCTGCCCCGTAGAACTTTCACATGGTGAAGATGTTGGTCCTGAGCCTTGGTGGTGTTGGTCACTTCCAGACGAGTGTCTCCAGCACTGAGATAACCAGTGTCGCCAACCTGGCCACCGGATTCACCATAAAAAGGTGTGCAATCCAACACCAACAACCCGAACTCATCAGCATTCAGCGCAGACAACTGCTCGCCGTCGCGAAGTAAGGCCGTCACACTGCCCTCGCCCGCCAAACTATCGTAACCGGTGAACTGTGTACTGCCTTCGAGTTTCAACACATCGTTATAGTCGACCTTGAAGCTGCCACCTTCCTGGGAGCGAGAGCGCTGCGTGGCCATAGCCGCATCATAGCCGACCATATCGAGTGTCAGGTTCCGTTCCCGCGCTATATCGTTCGTAAGGTCGATCGGAAAACCGTAGGTATCATAGAGTTTAAATACCACTTCGCCTGGTATTTCACTGCCCTGCAGACCTGCCAGGGCTTCCTCCAGAATCTGCATACCGTTGTCCAGCGTTCTGGCAAACTGCTGCTCTTCATTTAGCAGTGCTTTTTCTATAATAGTCTGCTGCTTAACAAGTTCAGGATAGGCTCCGCCCATTTGCTCAACCAACGTTGCGACGAGCTTGTGGAAAAAGGGTTCATCTGCGCCCAACTTATTGCCGTGACGAACCGCCCTGCGAATAATTCGTCGCAATACGTACCCACGACCTTCGTTACCCGGCATAACACCATCAACAATGAGAAAGGCACAAGAGCGAATATGATCCGCAATGACGCGCAACGAATTGCTATTCAAGTCATCCTGTTGCAGAACAGAGGCCGCAGATTTAATCAATGCCTGAAACAGATCGATTTCGTAATTGCTGTGCACTTTTTGCATAACAGCGGCGATACGCTCCAGACCCATGCCCGTATCGACGGAGGGATGGGGAAGCGGGTTCAGCTCGCCGCTCTGGTCGCGGTTGTACTGCATGAACACCAGATTCCAGATTTCGACATAACGGTCCAGGTCTTCCTCCGCACTCCCGGGGGGACCACCGGGTACATCCTCACCGTGATCGTAGAATATTTCGCTGCAGGGACCGCAGGGACCGGTGTCGCCCATCTGCCAGAAATTATCTTCTTCGAGCCGGGAAATGCGCGCTTTCGGGAAACCGATGTCTCGCACCCAAATCTGCTCTGCCTCATCATCACTCACATGCACGGTCACCCAAAATCGCTCGGGCGGCAGGCCAAGCGTAACCGTCAAAAACTCCCACGCGAATTGGATCGCCTCGCGCTTGAAATAATCACCGAAGCTGAAATTTCCCAGCATCTCAAAGAAAGTGTGATGACGGGCGGTATAACCCACATTTTCCAAGTCATTGTGTTTGCCGCCGGCACGCACGCAACGTTGACTGCTGGTGGCGCGATTATAGGAGCGCGGGTCTTGCCCTAAAAACGTGTCCTTGAACTGAACCATTCCCGCATTGGTAAACAGCAGCGTCGGGTCGTTGCCCGGCACCAGGGAGCTACTCGCCACCCGGGTGTGTTCCAGTTGCTCAAAATAGGCCAGGAAGGCCTCGCGTATCTCTACGGTCTTCATAGTCGATCTCAGTTATACGGTGGTTAAGACCCGCAATCGGGCCTGCCATTTGAGGGGCCATTCAAGCTAGCAAATTTAGCCAGCCATCTGTCCTTCAGCAAATTTCCTACCCGCAATGAGGTGCAAATGCAGATGGAAAACGGTCTGTCCGGCTTCAGCGCCATTGTTGATGATCAACCGGAAAGCTTCTTCTACACCCAACTGCCGCGCCACTTTACCTGCGACCAGCATCAGGTGCCCCAGTAACGCCTGATCTGCATCCTCGGCATCGGCTAAACGCGAAATACCCTGCCTAGGAATGATCAGCACATGCACGGGCGCCTGAGGGTTAATATCATTGATGACGACACAGTATTCGTCCTCATAAATGAACTCACTGGGAATTTCACCGCTGATGATTTTGCCAAATATCGTGTCTGACATGCTGGCCCCTGTACCGTCGTTACCCGAGTTTTTCGTCTGCCGTAAGCTGGCGTGCCTCGCTCTCCAGCATCACCGGGATGCCGTCGCGCACGGGATAGGCCAGACCTGACGCTCTGCAGATCAATTCTTCCTTTTCCTGATCGTATTCAACGGGCGCTTTGCTCACCGGACACACCAGAATGCTAAGTAATTTCTTATCTATCATTGCGACCACACGATTCCAAAGAATCGCTTATTATACGGACTTTTTCAGGACTTGGGCATCGGTGGGACGAGCAATTGCGGGTCTATGCGCTGGTCGCGCCAGCTCATGCGCCAGTCCAAGTGGGGCCCTGTTGCCCTGCCTGTGGCACCGACCTCCCCAACCACGTCGCCTCTTTGTATCTCCTGCCCCACCTTCACCAATACTTTGCTCAGGTGTAAAAACGATGAAGACAGACCAAAGCCATGATCCAGAATGATTGTGCCGCCAGAAAAGAATAGATCCGTTTGCGCCAGCGTTACCACGCCAGGGGCGGGTGCCAGCACCGCCGTGCCCGCTGGCACAGCCACATCCACACCGTAGTGCGGACTACGCGGCTCTCCGTTGTAGTAGCGCTGACTTCCGTACACACCTGATATTGGACCCAGTGCTGGCCAGGTAAAGCTGGCGAGGGCATCCTCCAGCAAATCGGGACGAGACAAACGCTGTCGCTTGGCATTAGCCACCAAAGATCGCTCTCTACCAATACGCTCTAAATATTCAGGTGAGGGAGTGACTGTTTGCTGCGGCACGCCCTCTACACGCTGAATTTTGTAGTCACGCGCGGCAATCGTAAGAGATTCCTCACAGGGCTGAGCACCCGCCACCACCAACATAGCTGACTCTGCGGCATCGCGCCCAAAGCCGGCGACCGTGGTACCGTTTGCCATTACATCCAACGACTCACCATCCAGCGTGACGCGACTGCCCGGCGCCACAGTACCCCAGATCAGCCCACCCTGTATCAGCTCACCCTGCAAATTATCCAAACATGCCGCCTGCAAGCCCAGCGTCGCGCACACACCAAAAAGCAACGCGACAAACTGAATGCAAACCCGGTGCAAAAATCCAGCCATTATCATCTCCAGGTAGATTTACTAGAGCGTCCTTTCTAGCAGTGCTCGCAGATAGAGTCCAGCGCCATTTTGTTATCGCGAACAAGTGACTAGAATGGGACCATGGGACGATACCGACCACCACGCCAGCGCGGCTCCAGATATATTACCCCCGAGGGCGAGCAGGCCCTGCGGGATGAGCTGCATCAGTTGTGGAAAGTGGAGCGACCAGTCGTGACCAATACAGTGCACGAGGCGGCCAAGAATGGAGACCGCTCCGAGAATGGTGATTACATTTACGGCAAACGGCGACTGCGTGAGATTGACTCCAGAGTGCGTTTTCTCAATAAGCGTATTGATGAAGTTGAAGTGGTAGAACGTGTTCCCGACGACACCAATAAGATTTTTTTCGGCGCGTGGGTGACGCTGGAGGATGAAGCCGGCGACGAGAAATGCTGGCGCGTGGTCGGTCCGGACGAATTTGATCTGGCCAGCGGCAAGCTCAGTATGGATTCACCCATGGCACAAGCGTTCTTAGGCAAGCGCCTGGACGATGAAGTTCGAGTACAAAGCCCCGCAGGTGAACAGGTGTACTTCGTCACGGGTATCCGTTACGGGGAGTCTCAAGAATAATTGCCGTTCTGGCCCTTGGGCTTCTGTTTGCGCCGACGGTGCAGCCACCACATCGCAGAACCGCTCATGGCAAGGCTCACAAGCAGGACACCCACACCGTCGACCGACACTACGCCGCCGGTGCCCAATAACCGGCCGCTGTGCAAGTCCAGTAACGCGGACGCAAACCCGGCGGAAACCAGCCTACGGCCGCCTTGGCGGCTTCGCGCGTTTAGTCAGTAACCCACAGCTTATGCATGTCAGGCTTGTTGTCGCCACAGGCAAGCCCCAGGAATTCGTCACGCCCCAAATAGTCCTCGCCAGAAACGGAAAAAGCCGCCGTCAATAAGACGGCAGCCAATCCACTGCGATACCTATACCCCGTAAGGATCTTCATAGGTATCAGTAGTTGAAGCCAACTACCAGGCTAAATACTTCGAGTTCTTTTTCACCTGGAGGCGCGTCTTGCCACTGATAATCGGCCTTGAATACAACATTCTCTACCAACCAGTGGTTCACACCTGCGCTCCATTCGTTAATATCCGACTCTCCATTGCTACCCGTCAGGTTATCCCACTCGCTGCAGCGAGCAAAAACGCCCAGATCACCCATCACCATCCAGGACGGCTCGATGTACCAACCACTTTGCTCATCAAGGCCCTCCTTGACCTTATTGATACCGTCATCAATACCCCAGGCTGCTGTTATGTCTTTGTAACTACCCTGACCAAGAACCGCCTGGTACTGGATGGTCGCACCCAATTCCAACCCTGCAATGCCAGTATACTTTGTGTTCAGTGTGTATACTGGCTTGGAGAAATCGGCCTTAGCCACCTTCTGCCGACCATCGCGAATCTTGTAATCGCCCTCTGCAAAATCGATCTTCAGACCTGAAGTGAACGCACCTTCATAAGTCCAAGCAGGAAGAATCTCTCCGCTCAAAGAAAGACCACCCTGCCACCGGGTTGTCGGTAGCATATTTTTCTCGACGTTATTGCGCTCCACACCAAAGAATGTGGTCGGCTCATGCGTCTGGTTGAGAATGCCAATCGGGATCAGGAACAGACCCGCCTTCATCCGGGTAGTGCTGGTAAAGTCGTGTTCCACATATGCCTGCTCGAGTTCAACCTCACCCGGCTTACCATCTCCGGAGAGTGAATGCTCGAGTTCCAGCTCGAAGAAAAGATGCGTGTTCTCGTTAAAATCGTGACCTAACTACAATACGAAACGGTGAAAATCAATCTTGTCGGTGTCGCTGCAATTGTTATTGTTGTCTTCGAGGTTGTTGTAATGCATCTCTCCGTAGCCACCGGTCTGTGTGCGCTCAGCCCGTGATAGATCAGGCCAGGTCAACTCGCGCCCGGTGCAGCGGTGAATCGAGCTCCCAATCAACGCCGAAAGCATTCAATTCCCGGTTGATGCCGAGTGCAGCCTTGGTGATGTGAAAAGGATCGTCGACTGTCAGGGAACCCGCTTCGTAGGTCCCGAGGCGAGGTGTAGTGTCCGTCCAACCACGACGGTTGCCGCTCGCCTTCTCGGCGAGGATCGCGGAATGCCACGCAACGACATCGCATTCCAACTGAACAGTTGCTGGATGCACGCGATCGTTAGCTGGAATACACGCCAACTGTGCTGCAATCACCGACCGGAGCGCCGACGTATCCTCCAGGCCCAATTCCTCTTGCAGATAGCGTCCTAGTTCCTCAATGACCAGATACCAACTAACAGGTGGCGCCATTAGCGAAGAAGCAAAATTACTGAGCACATGCAGCATCGGCCACTTGTGATGGTCTTGCATATCGAATGTGTCAACGAGCAGCTTTTCGTAAAAACCCATTTCATCGAATGCAGTCTCCTGGCGCACGAACCGGGAAATCGTGCGTAAAACACCGTAATTCTCAAAGAGGAGGTACGAATCCCCTACCCTTCGCATGTTCGTCAAGTCATTTTCAGTGTAAGTGGCCGTCGAAGCCAGCATTGCCAGGTTACCAGGAGCGACCGGGACACTGGTCTTTATCTTGTGTTCTTCCAGGTAAGAGGGCTCGTTCATGGGGCTATTGACCAACAGGGTCGTCATGTTGATGCGCGCAGAGAGTTCACGATCAATGCACTGCTGGAGGTCTTCACGAAAGGACGTAAGTGTGGAACCTGGAAGCCCCATCATCAATTCGACCGTTAGCGGCAATCCCGAGTTTCGCATCTCGACTGCGAGTGCATCGTACTTCTCTGTCTTAATATTTGCGCGATTTATAACATCGAGCGTGTTTTCATCCATAGATTGAAGAGATAACGTGCCCAGGCTCAGTATTCCGCCCTCCGCCAACACGTCGATAATCTTTCGCAGGTACTTCACCGAATTCTTAGCATAGTTGCCACCCAAACCGCGGGGATAGCCAGTGTCCGTCTTCAGCTGCGCTGCTTTTTGAGCAATATCGACATCGCGAGAGAACACACCAAAATTTGCATCGGCGATCGAAACTGCCGTCGCCTTCGCTGCCGCAGCCCACTCCAGTTCAGCAGTGACCCGTTCCATATCAAACTTACGGATCTTGCTGGCCGTGGCAGACCCCCAGTCGCAGAACGTGCAGCCGTAGGGGCAGCCACGGTTGGTTTCGAGAATGATAAAAAGATCGTCTAGGCCCATGTAGTTGTCAAAGAGTCCCGTGAGGTAGGCAGACGGCAGCTGGTCCAGATCGCTAATACGCCCCTGTTTGGCATTGCGTGCAATACCATCAGGAGTACGGTAGGTAACGCCAGAAATTCCATCGAGGATGCTAAGATCGGGCTGTGGATCGCCAATGACCTGTCGCAATTTTGACAGTACTTCAGCACAACTGATTTCTCCTTCACCCTGAATAGTGACATCTACATGGGGGTTCTCAGCAAAATATCGACGCTGGTCACCCTCATATTTTGGCGTGTCGGGACCACCATGAATAGTAATGCTGTTTGGGCTCAACGCTTTAATCTTAGCCGAGGTTTCAATACATTCCCCGTGTGACCAAAGGTAGTTAGTGAAGAGGTAAACCGCAGGCTCGGCGGCAAACGATTGCAAATGGTCCGGATCCCAGATCCAATCCGTGCGAAAGTTATAGAACTCCTCGAGCGCACCCTCTTCATATATCTTGGCATAGGCCACGACCGCACCGAGGCCAGCTGGTGGACACATATCAAACGCTACAGGAATGACCTTTGGACGCCGCCGCCCCGTGCTCAGCTCCCGCTCACACTCGGCCCTATCCTGAGTTTCCGCATTACGACGAAACCGCTCTCGTGAAATTTCACTGGAGTCTCCGCTGAGTATAGTCCCACTGAGTTCCGCTAGAGTAACCTGCGACCGGTCCACGTGGGGGATGACAAAGTTGCGGGCCACAAAGGGCACAAGTAGATCTCGAAACTGCTCCTCGGATAGCGCTCGATCACCGAGCGCGGCACGATGAGCCGTGATGGCATCCTGCAGCACGTGATGCTCGCAGAGCTGACTCAACGCATGTAGCTGTACAACAGTAATTGAAGGCAGTGGTGTACCGTCATGCGTGATTGTTTCGAATTTCCCATCCCTTGGACGAAACGTGCAAGGGGTAAGCAAGGCCAGTGCACCGTCGGGAATCACAGCAGAAAATGTGCCTGCTTCTGCTGTAACAGACTTGTTAACGTTTACGTGTTCGGATTGTTTTTCAATGCGCTTCTGGCGCCTCAACTTTTTCGCCAATTTTCTGCAGCGTTCGCGCTCGAGATCATTGAGCCCGGCACTATCGAGATAGGAATCATGTCCCTCTTTGACTGTACAAATCCGGCCCGCACTGAAGGCTGCAATCAACTCCAGATCCACGATGTTCAGAGCATGAGTGGGAACAAGCCGATGTTGCAGCAACCGAATGCTGGCGTCGGAGCCGATAACTACCAGAAGTTTGGCGGTTGGCAGAAGCGGGTTTTCGTCGGGTTTCATGACCATGAAGCGGCACCTCGAGTCATCAACTACTGAAATAGAGCCAGCCCAGATACAAATTTCCAGCCACGTTTTACATCAATGTGTCAGCCTTACTGCGCTAATCCATACTCTGATACTATAGCAGAACTCCAGACAAACCGATTATTAACAGATCGTATTCGGAGTTTATGCTAGCCACTTCACACTAACTGGTACATTCCCGCCCAGCCACCACAGTAAGACCCTGCATTCTGCGTGTGGTAAATCACTCAGATCTCGCGCCAATTATCCAGCACCACTTTATCAGTAAGACCCATTATTCACTTTAGAGCGCCATAAATGATATTTTCCAGCTGTCCTCTGAAATTAAACGTTCTCGACGGAATCAGCTGGGTCATGAAAATGACCACCAGTTCCTCTACCGGATCGACCCAGAAAAGCGTGCTGGCCAGTCCACCCCAATAAAAACTCCCCACCGAACTCGGGTGGCCGTTACGAACCGGGTCCAGCGTATTGGCAAAACCCAGCCCGAACCCGACGCCTTCGTACTCAGACTCGCTGAATCCTCCAGTCGCAAACTCCGACAGATCCGCTCCACCGGGAAGGTGATTACGGGTCATGAACGCCAGGGTGCGTGAACCAATAATACGCGCGCCATCCACAGTGCCACCACCCAGTAACATCCGGCAGAAGCGATAGTAATCTGCCGCGGTTGAAACCAGACCACCGCCACCTGAGTAAAAACTGCGGTTGGCATATTCGCTGTTCTGGCCATCGTCACTAAGGTCCATACCCTTATTCAGATTTCGCGTATAGCATGAGGCGAACCGCCCTACTTTATCCGCTGGGATTTCAAAATGTGTATCGTTCATTCCCAGTGGCTCGAAAATGACCGAACGTAAATACTCCGGCAGACTCTGCCCGCTGATAACTTCTACCAGATACCCCAACACATCGGTGGACAGAGAATAATTCCAGCGCTCACCCGGGGAGAACTCCAGTGGCAGCTGCCCCAGTTCGTCGATCATAGTCTGCAGTGTGTAGTCCGGTCGAACTAGACCGACCTGTAATTTGCGATAGGCGTAATCAATATTAGTCGCGCGCAGAAAATCATACGTCAGGCCAGAGGTGTGCATAAAGAGATCGCGAATCGTCATCGGTCGCTGCGTGGGTTCGGTTTGAAACAACGGCAAAGAGCCCGCACTCCATACCCGCAGGTCACGCCAGGCCGGGATAAAGCGGTGTACCGGATCATCCAGCGAGAACATGCCACGCTCGTGTAAAGTCATCATCGCCAGGGACGTTATCGGCTTGGACATGGAGTAAATACGCAGGATGCTGTCTTCGGTCATGGGGGTTGCACGTTCGATATCGCGCTGCCCCTGTATATCGAGGTAGCAGGCCTGCCCTCGGCGCGCTACCAGCGTAATGCTGCCAGGTATTTTGTCTGGTTCGATATACCGCTTGCCAAGATGCTCATGAACACGCGCAAGTTGCCCGCTGTCTAGTCCTACTGATTCTGGTGTCACCAAATCCAACATGGTCAACTCCTTGCTAACGGTAAAAAGCCGTCAGTCATACCGCTCTCGGTGCGAAAAGGCAAGTACAAGAACCCGCTGGTAGTGGATCAGTTTCTAGTTTGGCTGCGCAAAGGAGCATGCGACTGAACTCTAGCCAGCAGATCAGCTGATTGACGCTTCCCGGAGCAACAAAACCCCATAGGAAGAATGGCTATGTGTGATTCGTCGCTGCACTGCTTGGTTTCCAGCACCCATCCTGGCAAAAACAGCCACCAGTAGTGCCCAACTTCACACGCCACTTGTTATTGCTCGCCAATAGTCCTCTTGCTACCATCGCGCGTCTCGAAGACCCGCTTACTGATCGCATACTGGCAACCAACGGAGCAACTATGAGCCGCCCGTCCCTGTTTGACCTGGAAAATCACTCTGATTTTATCCAGCGCCACATTGCACCCACTGCTAAACAGCAGTCCGAGATGGCCCAGACCCTCGGCTACGACAGTATGGATGCCCTCATTGATGACACCGTACCCGCGACCATCCGCAGTGAACAACCATTGCAAATCAGCGGTGCGAAGACAGAACAGGAAGTTGTCGCTCGCCTGCGTGAGTTCGCCAGCCTCAATACCGTCAACCGTTCCTTCATCGGCACGGGCTATCACGACACCATTACACCGCCGGTCATCCAGCGCAATGTGTTGGAAAATCCGGGCTGGTACACTGCCTACACGCCTTATCAGCCAGAGATATCCCAGGGCCGACTGGAAGCGTTGTTGACCTTCCAGCAAATGATTCTCGATCTGACCGGCATGGACCTAGCCAACGCATCAATGTTGGATGAGAGCACGGCTGCTGCGGAGGCGATGACGCTGTTACAACGGGTCAACAAGAAGAACCGCAGTGCGACCTTTATCGTCGCCCACGATTGCCACCCTCAAACTATCGCCGTGGTAAAAACCCGCGCCGAAGCACTGGATATCGAGGTGGTTATCGGCAATCCAACCGAACTACTAGCCAGCACCGACGCGTTCGGACTGCTTTTGCAATATCCGGGTACTTACGGCCATTTGAATGACATTTCGCCGTTGGTGGAAAAAGCCCATGCGTCGAATACGCTGGTCGCCGTCGCAGCGGACATCATGTCTTTGCTAATGGTGAAATCTCCCGGTGCCATGGGCGCCGACGTGGTGGTGGGCAATACGCAGCGCTTTGGTGTGCCGATGGGTTTTGGTGGCCCGCACGCCGCTTACTTTGCGACGCGCGACGCCTACAAACGCTCAACACCGGGTCGCATCATTGGCGTCTCGATTGATCGACGTGGCAAGCAGGCCCTGCGCATGGCCATGCAAACTCGGGAACAACATATCCGCAGGGAAAAAGCCACCAGCAACATCTGTACCGCGCAAGCATTACTGGCTGTCATGGCAGCGTTCTACGCTATGTATCACGGCCCCAAGGGGCTGCGCAGAATCGCTACCCGTATTCAGCGCCTCACCTGTATTTTAGCCAAGGGTTTGAAGGGCGCGGGCCTCAAAGCCGATAACGAAACCTTCTTCGATACCCTCACCTACACGGTTGGCGATCAGCAGCAAGCCATTGTAGAGCGTGCGCTGGCCAGCGGATTGAACCTGCGCATCATCGACAACAATCGCCTGGGCATCGCGCTGGATGAGACCACCTCAGCGCATGACATTGCCGCACTGTGGCAGGCCTTTACAGGCGACGTCACTTTGCCTGCGGTCGAACGCGTTGACCCGGACGTCACTGAAAACGCTGGCATTCCAGATCAGCTACTGCGTCCACTGGACTACCTGCAACACCCTCTGTTCAACGACTACCACTCAGAAACAGAAATGTTGCGCTACATGCGTTTCCTGGAAGACAAAGACATCGCCCTCAACCGCGCCATGATTCCCCTGGGCAGCTGCACCATGAAGCTCAATGCCACCACCGAAATGTTGCCGGTCACCTGGCCGGAGTTCGCCGGCATACACCCTTTTGCGCCCACGGCCCAGACCGCCGGTTACCAGGCTCTACTGACCGAGCTGGAAAATATGCTGCTCGAATGCACCGGGTACGATGCCATTTCCCTGCAGCCCAACGCCGGCTCACAGGGTGAGTACGCCGGCTTACTGGCCATACGTCGCTATCATGAAAGCCGCGGTGAACAGCAACGCGATGTGTGTTTAATACCCTCCTCTGCCCACGGCACAAATCCGGCAAGCGCAGCTTTGGCTGGTATGCGCGTGGTCATCGTGGAGTGCGACGAACTGGGCAATGTCGACATGGCCGACTTGCGTGCAAAGGCCGAGAGGCATACCGCAGATCTGTCCTGCATCATGGTGACCTACCCCTCCACCCACGGTGTATTTGAAGAATCGATTGTTGAGTTATGTGAGTTGGTGCACCAGCACGGCGGACAGGTGTACGTCGACGGCGCCAACCTGAACGCGCTGGTGGGCCTGGCCGCACCCGGCAAGTTCGGCGCAGATGTGTCGCATCTTAACCTGCACAAAACATTCTGCATTCCCCACGGTGGCGGCGGTCCCGGTATGGGCCCGATTGGTGTCGGTGCACACCTGCAACCCTTTTTACCCAGTCATCCCGTGTCACCGGTGCCTGGATTGAATCCCGACAACGACGTAGTTTCCGCCACCGCGTATGGCAGTGCATCTATTCTACCGATTTCCTGGGCCTACATCGCACTGATGGGTAGCGAGGGCCTGACGCGAGCTACCAAGGTGGCCATCCTCAGCGCCAACTACATCGCGCGCCGACTTAAACAGCACTACCCTGTGCTCTATACCGGCACCAGCGGCAACGTGGCGCATGAATGTATTATCGACATCCGCCCCATCAAAGAAGAGAGCGGCATCTCAGAAGAGGATATCGCCAAGCGCATGATCGACTACGGCTTTCATGCGCCAACCATGTCCTTCCCCGTGGCAGGTACGTTGATGGTAGAACCTACGGAATCAGAATCACTGGCGGAAATTGATCGCTTCTGCGATGCGCTGATTGCGATTCGTGCGGAGATTCGTGATGTTCAAAACGGCACGCTGGATAGTACCGACAACCCTTTGACTAACGCCCCACACACATTGGCAGATGTTGCCGCAAGTAACTGGGATCACCCCTATAGTCGTGAGCAGGCGGCCTACCCGGTTGAATCACTGCGCCGCTCCAAGTATTGGGCGCCAGTCAATCGGGTGGACAATGTTTATGGTGATCGCAATCTGATGTGCGCCTGCCCTGCGATTGACACCTACCGCGAAGAAAGCTGACAGAAATTTCACCCAATGGGGCATTAAACCTATCTCGACTCTTCTCTCCCAATCACTAACGCTACCTTGTGGCGCAGTCATTTCCAATCGCCTTGCCAAAGCCGCCATGACTGAGGGGCTTGCCGATCCCGCGGGCGTACCCACGCCGGAACTGGAACGACTCTATGGTTTATGGAGCGATGGCGGCGCGGGCTTATTGCTGTCAGGCAATATTCTTATTGACAAGGATCATCTGGAGCGTCCGGGCAATGTCATTATTGAGCGCGAAGCCGATGCGACGATGCACGCAGCACTGTCGAGCTGGGCACAAGCAGCTACCCGCAATGGCAATCACTTCTGGGCACAGATCAGTCACGCCGGCAGGCAGACACAGAAAAACATCAACCCGCACCCGAAGGCACCCTCTCCGGTAAAAATTGGTCTGCCCGGAGGGCAATTCGGCGAACCGACGGCACTGACCGTACCCGAGATCGAAGAAATTGTAAGTCGTTTCGGTGTGTGCGCTGCTGCGGTCAAAGCTGCTGGTTTTACCGGTGTTCAAATTCACGCCGCGCATGGTTATCTGCTGTCACAGTTTCTGAGCCCGCGTAGCAACTTACGTACCGATCAATACGGTGGCAAACTGGCTAATCGCTCGCGGGCACTGCTCGATTGCGTGAAAGTGGTGCGCGCAGCAGTCGGCCCGAATTTTCCGGTGGCCGTCAAACTGAATAGCGCTGATTTCCAGAAAGGTGGTTTCGCTTTTGAAGACAGCCTGCAAGTCGCCCAGTGGCTGGAAGCGGCGGGTATCGATTTACTGGAAATCTCGGGTGGCACCTATGAGCAGCCGAAACTGCTGGGCGCTGAGGGAATCGAGGAAGAGGAACAGCAGAATGTGGCCCGGTCCACCCTGATGCGCGAGGCCTATTTCGTCGACTTCGCAGTGGCCATGCAGGAAAAAGTCTCTATTCCGCTGATGGTAACGGGGGGATTCCGCAGACGCGAGGTCATGGAACAGGCGATCACCGCCGGCGGCGCTGATCTCATCGGACTAGGCCGACCTTTGTGTGTGATGACCGACGCACCCAAGCGCTTGCTCGCGGGCGAGGCCGAACTGCCGCGCTATGAAGCTAGCCTGGCTCTGTTTTCACCCTGGCTGGCATTTCTCAATCGTATCAAAATGGTGCGCACGCTGGCGAGCTTTGCGGTGCAGTATTGGTACTACGCACAACTGGATTCCCTGGGACATACAGGCAAAGCAGCCCCGGATACCACGGTTTTTTCTGCTGCACGAATAGTCATGTCGCAACAGAGTAAGTGGATTGCTGCGCGCAAGCGATTGTAAACATTAGCAGTGCTTTGGGCCGCTTATACCTGATCCGCGATCTCCTCATGCCGCGATAGCTTCATGCGGATATCCTGCTCGACCATATACAACACTGGCAGCAGTACCAACGAAACCAGTCCTCCAAAGACCACGCCCCAGGCCATGCTCATGACCATCGGACTGATATAACTGTTTTCCCCCAGAATGCCATACGCGGTGGGGAGCAGACCCACTGCGGTGGTAACCGACGTGATAAGAATAGGCCGAAAGCGGCGACTGGCAACGCTGGCAACTTCGCGTACTGACAAAAACGTTCCCCGTTCGCCGCGTTCCTCGTTTAGCGTATGCAGTAATACCAGGGAATCATTCACCAACACACCGACCAGTCCAATAATACCGGTTATCGACATTATGCCCATGGATAGCCCCTGCAACGAATAGCACAGTACGACGCCAACCAGACCGAAGGGAATGCAAAACATAATCAGCAGAGGTTGTGACAGGGAATTAAACAGGATGACCATTACAGCGAATATTAACAGTACGCAAATGAGGGCCGCCGTACCCAAATCACCCAACGCCTTACCCTGCTCTTCCAACTCTCCACCCATATGCAGGCGCAACTGGGGGTAACGCTCGCTCCAGCCCTGTTGTTCTATCCACTGAGCCATCTGGTCATTAATCAGCTTTATACTGGTTTTTGTTGAGTCGATTTCGCCGTATACGGTCACGGTACGCTTGCCGAAATAGTGTTTGATATCTGCTTGTCCGGGACGTACAGAAAACTGCGCCAGAGATTTCAGATAAATTGCCTCGCCGCTGTCATTCACCACTGCAAGATTTTTCAGCGTATCCAGCTTGCCTGCAGCCAGCAGGGGAAACTGGAGACGGTAACGCACCCGTTCATCCAGCGTCTGCAATTCATCTACCAGCAGGCCATCGACAGCAATTCGCATTGCCCGCAGCAATTGCTCCATGGTCAATCCCCGCGCGGCTAACAAAGCATAGTTAACGTCCAGCTCGATAACATCTTTGCCCGCATTCACACTGTTCCAACTGTTGGTGACCGCAGCGTGGCCACGCAGAAACCCAAGCAATTCCTCCGCAACCTGATACCGTTCCTCGCCGCTACCGATGACATCGACCTGAACCGGTTTACCTACAACAGGCACATCGGTCTGGGCCTGCACTACTAATGACTGAAATCCCTGCTGCTCGCTAGCCCAGGCCTGCAACTC
>PKCY01000122.1 GCA_002862985.1 Haliea sp.
CATCGATAACCTTCTGCCAATGAGCGGTTTGCAACTCCTGTGTGTCGTCAAAGCGCAAAATACCCGCCATGTTGACCAAACCATCAAGGCGGGAATAGCGTTCAACACATGCCTGGACAGTTTTCTGCACGCTGGTTTCATCGCTCACATCGCACACACTGGCAGTTGCTTCACCGCCGTTCGCCGCAATTTCACCAGTAGTGGCCTCCACTGCTTCTGCGTTTAAATCTATACAAAATACAGACCCGCCTTCCGCTGCGATCCGCAAGGCGCTCGCCTTGCCAATTCCGCTGCCGGCGCCACTCACCAGCACCACTTTGTTTGTCAATCGTTGCATTATTGTTCTCCTGAGCTCCGTCATGCAGAATGCCCCCGGCGCACAACCCGGTCAATCTCACCGGTACGCGGCAATAAACCGGCTCCATGTGATTGTTCGCGCTGGTTCTGTGTGGCGTTTTTCGTCACTTCGGGCTGACTTATTAAGCCATTGCATTGATCTGCGCCTGATGTACCTTGAGCTGCCCCAAGCGCGTCCGTATCATACTGCATCCGGTTAGCCTAACCGGAAAAGCCCCGGGGCGAGAATCAACCAAACCCGTCAGGAGAAATATCTTGGAAGACCTGGAACAATTTCGTTTGGACGTGCGCGAATGGTTGAATGCCAACTGTCCCGAATCTCAGCGCCAGCCAATGACACCAGAGGAACAATACTGGGGCGGTCGCCGGGGAGAATTCCCCAGTGAAGATGCCAGGCGCTGGTTCGAACGGATGCGCGACAAGGGTTGGACCGCGCCGGAATGGCCCACAGAATACGGTGGAGGCGGACTGACAGCGCTGGAAGGTCGCGTACTCAAGGAAGAAATGAAGCGCATTCA
This sequence comes from Haliea sp., assembly GCA_002862985.1. Taxonomy (GTDB): domain Bacteria; phylum Pseudomonadota; class Gammaproteobacteria; order Pseudomonadales; family Halieaceae; genus Marimicrobium. The sequence goes on from PKCY01000122.1 coordinate 876, forward strand.
CGCTCGTACTCCACTTTATGGCATCGGCATATGGATGCTTGGCCCCGCCGTGCTGGAATACGGCAATAAAGAACAAAAAAAGCAGCACATACGCGCAATTGTTAACGGCGAAACCCGTTGGGCCCAAGGTTACTCCGAACCCGGCGCAGGTTCTGATCTGGCCAGTCTACAATGCAAGGCAGAGGACAAAGGAGACCACTTCCTTGTTAACGGCAGTAAAATTTGGACCACCGCTGCGGATAAATGCGATTGGATTTTTTGTCTGGTGCGCACCAATCCCGATGTAAAAAAACAAGAAGGCATTAGCTTTCTATTGATCGATATGGATGATCCAGGGGTCAGTACTACACCGATTGCACTGATCAGTGGCGAATCGGAATTCTGTCAAACATTCTTCGACAATGTGAAGGTGCCGAAAGAAAACCTTGTCGCAGAGTTGAATAAGGGCTGGTCAGTTGCCAAAGCACTCCTTGTGCATGAACGCAAACTCATGGCAGAAATGGGCAGCGATAGTCCCAGACATATTCTGGTGCCAAACATGGCTGCACATGAGTATCTCGAATTTGAAAACGGCAAGATTGCGGATGCGCGTCTGCGCAGCGACTTGGTCGATTATGACATGCAGATGCAAGCAGTCGCGCTAACACATTTCCGCACCTTTGAGGAAAAAGCTGCAGGCATCCGCAGCGCCGCACCGATGGTTATGAAATATGTGGGTACCGAAGCCGAAAAAACCAAAAGCGAACTGCTACTGGCCATCATGGGAAGCCGCGGTCTGGGCTGGGAAGGCGACGAGTTTAACGCTCAGGAAATCGACACAGTGCGCCTGTGGGCTATGTCCAAGGCCATGACCATCGCCGGAGGAAGCAGCGAGATACAGCTAAACCTGATTGCCAAAAATGTTCTCGAACTTCCACAGTCCTAGGAGCTGCGATCATGGCATTGGTATTAAATGAAGAACAACGTCTGCTCCAGGACACCGCAAGGGATTTCCTGACAAGCAATGCGCCGGTAGAAGCATTACGAATGTTGAGAGACAACAACGATGCGGTTGGCTACAGCGGGCAATTATGGCAAAAAATGGCAGACATGGGGTGGGCTAGTATTATCCTACCCGAGGCCTACGGTGGTTTGGACTTCGGCTTTGTCGGATTAGGTGTGATTCTTGAGGAATCAGGTCGCACACTCACGGCCTCTCCCCTGTTTGCCTCTGCAGTGGTCGGTGTGAGCGCGCTTCTTCTGGGCGGCAGTGAGGCGCACAAACAAACCCTGTTACCCGCAATAGCGAGCGGAAAACTCACACTCGCGCTGGCGTTGGAGGAATCTCACCACCACCGACCGACACATATCGCCACCACAGCGGAAAAACAGGGCGATTCCTTTCTGCTAAACGGCAGTAAGCAGTTTGTACTCGATGGACACAGCGCGGACAAATTGATCGTGGTAGCACGCTCTTCGGGCGCAGAGAGTAATAACCAGGGCCTAAGCCTGTTCCTGGTTGATCGAACAACGTCTGGCGTGAATTGCCAGCGCACCATATTAATGGACAGTCGCAATGCCTCCAATATCCAATTCGAGAATGTGGTGGTTCCCGCCACCGATTTATTAGGAGACGCAGACGAAGGCTTGAAGATTCTGGAGCCGCTGCTGGATAGAGCGCGCGTGGCCATTGCGGCGGAAATGATGGGCTGCTCTCTGGAGGCCTTCGATCGCACTTTAGCCTACCTCAAGGAGCGGGAGCAGTTCGGTGCATTGATAGGCTCATTTCAAGCCCTGCAACACCGCAAAGCACATATGCAGTCCGAGTTGGAGCTGTGCCGATCGGTGCTTTTGCAGGCGCTGTCCGCCGTTGACGATTCGCCTGAGGATCTGCCCGTACTGGCCAGTCTCGCCAAAACAAAATTAAATGAACTGGTTAAGCTGGTTACCAACGAAGCAGTGCAAATGCACGGTGGCATCGGAGTGACTGATGAGCTCGAAATTGGCTTCTTTCTGAAGCGGGCCCGGGTTGCCATACAAATTTTTGGTGACACTGGCTATCACAAGGATCGCTACGCCACGTTAGGTGGCTACTGACAACGAGGGTAGAAATATGGAAGCCAGCACTATGATCGCAATGGTCCACAAATACGTGGAAGCATTCGACAAACAGGATATGAACATAATTAAAGAGATTTACTCTGAAGATGCCATTGTTGAGGACCCAGTGGGTACGGACGTGCACGTGGGAATTGATTCGGTCTGTGCGTTTTACGAAGGCGCTTTGCAATCAGGTGCCAAACTCGCCCTGAGCGGAGAACCCCGCTGCAGTGGCAATGCCGTTGCCTTTCCCTTTCAGGTACAAATGCCAGGCATCACTATTGATATCATCGATGTATTTGAGTTTAACGCAGACGGCAGGGTCAACAGCATGAAAGCGTACTGGAGTGACGGCAATATGAAGTCAACTTAATGCCGGGATAATTTCCTCATCGACGCATTTATTAATACATCACTCCTTCTCATTATGCTTCGGCGGCAGTGTGGGGAACAAAAAATATTTGAATAAGCTCTGCTTTGAGTTATGCGAAGATCGTTTGCGGCTCGGGCGCTCCGAACACAAGAGGCTTTTTCATTCTCAGGACTGATCGAAGGTCGCGGCGAAACGCTCTATCCACTCCAATGCGGCCTCATCAGAACTGACGTTACGCCCACTCTCACGGCGCATCACCTGTCGGTAATGCAGTATTTGCCGGCACTGCTCTTCCATGCGCATCCTGAAAGCATCCTGCCCCGACAGCGTATCTATTGTGCTATTTGCGGTCCCACTAGACACATCTTTCTCACGCTTTGCCTGCTTACTCTATTCATAGCATCACTTGGCAGAAAAAACAGGTACATGGCTCGGGCGATGTGAAGGAATACACAGAATTAGTCCGGTTTAGCAGTGATTTGTGCAATATTACCGGCCGACTGTACATACGAACGATAGTTACAGCACCCTCATTGAGATGCGCAGAGTTATGGGTTCGGCCGACAGGGTAAAGACTGCCTCTGCATAACTTGGTGACCCGAAATTCCATACGGCATTATTGGACCAAGCTACTGGCTCTTTAGGCTTACCCATAAAGTTGCTATCCAATTCACCATTGTCATCCACATCGAAAAATACAGCCAGCGCATAGTCCCCAAGCGGTAACTGAAGCTCGGTTCGCACGAGTTGACCATCCAGCGCATCTGTAATAGAAACTTTCTTACCCATCACAGTCTCTTCGCTCAACCAGGTCGAATCGGAATCATAGACCGAGATATAGACATTACCGGTCTCGTCTTTGAGGCCAGTGATTTCAACCATCAGAATGCCGGTTAACTCATCTGCGAACACAATCTGAGGGGCCAATATTGAAACTAGTGCCAATAGCACCGGAGCTACGTAATTTAATGAAAACACCATAATCCCTAGTCGTTGGCAAGAATAATCAGCATATCGGAAAAGTGTGATGCCTTCATCAAAAGCACTCAATTCCCGCAACCAAATGTAGACCCGGGTGACCCACCGGTAGACGTAAAAATCGCCAGAGTATACACTGCTGACTGTTTTGCTTGTCCTAGGAAGACCTGCACTAAGGAGTTTTAGAGTTGAGCAAAGAACTAGAAGTCATTGAAATGATCAAGACCATTCTCAAGCATCAGGCAATGCCAGAGGCTGAAGTTGCGATGTCCTCCGATTTATATGATGACGGTATTGGCCTAGATTCTCTCTGTGTCGCCGAACTATCAGCCATGTTGGAAAAAGCCTATGGCAACGATCCCTATACCAGTAAAATCATGCCTCGCACGGTCAGTGATATTATCAGTTTCTACGGTGACACCTGAAAGTGATCGCGGCCCGATTTAGTGACAAGCTCGAGCGGTGCCCCGAAAGACCCTTTCTGCTAAGTCCTAATAGTGCGAGCAACTATGCAGATTTCTTTGAACATTGCCGTAAGCTCGCCAGCGGGCTCCGGAATTTAAAAGGCAGCCGCCTTGCCTGCTATATGGCGGATTCAACCGAGCTGGTCGCTGTCATGTTGGCTGCGGGCATGAGCGGCAAGTCTCTCCTGATGTTAAATCGGGATTTCGCCTACCAACAGCTACCCAGTCTCCTTACGCGATATAACGTAGATGTCATCATCAGTGACTCAGTGCCTGAAGTCGAACTTCCCGCAACGTTTTTGGATATGGAAGCGCTTGAAGAGTTGGCCTACGCCGAGCCAATTCAAGAATATATCGACGGTGAAATTCTGATTTTAACCTCAGGCACTACCGGTGATCCGAAATGTGCACGCTATACGTGGGCGGATCTATTTGCCCAGGTAAATGAAAGACATGCTCCACAGGATGAACGCTGGCTACTGGCCTACCGTCTGAATCATTTTGCCGGACTGCAGATGTTAGTTCATGTTCTGGAAAACGGCAGTACTTTAGTGATGTCGCGATCCAAGCGGGTTGCCCAGGCATTGCAGACCATGCTGGAATTTTCTGTCACCCACGTCAGCTCAACACCAACATTCTGGCGCTACGCTCTGGCAACCCTGCCCGAAACAGACCACAGATTGAACCTGAAGCATATTACGTTAGGTAGTGAACCTGTTTCCTCTTATTTACTGGAACAACTTCAGCATAAATTTCCCAAAGCTCGCATAGTGCACATTTATGCGTCCACCGAAGCCGGTTCCTGTGTCTCTGTGAGCGATATGCGTCCTGGTTTACCTATATCGGTATTGCATCGGGATGAAGGTTCAGAGGTTCAGTTTAAAGTAGTAGAGGACGAACTTTATATCAAAAGTGCTCATGGTATGCGGGGCTACGCAGGCGCAAACGAAATCCTCAAAAAAAATACGGAGGGCTGGCTTGCAACTGGCGATCTGGTGAGAGTCGAGGATGACCGGATTCTTTTTATGGGTCGGCGTTCAGAAACTATCAACGTTGGCGGCGTTAAAGTGCACCCATTGGAGGTGGAGAACATTATTTCCGCTCTGTCCGGTGTAAAACTGGTACGGGCATTTGGGCAGGAAAATCCAGTCGTAGGGGAAATTGTTGCTGTAGAAGTGGTTGCCAACGACAACTACTCCGAACATGATGTCGAGGAATCAATTCGTGAAGCCTGCCTGAGGCTGACTCGGCACGCTCGACCACGAAGCATCAATTTTGTTGATACAATTGAGACCAATAACTTAAAGCTAAAAAGGCAATAGGGCTCACAATGGATGTAGTGCTGATAAGTGGCGGCAGCAAAGGCCTGGGCGCCGGCCTGGTGGATAGCTTCCTCAAGCGCGGATTCAAAGTCGCTACCTTCAGTCGTACCCCCACCGAAAGAACAACCGACTGGGAGAACGAATACGGCGAAAATTTCTATTTTCAGGCTTTGAGCCTGGGAGATAAGCCAGCGTGCAAACAGTACGTGCAAGATGTTCAGCGGAAGCTTGGTGATATCAATATACTCGTCAACAATGCCGGCGTAGCACATACCTCCGTGCTTGCCCTCGCTGACGACGATGACATCGACCGCCTGATTGACACAAATCTTAAAGGTACATTCTATTTAACCCGTCTCGTCTGCCGCCCGATGCTATCCCTTGGCAGCGGACGTATCATCAACATTTCCTCGATTGTGGGTCTTTCGGGATACCGTGGTCTATCTGTCTACAGTGCCACCAAAGCGGGCCTGGATGGCTTTACGCGCTCACTTGCCAGAGAACTTGGAACCCGGAATATTACCGTAAACTCTGTCGCCCCGGGATACCTCACCACGGAAATGACAGAGGAGCTTGGCGAAAGACAGATGCGTCAGATCGTCGGTCGCACCCCCATGGGACGAATGGGCTCAGCGGAAGACGTGGCAGGCGCAGTTCACTTTCTCGCCAGTGAGGAAGCCGGTTTCATTACCGGTCAGGTGTTGGTAGTTGATGGTGGAATTAGCTGCTGATGGGCGATGTACCGATATCTCCAGTATCCCCGGGCAGCGAACCAGTGCAACACTACGATACTGTTGTGGGCGCCTGGGGTAAGTTACTAGAGGAAGATCTCCATTACGGTTACTTTCATAGTGGCACCGAACCCCTGGTCGACGCGACAGATGAGCTCACCAACCAAATGCTGAAATTGGCTGACCTGGAAGCAGGCATGCAGGTGCTAGATGTTGGTTGCGGAACCGGCAAAGCCGCCTGTCGAATGGCGGCTGAGTACTCTGCGAGCGTCACTGGTATTTCGCCAAGCACCGAATGTGTTGAGCGAGCCCAGGCGCTTGCAGCCAAAAGCCGCCAACTCGACCTCACTCACTTCTGTGACGGCGACGGCACTGCCATGGCGTTCGATGACATTTCATTCGATCGGGTGTGGGTGATGGAATCCTCACATTTGATGCAGAATAAACCGGCCCTTCTCTCGGAGTGCGCGCGTGTACTTCGCCCCGGCGGACGCGTGATACTGTGCGACATCATCTTAAAACGTAAGCTCGCTCTAGAAGAAGTTATTCAGTATCGAGACGAATTTCTGCTTCTTCGAGATGTCTTCGGTCGCGCAATTATGGAACCACTGCGCTTCTACAGACAGGAATTTGAGCTTCAAGGACTCTCTGTGCTCACTGAGACGGATATATCTGAACCAACATTTCCCACATTTTTCCAGTGGCGAAAAAATGCAACTGAAAACCGGGATAGTGTTTGCGAACTGATCGGTGAACGTGCCTGGGAGAAATTCGTCTTGTCCTGCGATGTACTGGCGCAGTTTTGGAAACAAGACATACTCGGCTACGGCATTATAACAGCACAAAAACCCTCCTAAAAGGCTAAAACTGGAAGTACAGAAACTCACTGACCTGCGTTAGGTTTACAAGTGCAGAAACCGCAAGAATCCCAATAAAAACACCCCAGACCGCAGTGGCCTTCCAATTCAAACTAATAACCGGTTCCCGCCCGGCCAGGGGCCTGTCAATTACAACATCACAGTGTCGAAACAGCTGGTAAGTACTGGGCAAGAACCAGCAGACTGCCAGAGCCATAACCAAAAGAATGAACACCACACTAGCGGCGTAGCCCTGACCGAAAAGCATTGATGCAAGCTCCAGTGTTTTATTGTGCTGCAGTTTTGCTGCATATCCTGTCGCAAACTGCAATCCGTTCCAATCAAACATTGCGCTGTAGATATCACCAGCGGAAACAATGGAATCCGCACGAAAGACTACCAGAGTCATGGCTACCACAAGAAACGTAACCACCTGCGCCGCCGCTTTGTAATCCCGCCTGCCGACCAAATTCAATGGTCCGGAAACCTTAATACGCCAGAGCTGATGTATTACTACGTAACTACCATGACACAGACCGTATACGATAAAAGTCCATCCAGCCCCATGCCAAATTCCACCGATAAACATGGTCGCGAATAGATTGAATCTTTGCCTCGCCGGACTGCAAAAAAATCCACCAAGGGGAGAGTATACGTAGTCTCGGAGAAATCGAGAGAGGGTAGCATGCCACATACGCCAGAAATCGCTGATATTCAGGGCTCGATAGGGTGAGAAAAAATTGACCGGAAGCTTAATTCCGAACAAACACGCAAGACCAATCGCCATGTCACTGTATCCAGAAAAATCAAAATAGAGTTGAAACGCATAACTGAATGTTCCAGCAAGCGCGTCCAGCGTATAAAGTGAGCCGCCCTGTGATGCCAATTCGAAAACTGGCGTTGAAAACTGCGAAAAACTGTCCGCGATAACAACTTTTTTGAAAAGACCGACAGTAAAAATGGATAGGCCGACCCTCAAATTAGTGCGGACCATCGAGCGGTCAACAAGCTTATTGAACTGGGAGAATATTTCTTTGTGATGAACAATAGGACCGGCAATCAGTTGCGGGAAAAAACATACGAATAAACTGTATTCAAGGAACCCATGAGAATCCGCAAGACCTCTGCGAGTATCGACCAAATAGGTAATTTGCTGAAACGTGTAAAAAGATATCGCGAGTGGCAAAATAATATATTCGAAATTGAAACTCCAATCCATAACTACACGAATATTTTCCAGAAAGAAATTTGCGTATTTGAAATATCCTAATAGACCGAGATTAAACAACACACCAAACACGAGAATATTAAGGCCTTTCTCCTTGCCGCCTCTGACGAGTAGCTTGCCAATAGAAAAATTTACGCATGCCGAAAAAATCAGCAAAAGTACATAAACCGGATTCCACCACGCATAAAAGAATAGAGAACAGCCAACCAGCCAGAGCATCACCAAACGAATATTTCCCAATTTCTGCAGAAGCAGAAACCCCGCCAAAACAACTGGCAAGAAAAAAAACAGAAATTCAATAGAATTAAATAACATAGATTGGCCGAGTTGATCCCGGCTACTTATTTGACAGGGAGTTCAATCTGGAAGTATATCTTTGTTTGTGCTTATTCGGTAGGGTACAGTTTCTCTGAGAGTAGGCTTGAGCGAGCGCTTTGGCAGCCTCGGGATTCTAGGATTTTTATGCCGCAAAGTTATTCAGCCATATCGTTCGCAACTCTGTTTTTGGCCTCAGCCTGCATCGTCTTGTTCTGTTTTATTGTCGATCCTTACAAATTGTTTCCGACAATTCCCGGGCTAAGCCAACAGACTTCAGTTGACTTATTCTACAAGCTACGCCTGCACAAACCGTATGCCATTGAGGAAGTGAAACCCAGCATATTAATACTCGGGAGCTCACGAGCTGCCGCTCTCCCGCCACGAGCCCTGCAAAGTATCGACGGAGTTGCTTACAATGCTTCATTAGCGGGCGCCACGCTGAAGGAAGTACGTCAGATGGCAGAGCATGCCCAAGCGATTAGTCCACTAAAATTGATTGTGATTGGCGTAGATTACGGAATGTTTCGAGAAGGTGCTTCTGAAACTATGGTGCTTAATGAGCCTGACCGCTATCGATCTGTTGCCCCTAGTCTGCGGCAACACCTACAGCACCGCTCTCAGCGAATCGGGGATCACTGGCGCAGTCTATTTTCCCTCGATGCAATAATGGACTCCCTGCGTCTCTCGCTTGGAACGGGTCGCAGTCAACGAGAATATCGGGAAGACGGCACATGGGATCTGAGCCAAAACACACTGGTTCCAGCCTATCAGCGTTATGCCACATTGACCCGCCTGATGTACAACGCGGAAATCGCGCACAAATCTGATCGACTCGTGCTTGATGAATTGCTGGACTTGCTTGACTTCACCGATGCCCACGGGATTAAAGTGATTGTCTTGATTTCGCCACTGCAGGGCTTGTTAATGCATTCACTGGAACTAGCTGGCACATGGGACCAATATCTCCTTTGGCAACGCGATCTGGTCGAAAGCATTACTGCCCGCAAGACGGACTCGGAAATCTATGGATTGGAGGACAATCCACTACTGGTACTTGAAGCGATCGAGACTCCGCAACGGCTATTCCGTGATGGCGTTCACTATACCCTTAGAGCGGGAACGGAAATACTTACCTGCCTGTCCGGACCATGTAATTCTTCTCTTCAGCCAACTCGACTGGATCGCGACTCGATAGACGACTATCTCGAAAAGGTAGATGCATTGCGGCTACAGTACAAGCAGGAAAATCCTCAAGATATCGCCGAGGCGCACAGATGGTTGAGCCCAGACACAAAGAACGAAGACTCCCATCGTACGCCAACACCGCATCTTTTGCGCAAAATTCACTAGCTTTACCCCCACCCCATCATTGCGCTGTCATAAAAACCCGCTATGATAGCGCCGCGTTGGCACGGAGATTGCTGCGTGTTTACCCAAGAGCCCAAACCTGGCGCGGTTTAAGCAGACTTGCACTCTGGCAAGTCGATTTTAGTCCCGCTTGCACCCTATCGGTGCGCCGACGTTTCGGACTCGGAGACCCGCAGCGCTATAGGAGCGCATCACGTTGTACAGGAGGTATTACCATGCAAGCACAGAAAGCTCCCAGCGGCCGCATTCGCCGCACCGTAAACGATCTGGTCATGGCGGAAATGTTCCTGGTACAGGCTACCATCGAAAGCGCCACGGCCATCGGTGAAGGTATCGAAGAGCTGAGTAAAAAAATCGCTGATAGCGACACAACCAGACACACCTCGTGGAAGTCTCTGTCACAGGAGCTGCAACGTATTGGTGATGAGGCGTTAGAACCCTACACCAGCCGGTACAAGTATTTTAAGGACATGATCGGTGGCGATTCATAATTACCTGTACCCGACGATACCCCTCACTGCCGGTGGGAGGCTTTTCACTCAACCTGTAAATTACAGTACACTGTAACTTTAACCCGCTGGCAAACACTATGTCACTTGGCACCTGGGATCCAAAAGCCCACCCGACAGGCAACACATCCCTGTTGCAACCCACTCTTCTCCGCCAACTGATAGAGTACGACAAGGAAGATCAGTTAGCGCAGCTGGAACGTTTGCTGGACGAGGCAGACAAGCAGCGCCTCGCCGGCCTGATGCACGTAGACCACAAGGAGTGGCGAGACGCAGCCGTTTCTCTTTCCGAGGAAGACCTGTTGCACCTCATCCGTTTTTTTGCCGTGGCAGAGAATCTTCCGGGATGGGAAGCGGGGGCAGACTCTCCCGTCATTCCGCTGGCAAAGATGTTACGTCAGCGAGGCGAGCGTCTGGATAAACCGCTGTTGCAGTGGCTGCGAACGGTCAACGACAACCGCTATCTGCCCTACGGCCCGCTGTAAACGCTGATTTCACTTTACTTTTCACCGAAGGCGCCCAGCTGCTCAGCGGTCGCCGGCGTCTGGTATTTCTCCTTCCATTGCTCATAAGGCATGCCATACACCCGCTCTCTGGCCTGGTCGTAATCCAATTCCCGCCCGGCGTCTTGAGCAGCCGCCAGGTACCATTTGGACAGACAATTCCGGCAGAAGCCCGCCAGGTTCATCAGCTCGATATTCTGAACGTCTTTATGAGTATCAAGATGTTCCAGCAGGCGGCGAAATACCGCCGCTTCAATTTCGTCCGTATCGGTCATACTGTTAGTACTCCATTCATTGCATAAACTGATCAAACCGGCATGTATTCGCCACCATTAACATCCAGAGCAGCACCCGTCACCACCTGCGCATAATCAGAACCGAAAAAGAGCGCTGCTTTGGCACATTCCCCATCATCGGGAATTACGCCCAAGGGGATACTCCGAGTGACTTCACTAATCAGCTCTTCCTGGCTCTTACCCGTTTTTTGTGCCTGCCAGGAAAAATAGCCCTCCACACTCGGACCCCACATCCACCCCATGTGACAGCTATTGACGCGGATATTGTACTTTCCCAGTTCCAGTGCCAGGTGCTTGGTGGCGCAGCGAAGAGCCGATTTAGAGGCGCCATAGCCGCCCTGTGTCGCCAGAGGCTTGTGTTCCACCATCGTGGCAATCATCACGATGGCTCCGCCGCCACTGTCTTTCATATGCACGACGCATGCTTTCGTAAGGTGCATAGTTCCGAAAAAATTGACGTCCATCGCCCGCCGCCAACCGTCCATGCTGGCTTCCTCTATGGGCTCAAAGCTCCCCGGGTCGTAGGCGCTGTTAAACAAAACGTCGATGCGCCCAAACTCGGCCACGGTACTATCCGCCAGTACCTTGCACTGAGCTTCATCGGAAATGTCCGTGGTCACTTTAAGAACTTTAGTCCCAAGACCCAGGTCAACTATCTCCTGCTCCGCTGAGTCCAGTTTTGCCGCAGTACGGGCCGCAAGCACGACCGCTTTTGCGCCCTCTTTGGCGGCGAGCGTGGACAATTCCTGTCCTAGGCCGGGGCCGATTCCCGACACTATAACTACCTTATCTTTCAGTAACATCGTCAATCTCTCCAATTTTGGTGGGTTAAAATAATCGTGGACTCAGTGATACTGAAGGGCAACCTTTTCGGCACCCACGACGTCACGCAATTCCTGTAGTAATTCATCGCTGGGTACGACCTGCCAGCGCGCTCCCAGCCGTATCCGCGCCGAGTTGCGCGGTTGCCTGTATATCAGCGAGACAGGGCAACTACCGCCTCCAAAGCCAGCCAGTATCTTCTCCAGCTGCTCGACAAACTGCTCGTCGGCCGTTTCTGCACTGATTTCAATAGTAAGATCCGACACACTGCTTTCACGGGCAGCCACCAGGCTCCGCATACCGTTAGCCCGCATCGCCAATCTACCGGTCTTGTCATCCACGGAAATCCGGCCCTCAGCGATCACAATGGTGTCCTTCACCAGTAGGTCCCGGAATTCCAGATACGCCTCAGAAAACAAGGTTACCTCGACCTGAGCACTACTGTCATCCAGGGTCATCACCGCCATCGTGCCACGCCGACTGTTCATAGTACGCGTTGCCATGATGAGTCCAACGATGACCTGATTGCCAGGGCTACCATAACTGTCCGGTGAAAGATCAGCGATGCGGTTCGGTGCGAACTTGCGCACTTCCTCCCGATACTCATCAATGGGGTGTCCGGTAATGTAAAGCCCCAGGGTATCTCTTTCACCACGCAGGCGCTCCTTATCCGACCATGGACGAACACTGCGAAATGCAGCAAAGACGTCGCCACTCCCATTGTGCTCGCTGGGAACCACTTCCCCAAATAGATCGTCGATACCGCTGTCGCGATTGCTAGCGCTCTGCTCGGCAGCCTTTAAGGCGTCATCCAACGCCGCCATCAGAATCCAGCGATCCACATTCAATGAATCCAATGCACCGGAACGAATCACCGCGTCGAGGGCACGACGATTCACTTTTCGCGGATCGGTACGCGCGCAGAAATCAAACAAATCGACAAATGGCCCGCCCTCATTGCGCGCATGAAGGATACAATCTACAGGCCCCTCTCCCAGGCCCTTGATAGCGCCCAGACCATAGATGATTTCACCCTGGACATTCACCGTGAACATATACTGACCCTCGTTAACATCGGGCAGCTTAAGTGACAGCTTCATGCGCTTGCACTCGTCCACAAACACAACAATCTTATCGGTGTTATCGAGCTCTGAGCTCATCACCGCCGCCATAAAATACGCTGGATACCGGGCCTTCAGCCAGGCAGTCTGATAAGACACAAGGGCATATGCGGCCGAGTGCGATTTGTTAAAGCCGTAGCCGGCAAACTTTTCCACCAGGTCGAAAATCTTGATCGCCAGATTTCCATCCACGCCTTTATCATTGGCTCCGGTTTCGAATATTTCCCGCTGCCGGGCCATCTCCTTGGGATCTTTTTTCCCCATTGCGCGGCGCAACACATCAGCACCGCCCAGGGTATACCCTGCCAGGACCTGGGCAATCTGCATCACCTGTTCCTGGTAGAGAATAATGCCGTAGGTCGGTTGCAGAATGGGCTTTAACCACTCGTGCTGGTACTGGGCATCCGGGTAGGACAGTTTTTCACGGCCCTGCTTGCGGTTGACAAAGTTATCCACCATTCCCGATTGCAGTGGGCCGGGTCGAAATAGCGCCAACAGAGCCACAATGTCCTCAAAGCAGTCCGGTTGTAGTCGCTCGATCAGCTCCTTCATACCGCGAGATTCCAGCTGAAACACGGCGGTGGTCTCACCGGACCTGAGGAGTTCAAAACTGGGCGTGTCGTCTAGTGGGATCTGCATGATATCCAGTGGCAACTCTCCCGCTCTCTTCCGTGCGGGGTTGATCATTTTCACCGCCCAGTCGATGATCGTTAGAGTACGCAGGCCGAGGAAGTCAAACTTCACCAAACCGGCATCCTCCACATCACCCTTGTCAAACTGGGTGACGAGACCGGAACCGCTTTCATCACAGAATAAGGGCGCAAAATCAGTGAGCTTGGAGGGCGCGATAACTACCCCGCCTGCGTGTTTACCGACATTGCGCACGACCCCTTCCAACTGTTCGGCCATATCCCAGATTTCCTGGGCCTGATTATCCTCCTGCAAAAACTCCCGCAGGGGTTCCTCCTGATCCAGTGCCTTGGACAGAGTCATACCCACTTCAAAGGGAATCATCTTTGACAGTTTATCCGCCAGGCCATAGGACTTGCCCTGCACCCGAGCGACGTCGCGCACAACTGCCTTAGCGGCCATAGTGCCAAAGGTGATGATCTGGGACACGGCCTCCCTACCGTATGTATCAGCGACGTAGTCAATCACTAAGTCGCGCTTCTCCATACAGAAATCCACATCAAAGTCGGGCATGGAAACCCGCTCGGGATTCAGAAAACGCTCAAACAGCAGGTCATATGCCAGTGGGTCAAGATCGGTAATTTGCAGTGCATAGGCCACCACGGACCCTGCTCCAGAGCCGCGCCCAGGCCCCACGGGAATATCATTCATTTTGGCCCAGCGGATAAAATCCATAACGATGAGAAAGTAGCCCGGGAAGCCCATCTGGATAATAGTCTCCAGCTCAAACTCCAGACGGTCGCGATAGGTCTGTTGCTTCAGCGGAAAATCCTCCGCGCTACTATCAAACAGACTATGCAGACGTTTATCCAGGCCCTCGTGGGATTGCTGCCGGAAGAACTCATCCATAGTCAGCCCCTTCGGTACCGGGTAATCCGGCAGGTAGGGCTTGCCCAACTCCAATATGACATTGCAACGCCGCGCAATTTCTACGCTATTGGCGAGAGCTTCGGGAATATCG